>CACWKU010000210.1 GCA_902761575.1 uncultured bacterium
GCAGCGAGCGGCGCGTCGCGACGCACGCGGCGCAGACGGCCGCGCCGAACGCGAGCAGCCCCGCGCCCTGCCCGGCGCGCGCGTACCACCACGCCGCCCACAGCGCGGAGGCGGCGAAGGCGAGTCGCGGGAGTCGGACCGGCGCCATGCTAGCCGGGGCGGACGTGCTCCCGCACGAGCCGCTCGAGACCGACGAGGTAGCTGTCGAGGCCGAGCCCGGCGACGCGCCCGACGCACGCCGGCCGGATCACGGACACGCGCCGGAAGGGCTCCCGGCTGTCGACGTCGGAGATGTGAACCTCCATCGTCGGGACCTTCGCCAGAAGGAGCGCGTCGAGGATCGCGTAGCTGTAGTGCGTGTAGGCCCCGGCGTTGAGGACGATCCCCGCGGCGTAGTCCATCGCCTCGTGGATCGCGTGGCAGAGCTCGCCCTCGCAGCCGCTCTGGAGGAAGCGCGGTTCGACGCCGAGCTCCTCGCACTTCGCGGCGAAGGCGCGCTCGACGTCGGCGAGCGTGAACGTGCCGTACTGCGCGGGGTCGCGCCGCCCGAGCATGTCGAGGTTGGGTCCGTTGAGGAGGAGGACGACGGGTTTCTTCATGCCCCGGACTCTACCATACCCCGCCGCCGCCGGGCAAGCCCGCCGCCGGCGGCGGATTTGACCCGACTTTCCCCCTGTGGTATCCTCTTTCTCCGTCGCGCGCCTCCGGGGTCCCGCCCGGGAGGCGCCGAAGAACGCACAACCCGCGGCCGGGGTCCCGCTCCGCGCCGCACAACCACAACCAAAACGGAGCCGAACATGGCCTATCGCATCAACCTCAACGGCGTCTCCTTCCACGGGAAGGGCGCGATCGCCGAGATCCCCGGACTCGTCAAGGACGGCGGGTTCAAGAAAGTCTTCGTGGCGTCCGACCCGGTCCTCGTGAAGATCGGCACGACGGCGAAGGTGACGGACCTGCTGAAGAAGGCCGGCATCAAGTTCGAGATCTTCTCGGACATCAAGCCCAATCCCACGATCGAGAACGTCAAGGCCGGCGTCAAGGCGTTCAAGGCCGCGAAGGCCGACTGCATCGTCGCCATCGGCGGCGGCTCCTCGATGGACACCGCCAAGGCCATCGGCATCATCGTCACCAACCCGAAGTTCGCCGACGTGCGCTCGCTCGAGGGCGTCGCCGCCACGAAGAAGCCCGCGGTCTTCACGATCGCCGTCCCCACGACCTCCGGCACCGCCGCCGAGGTGACGATCAACTACGTCATCACCGACCGCGCGAAGGACCGCAAGTTCGTCTGCGTCGACCCGCACGACATCCCGCAGATCGCCGTCGTCGACTCGGACATGATGCTCTCGATGCCCGACAAGCTCGCCGCCGCCACCGGAATGGACGCCCTCACGCACGCGATCGAGGGCTACATCACCCGCGCCGCGAACGACATGACGGACATGTTCCACCTCAAGGCGATCGAGCTCATCGCGCAGTACCTGCGCGACTCGGTGAACGGCAAGGGCGAGAAGAAGGAGAAGGCGCGCGAGAAGATGGCGCTGGCGCAGTACGTCGCCGGCATGGGCTTCTCGAACGTCGGCCTCGGCATTGCCCACTCGATGGCGCACCCGCTCTCCGCGTTCTACGACACGCCGCACGGCGTCGCCTGCGCGATCCTCCTGCCGCCCGTGATGAAGTTCAACGCCCCCGCGACCGGGAAGCGCTACGTCGAGGTCGCCCGCGCGATGGGCGTCAAGGGCGCCGACAAGATGCCGCTCGCCGCCGCGCGCAAGGCCGCGTGCGACGCCGTCGCCAAGCTCGGCAAGGACGTCGGCATCCCGCCGGACCTCAAGGCCATCGTGAAGGCCAAGGACATCCCGTTCCTCGCCCACTCGGCTTACGTCGACGCCTGCCGTCCCGGCAACCCGCGCGACGTCACCGAGAAGCAGATCGCGGCCCTCTACAAGTCGCTGATCTAGGCGGATCCCGCTCCGCGACGGACCGGGGGCGCGGCGTTCCGCCGCGTCCCCGGTCCCGTTTTCCCGCGCGGCGGCGTCAGGCCTCTTCGAGGATGTCGGTGGTGACCAGATCGGCGCCGGCGGCGAGGACGCGGGCGGCGTCGGCGAGGGTGTCGACGATCCAGGCGTTCACGCGGAGCCCCGCGGCGTGGAACCCCGCCACGAGTTCCGGCACGACGAGCGAATGGTGGTAGTCGGCGCCGATGCGGTGCCGGGAGTGTTCGGCGAGGGGGCGCACCGGACCGCCGCCGCCCACGAGGTGCATCACCTCGTTGTCCGGGCAGGCCCGGCGGGCGCGGAGGCAATCGCCCCAGTCGAAGGCGATGAAGACGGCGCGGTCGAGCAGGCCGGCCTCGCGCACGAGCCCGGCGACGCGGCGGACGGTCCGCAGGTCGAAGGGGCCGTCCTTGAGCTCGACCACCGGGACGCGGCCGTATTTGCGGCAGATCGCGAGGTAGTCCTCGAAGAGGGGGACGCGCAGGTCGGACCGGCGCGTGGCGCCGTCGGGGTCGAGCAGCGGCACGGCCCGCGTTTCGGAGGAGGCGTGCGCGCGGACGTCGAAGGAAACGCCGCCCGAGACGCGGCGCAGGTCGCGGTCGTGCGAACAGACGAAACGGCCGTCCGGAGACGGGTGGACGTCGGTTTCGATCCCCCAGTAGCCGCGCAGGCCGGCGGCGAGGAAGGCGGCGCAGGTGTTTTCGGTTTCGAGGCCGGAAAGGCCCCGGTGGGCGACGAGGCGGCAGGCGCCCGTCGAAAGCTTGATCGTGTCGCGGTGCATGGCGCGCATTCTACCGCGTCCCGCCGCCCCGCGCAACGCGGAACGAAACGAAGAAAGCGCTTGCGTCGCCCGGCGGAACCTGCTATCATTCGCGGCAACGAGCGCCCCCTTTGGGGGCGGCCGGAAGACAGTCCCGAAAAAATCACGCATTTCAACCGTTCGCTGCGGCTCGCCGCGGTGTCGGTTGTCCCCGTCGAAAAAAAGCCAACCCGAACCCCGATTGCCATGAAAGCACTCCGGAACTCCCTCCTCGCGTCGCTCGCCGCGGCGCTGTTCCTCGTCCCGTCCGCCGCCCCGGCGGACGGCTTCCTCACGGGCGCCGTGTCGAGCTTCCCGAACAACTGGACCGTGAAGAACGGCGCGACGACCGTGACCGGCGGCGACATCGCGACCGGCGGCTATGCGACGCAGTCCGGCTCCGGCGATACGCTGACGCTCGCGTTCGATCTCGGCGACGACCAGACGCTCACGTACACGGCGCCGAAGGCATCCGACAAGAACGGCACGGCGGACGTCGTGATCTCCAACGCCGTGTTCACGACCGCCTACGAGTTGCCCGGCGTGGAGGCGGTCGGCGGCATCGACTCCCAGGCCGCGATCTGCGTCTACACGAACACGGCCTCCGGCGGTGCGCTATCCTACTACGGCTGGGCCGGCGCCTACACCGGCGCAGGAACGGACACGACGAACCTCACGTGGAACGCCCTCACCGGCGCGACGCCCGTCGAGGGCGCCACGAACACCGTGACGATGTCCTTCAACTACACGACCTCCCCCGCCACCGTCACCTTCAAGGTCGGCGACACCACGCTCACGCCGACCCCCGTCCAGCTCGTCAACAACGCCAAGACCCAGGTCACCGGCGTCTCCTTCTCCGGCCGGGGCTCCATCGGCGAGATGGCCGGCGAGTCCGCGCCGAACGCGCCGAGCACGTTCACTGTCAACTTCTACGCGTCCGAGGATGCCGCCTCTCCGCTCTGGACCACCAACGACGTTCCCGCCGGCGCCACGCTCGCCGTCTACGGCGGCACCGCCGCGCCGACCAAGGCGTCCACCGACCAGTATGTCTACACGTTCGACGGCTGGACCAACGCCACGGTCACCACGGCGACCGCGTTTGAGAATCTCCCGGCAGTCGTCTCCGACACCAACTACTGGGCCCACTTCGCCGTTGCCACAAAGATCGCGCCCCCCACGGGGCAGTCCCTCACCTACAACGGCTCGCAACAGGCCGGCGTCGCTTCCGGGACGGGCTACACGCTGACCGGCGAAACCGGCACGAACGCCGGTAGCTACACTGCCACAGCCACGCTCGTCGCGGGTTACATCTGGAGCGATGAAACCACTGCGGCGAAGTCGATTCCCTGGTTGATCGCGAAGGCAGACATCAACGCGACTGTGTCGATGTCGGACTGGGTGTTCGGCGCGACGGCGTCAAACCCGGAGGTCTCCGGCAACACGGGTTCGGGTGAGGTGACCTTCGAATACTTCTCCGGCGAGACGTCGCTCGGCTCGACGAAGCCGACGGACGTTGGCACCTACCGCGTGGTGGCGACGGTCGCCGCGACGTCACGGCGGCGTCGCCGTCATTGACCGTGACGATGGCTGGCTGGACGTACGGTGGCGAGGCCTCCAACCCGGTTCTGACGGGCAACGATGGCAATGGCGCGGTGACCTACACGTACTACGCTGGCGAGACGTCGCTGGGCTCGACGAAGCCGGCGGACGCGGGTAGCTACCGCGTCGTGGCGGCGGTCGCCGCAGCGGGCAATTATGCTGCCGGGAGCGCAGAGACGACCTTCACGATAGCGCAGAGACGACCTTCACGATCGCGAAGGCTGACATCAACGCGACTGTGTCGATGTCGGACTGGGTGTTCGGCGCGACGGCGTCGAGCCCGGTGGTCTCCGGCAACACGGGTTCGGGCGAGGAGACCTTCGAGTACTTCTCCGGCGAGACGTCGCTCGGCTCGACGAAGCCGACGGACGTTGGCACCTACCGCGTGGTGGCGACGGTTGCCGCGACGACGAACTACAACGGCGACACGGCCGAGGACACGTTCTCGATCACCGGGATGGCGATCACCCCGGTTGTCACGCTTGACGGCTGGACCTACGGCGACACGCCGAAAACTCCGTCCGTTTCCGGGAATACCGGCAACGGCGAGGTGACCTACACCTACTCCGCGGACAATGGTGAGAGCTGGACCACCACGCAGCCGAGCGAGCCCGGCACGTATCTTGTCAAGGCGGCTGTCGCGGCGAGCGGCAACTACGCGGCTGGCGTGTCCGAGCCCGTTTCGTTCACGATTGCCGAGGCCGTCGCCTCCCCGACGCTCGCCCTCGCCAAGCCCACGCTCGGGTCGACCGCCCTCGCGAACGCGCAGTCGGGCGCCGTTGTCCGCGCGACGATCGATTCCGCGGCGGAAGTGACCGGCGAGTCCGCGACCACGGGCGTCTCCGTCGATGTGGACGGCGCGACCGCCACCTTTACGTCCCTGCCCTGGAACGAGGCCGTCGACTGGACGCTCTCCGCCGAGGGCGCCGCCGACCTGCCCGGCCGCTTCTACGCGAAGGGCGAGACCGAGTGGTTCAATGTCTCGACGAACGAGCTCGACACCGTGACCGATCTCGCCGAGGGCATGAAGGGCGTCGACAAGAAACTGGCCCCGTCCGCCGCCGGCCAGATGGTCCGCATCCAGACCTGCATCGAGATTCCCGATGGAGCGATGGATGCGCTGCCCGATTCGAACGGCGTCGGCGAGGCCCGCACCGGCTTCGCGGTCGCGCAGCTCACGGGCGACGAGGCTCCCGCGTTCTACGCCTACACGGGCGACGATGCGCAGGGCGTGAACGGATGGGTCAAGCTCTCCGGCGTCAATCCCGCCCCCAACACGACGAACGACCTCCTGATCGTCCTCGACGTCGAGGCCGCCACCGCCCGCTACTACGTCGAAGGCATTGCGCTCTACAAGGCTAGCGCGGGCGCGAGCGCGGGCGCGGACGCGTACGCGATCCCGATGAAGGCGTTCGGGGCCAACGAGGCCAAGCAGATCAACGGCATCGGCTTCGCCAACGCCGACGGCGTGAAGGCCCCCGTCGTCGCCGAATACGACGTCCCGTTCGTGGCCGCCGTGGGCGACGTGCCCTACGCCGCCGCGGCCGACGGCCTCGCCGCCGCCGACAAGACCGGCGTCCGGACCCTCTACCTCCTCACGAACGACGTTGCCGGCACGATCTCCCTCGCCGCCGGCCAGTCCGTCAAGGTCGACACCGCGAAGGGCTCCTTCGCCGAGACCGCGCCCGTCGTCACTTCCGCGGGCGCGGGCTACACGGTCCTCTCTGAAACGGAGGGCACCGTCACGACCTACACCGTCGGCCTCCTCGAGTACCCGATCGAGTACGTGCTCGGCCTCGCCGGCGCGACGAACGCCGTCGCGAACCCGACATCCTACAACGTCTCCTCGAACTTCCCGATCGCGCTCTTGCCCGCCGGCTGCGAAGGTTACACGTTCGACGGCTGGACGAACAACTTCAGCGCGAACGTCGTCGTGGACGGCATTGCCGCCGGCACCACGGGCGCCGTCACCAACTGGGCGACCTGGCACCGCAACGCCGTCACGCTCACCGTGCCCGCCGTCGCCAACGCGACCATCGCGGCCTCGACCAACGGCATCGCCCTTGTCGGCGCGGCCGGCGACAACGGCGCCACCGTCTTCACGGTCAAGCCCGGCACCGCCGTCGACGTGGCCATCACGGCCGCCGAAGGCTACCACGTCGCCGGCTCTGGCAACGAGACCGTGACATGGACCTATCAGGTGTCCGCCAGCGTCATGCAGAACGACTTCACGCTCAACCAGAACCTTCCCACGATGGCGATCAACGTCTACACGGTGACCTTCACGTGGCATGGTGGCGGTTCCGACGAGAAGCAGTACGACCACGGTACGGCCAAGGCCGACATGACGGAGCCGTCGGATCCCGCCGACTACGTCGAAAACGGCAATATCTACAAGTTCACCGGCTGGTCCGCCGCGTTGCCCGATACGCTCACGGGCAACGTGACCATCACGGCGCAGTACGACAATGGTACCGCCGTCAAGGCCACGGTTCTTTCGGTTGTTGACGTCGGCGGCACGGTCACGACCAACACGGTCGCTTCCTACGCCTCCTTCGAGGACGCGTTCGACGCGGCCCTGTCCGGCCAGGGACAGATCGTGCAGCTCCAGGCGGACGACTCCGCGGATTGGCCCACGGTCGACGCCGGCCGGACTGTCGCGATCGACCTGAACGGCCACGTGCTCACGGCGGACCTCGACGTGTACGGCAAACTCGAACTCGCCGACTCCGTCGGAACCGGCAAGCTCTCCGGCTCGGTGTACGTGAACGGGTCGGACAGCGGCAACGACAACGCCGGGTTCGTGCTGGACGAAAGCGCGACGGTGGAGTCGGCGTACGGCATCGTCCTCTACCAGTCGGCGAACAACAAGGCGTACGGTTCGACGATCGACATCGACGGCACCGTGAAGGGCTGCGTGTGGGTGATGGGCAACATCAAAGAAGGCGATTCCGTGATCAACGTGAGCGGGACTGTGGACGCGACCGGCCGCACGGAC
>CACWKU010000211.1 GCA_902761575.1 uncultured bacterium
CGCTCGACGCCGAGTGCCGCATCGCGCCGCACGGCCGCGACCTCGCCCGCCTCGGCGCCCACCCGCGCCTCGCGCACATGATGCTCGCGGCGGCGGCCGCTGCCGCGAGCGCGGAAGCACGGGCTGGCAGCCCGTGCGGCGCCGCCCTGCGCGAGGCCTGCCTCCTCGCCGCCGCCCTTTCCGAGAACCTCCCCGCCTCCGCGCGTCCGTCCTCCAACGCCGAGCACCTCGTGCGCGACCTCGTCGAGGGCGACGGCGCCGTTCCCCCCGCCGCACGAGCCCGCATCAAGGAGCTCGCGAAGGCGTGGGAGCGGCAGATTCTTTCGGAGGTTGAAAGTGTAAAGTGTAAAGGGAAAAGTTCTGGATCCTCCGACTTTACCCTTTACCCTTTCAACTTTCAACATAACGAACGGACGTCCACCGGGTGCCTCCTCGCCTTCGCGTATCCCGATCGCCTCGCGCGCAGGCGGCGGACCGCGCGCGACGAAGGCCGCTACCTCACCGTCGGCGGCCGCGGGGCGAAGCTCGCGCCGGGCGACGGCCTCGCGCGCCACGAGTGGATCGTGATCGCGGACATCGACGACGCGGACGCCGACGGCGCCGTGCGCCTCGCCGCGCCGATCGACGCGGCGGACGTGGAGCGCCTCTTCGGCGACCGGACGGCGGCCGATCGCGTCCTCGAGTGGAACGTCCGCGCGGAGCGCGTGGACGCCGTCGAGCGCGAGAAGCTCGGCGCCATCCCGCTGCGCGAGCGGCCGCTGCGAGACCCCGATCCGGAGGCGGTCCTCGCGTGCCTGTGCCGCGGCATCCGCGCCGCGGGGCTTGGACGCCTCGGCTGGACCGACGGCGCCCGCGCGCTCCAGGCGCGCGCGGCGTTCGCGCGCCGCCACGTGCCGGACGAAGGAATCCCCGACCTCTCCGACGAGGCGCTCGCCGCGGAGCTCGAGGACTGGCTCGGCCCGCGGCTCTACGGCATGCAGACGCTCGCGCAGGCCGCGGGCGCGGACCTCCACGACGCGCTCCTCGCGCGCCTCGGGCCGGCGGCCGCTCGGCGGCTCGACGCGCTCGCGCCGACGCACCTTGTCGTCGCCACGGGCTCGCGCATCCGCATCGACTACGCGGGCGACGAGCCCACCGCTTCCGTGCGCCTGCAGGAATGCTTCGGGATGTCGTCGACCCCGCGTATCGCGGGCGGGCGCGTCCCCGTGCGCCTGCAACTGCTCTCCCCGGCGCAGCGCCCCGTGCAGGTCACCTCAGACCTTGAATCCTTCTGGCGAGAGGGCTACCCCCTCGTCCGCAAGGAGCTGCGCGGCCGCTATCCGCGGCACGTTTGGCCCGAGGACCCCGCCACGGCGCAGGCCACGCGCCGGGCGAAGCCCAGGGGGACGTAGGCGGCCGTTTTATGCGCCGTCCCGTGCCGTGGACCGCCGTACCGGACGGCGCGCGTTATTTCCTTGCAAAAGCGGATCGTTCCTCCTATAATACGCCACCGATTCCGCGCCGCGTCGGCTTTCGCGGCCACCTTCGAAATTTCCCTCCGGAGATCGAGTACCCATGACCGTCAAGAAATCAACCCTCGCCCTCGCCACCGCCCTCGCCGCCTGCTTCGTCGGCTGCGAATGGACGGGCTCCTCCGAATCCGATTCGTGGAGCAGCGCCTACGACGCCATGAACTTCTCGGGCACCTATCGCGCGGTGACGACCGCGACGAAACTGGACAACAGCACGACCGAGGAGGATACGAAGGACACCTCTTCCAAGGCCGGGAAATATTACACCACGAGCGAAAACTCCCTTTTCGCGAGCGGCGCCAAGATCGCTTCCGGGCGGACTCTCCACGCGAACGTCGTTCCCGGCTCCTTCCAGGCTTCCGCGGGCGGTTTCGTGTGGAACGACGACGGCAACGGCGGCCTGATCTTCGGCGGCGGTTCGGCCGGCGGCTCTTCCGGCGGAAATTCCAACGAAAAGGAAGGACAGGTCGAACTCGGATCGACGTCCGTTTCGAAGAAGAACTACAACGGCAAACTTCCCGGAAACCTCGTTCCCGGATCGGTCTCCATCCGCATCGGCGGATCGGTCGCCTTCCAGGATCTCGGAACCGGAGCCCTCGACGGAAGCGGCGTGAACGGTTCCGGCACCGTCAACTACGGAAACGGCACCGTGCAGTTCTCCTTCAAGTCGATTCCGCCGACTGGCGACATCGTGGCCTCGTTCCGCTATACGGTCGTCGAGGGCGAGACCGTCATCACCACCGGCCAGAACGGCGGCGGCGCGGTGCTCTACTCGTCCGGCTCCTGGAGCCTCACGCTGGATCCGGCGATCAAGGCCAACGCGACCATCGTGATCCACTACTCCTACTACGAGGAGAATTCCGCGGCGGACGCCCCGCTCAAGCCGATTGCTCCCAGCGGCGGTACCAACACGGGGACGGACGTCTCCGCTCTCACGGTGTCCCAGAACGGGCAGAACCTCACGATCACGCTCAACAACGGCATCGTGATGACCGGCAAGTTCACGAACGTCCAGCAGACGGGCAAGGTCAACCAGGACACCAACGCGGGCTACAACACCTACAACGCCCAGTTCCAGGTCCAGTGCGACGGCAACCGGTTCGTCGGCTCGCTCAACTACGACCTCTCGAACGGCTACCGCATGCTCAACGGCACGTGGACCTGGGGCAAGAGCTCCTACGACGTCCAGGCCGTCGGCCCGGCGTGGCTCAACAGCGCCGACCAGTCGACGCTCTCGCCCGGCGTGATCACGAAGTAGCGTCCTCCGCGCGATCCTCGCGGGGCGAAGCGGTCCTCCGCTTCGCCCCGTTCGTTTTCGGAACCGGCATTCGACCATCGGACCATCGGACCATTCGACCATCGGACCACCATGACCCACTCCACCGTCCGCCTCTTCGCCGACACGCTCGGCAAGTACACGCAGTGCGAGGTCCTGCTTCCGGACCGCCCCGAGCCGGGGCGGCCCGTGCCGGCGCTCTACCTCCTGCACGGCCTCTCCGACGACCAGTCGATCTGGATGCGCCGCACCGCGATCGAGCTCTACGCGGGCGGGCTCTACCTCGCCGTCGTGATGCCGAACGGCGACCGCTCGTTCTACTCCGACCTGCGCGACGGCTCCCGCTACTTCGCCTACCTCACGGAGGAGCTGCCCGCCCTGATGGAGTCGTACTTCCCGCTCTCCCGCGAACGGTCCGGACGCTTCGTCGCGGGGCTCTCGATGGGCGGCTGGGGCTCCTTCAAGGCCGCGCTGAACCGTCCCGACCGCTACGCCGCCGTCGCCGGGCTCTCGTCGGTCTGCGACCTGGGGTGGCTGCGCGGGGGCAACCCCGCGCTCTACGAGGCGAACTTCGGCGCGGACTACGACCCCGCCCCGCCGAACGACCTCTTCGCCGCCGCGGAGAGGGTCGCCGCCCTCCCGCCCGCGGAGCGTCCCGCGCTCTTCCAGTACTGCGGCGTCGACGACTTCCTCTGGGAGGACAACCTCCGCTTCCGCGACCACCTCCGCGCGCTCGGCCTCGACCCGCGCTGGGAGGAGGGGCCCGGCGGCCACAGCTGGGGGAACTGGGACGAGCGCATCCGCCACGTCCTCGCCTGGCTTCCGCTCTCGGAGAACACGACGAAGACCGGCTCGATCGGCGTATAGCCCGCAGTCCCGCGCGGGCGGCGCGGCGGGGTGCGACACCCCGCCACGCCGTCGCACGCGACGCCCGCCGAAACCGGCGGCCGCTACCGGAGGAAGGCCGCCACGTCGGCGAGGAGCGCGGACTCGTCCTCGTAGCGCGCGAGCTCGGCGGGGAGGTTGCGGCGGAAGATCGCGCCGTAGCCCTTGGTGTAGAGGCGCGGGTCGGCGAGGATCGCCACGCCGCGGTCGGCCCGGTGGCGGATGAGCCGCCCGAAGCCCTGCCGGAGCCGGATGACGGCGTTCGGCACGGCGTAGTCGCGGAAGGCGCTGCCTCCGGTCCGCTCGACGCGCTCGCTCCGCGCGTCGACGAGCGGCTCGCCCGGCGGGTCGAAGGGCAGCTTCGCGATGACGAGGCAGCGCAGCGCGTCGCCGATGAGGTCCACGCCCTCCCAGAAGGAGTTCGTCCCGAACAGCACGGCCGGGCCGGCGGACTCGTCTCGGAAGCTCGCCGTGAGCGCCTCGCGCGAGGGGCCGCCGCCCTGCACCAGGAGCCGGATGCCGGCCCGCTCCAGGTCCGGCGCCGCGCGGCGCGCCGCGGCGAGCATCGTCGCGTAGCTCGTGAAGAGCGCCAGGGTGCGCCCGCGCGCGATCTCGGCGAGGCGCGCGAGCAGGCCGCCGAAGGCGTCGGCGAACGC
>CACWKU010000212.1 GCA_902761575.1 uncultured bacterium
GGCGTCCTCCGGGACGGGGGGCGCGTAGGGCAGGGGACGGTCGCCCTGGACGATCGAGACCGGTGGCTCCGCGTCGGGCGGGGCGCCGCGTTCGTCGGGCGGCGAGGCGGGCTTCGGCGCGGCGCCGGGCTTCGGCGGTTTGCGGGCCGGCAGCCCCGGCGCCATCGTGCCGAACGCGAAGTCGCAGATGCCCTCGTAGATGCCGCGGGCGAGGGCGTCGAGGCCCGCCTCGGTGCGGAGATAGGCCAGATCCTGCGGCGACGAGAGGAAGCCGCATTCGACGAGCGCCGCGGGGACCGTCGCCTCGCGCAGCACCACGAAGCGCGCGCGGCGGAGGCCGCGGTCCGGCAGCTTCGTCGCCGCGAGCAGCCGGCGCTGGATGCAGAAGCCGAGCTGGACGTTGCCGACGTTGGACGCGGCGCCGCGCCACGGCAGCTTCGACTCGGGGCTCGGCCGGCGCCCGGAGAAGGACGTCGACTCCATTCCGCCCGCGGGGAACACGTAGGTCTCGAGGCCGCGCGCGGCGGTCGTGCTCGGGTTCGTGTTGAAGTGGATGCTGACGAAGGCGTCCGCCTTCCAGCGCCGCGCCTTGGCGGGGCGCTCCTCGAGCGACTGGTCCGTCGCGGCGTCGGAGCGGGTGAGCTGCACGTCGAAGCCGTCCGCCGCGAGGAGGGAGCGGACGCGCCGCGCCACGTCGAGCGTCAGGGCGGACTCGACGGTCCTTCCGTCGCGCGACCGCGCGCCGGGATCGGAGCCGCCGTGGCCGGGATCGAGGCAGATGCGGAACGGCCGCCCCTCGACGAGCGGCTTCGAGCGCGCCTCGAGAAGCGGCGAGAGCGTCGCCTTGCGGTCGAGCCAGGTCGCGGACGTCCTCTTCGACTTCCAGTCCGTCTTGGCGGGGGCGTCGAGGAAGACCTGCACGCCGTCGACGCGGGCGACCGCGCGCCCGTGCTCGAGCTTCGCGTCCCAGGGTTTCGAGCCGGGCTGCGCCCGCGGCTGTTCCGCCGGCGGGGCGATCTCCTCCGGAGGCGACTCCGGAACCTCCTCGGGCGGCGGTGCGTCCGGCTCGTCCTCCGGCGGCGGCGGGGTTGTGCACCCCGCCACGAGCAGGAGGGCGGAAAGAAGGGTGGGGAGGCGCCGTCGCATGTGGCGCAGTATACCACGCCGGGCTCGCGGTAGGGTAGCGAAAAAAAAGCGACGCGCGGGAATTTTCGCCTTGCTCGCGGAGGGGCGGTGGGGTATCATAGGGGGCCTACGCCGCTCCCTTTCCCTTTCACCATCCATTCCCCGACACGCCATTGCCATGAAGATCGGAATCGCCACCGCCATGGGGTCCGAAAAGGCCCTGATCGAGAAACTGCTCGGAAACATCCGTTCCGTCGCGCTCAAGGACCGCACGTTCCTCATCGGCTCCCTCGGGCGGCACGAGATCGTCCTGGGCGAGACCGGCATCGGCAAGGTGAACGCGGCGATCGGCGCGATGGAGCTCGTCCGCGAATTCTCGCCGGACTTCGTGATGAGCACCGGCGTCGCCGGCGGCCTCGACTCCTCGCTCCGCGTGATGGACATCGTCGTCGCCAGCGAGGTCGCCTACCACGACGTGGACTGCGGCCCCGGCAACGAGTACGGCCAGGTCCAGGGGCTCCCGACGCGCTTTCCCTGCGACAGGCGGCTCCTCGCCCACGCGCTTTCGCTCAAGAACGACGCGAGCCGCACCGTCTCCGGCCTCATCTGCAGCGGCGACCGCTTCATCTCCAAGCCCGCGCATCTGGCGGTCATCAAGTCCTACTTCCCGAAGGCCCTCGCGGTCGACATGGAGTCCGGCGCCCTCGCGCAGGTCTGCTACCTGCTCGGCGTCCCGTTCCTTTCGTTCCGCATCCTGAGCGACACGCCCGGCGCCCCCGACCGCTTCGCGCAGTACACCGACTTCTGGGACACGATCGCGCACCGCGCGATGGACCTGCTGCGCGTGTTCCTCGACACGCTCCCCGATTCGCTCGACGCGATCTCCGTTCCGCAGGACTAGGCCGCGGGAGGATCGGACGCATGGACACCGCCAATCCCGGAATCCGCCCGATGACGCCGGAGGAGCGCCTCCGCGCGCTGCTGCCGCACCGGCTCGAGCTCGCGGCCGTCTCGCGGCTGCTGCCCGCCGACCGCCTGCCGCACATGGCCTGCCTGGACATCGGCATGCCCAATCCCGCGATGTCCGCCGCGCTGCGCCGCCTCGGCGGCGCCTGGCGCACCGTCGCGCGCTCGCCCGAGTCCGCCGCGGAGGCGTCGGAGTTCCTCGGCGACGCGTCGGTCTGCTGCCTCGCCGCGGACGGCGGAATTCCCTTCCCCGGCCATTCGTTCGATGCGGTGGTCGTCGCGCTCGACATCCTCTGCGCGGTCCCGGACGCGCTCGCGTTCGTCCGCGAGTGCAACCGCATCCTCCGCCCGGACGGCCTGCTCGTGCTCTCGGTCCAGGCGCGCCGCCCGTTCTCGGTCGCCGACGCGGTCCGCCGCCGCATCGCGCCCGCCGGCCCGCACGCCGCGACCTTCACGGAGGACTCGCTCTACCAGCTTCTGAAGAACGGCTTCAACGTCGACTCGATCGAGGCGCACAGCCGCTTCTTCCTCGAGCTGGCGCGCCTGCGCGACCTCGCGCTCGAGACGCGCGGCGCCTCGCCCGACGAGCGGGCCGCGCGCCTTCGCGGCGCCTATGCCGCCGCCCGCGTCGCCGACGCGCTCTGCTTCTGGGGCCGGCGCCACGTCCTCGCCGTCTCGGCCCGCCGCCGCCAGTGGAGCAGCCGCGACATCCCGGCGCTCGCGGACGGTCGTTCGATCGGCGAGGCGGTGATCTTCAATCCGCCCGCCTAGCGCGGGCGCCGCCCCGCCACGCCGGAGAATCCCGATGGCCCGCCGCAACAGACTCCGCCGCTTCGCCGCCGTCCTCGCCGCCGCGGCCGTCCTGCTCCCCCTCGCCGCGCTCGTCCGCGCCCGCTTCCTGCCCGAGGTCGAGGTCCCCGTCCTGCGCTACGCGCGCCTCGCCGAGAACGCGACGGACGCGGACACGGTCGCGCTCGCCGACTTCTTCTCGCAGCTCGAGGACCTGCTCGAGGGCGGCTTCGAGAGCGTGACGCCGCGGCGCCTGCGCCAGTATGCGATCTGGGGCCGCCGCCTGCCGCTGCGGCCGTTCCTGATCGCCATCGACGCGCCCGACCCGACGCTCGTCACCGGCGGCATCCCGATCCCGCAGGACGATTTCGCCCTGACGCGCATCCCCGGCACGGCGGAGGACATCCTCCGCTTCTTCGGCTACGCCGGCATCGTCGTCGGCGAGCCCTCCGCCGACCCCGCCGCCGGAACGATCACGCCCGCGGCCGCCGCGGCCGCCACGAAGCGCGGCTACCTCGCCTTCCCGCCGCACGGGATCGGCTTCTCCGGCGAGGAGGGCGTCGCGAAGATCGGCCCGCGCACCGACTTCTCCGCGCTGCCCCGCGTCCGCGTCCCGGGCGGCGCCCACCTCTTCGCCGCGCGCATCGCGCAGGACGCCGTCGTGCCCGAGAACTTCGGCACGCTGCGCCTCGAGCACGCCGCCGGCCCCGAGCCGCTCGCCGTCGCCGTCCGCGCCTACCTCGACGACCATTCGCCGCCCTTCGCGCGCGGCGAATCCGATTCCCTCGCGCCCGGCGAGACGCTCGCCATCGAGCTCGGAAAGGACATCACGTTCCCTGTCGAGGTCGTCGTCTACGACCCGCTCCGGATGATTCTCCTCTACCGCCAGAAGGTGCAGAAGACCGAGGTCACGCGTCCCGCCGGCTGGCACCTGCCGCTCTCCGGCCCCGAGGAGGGCGTCCCCCTCGACCTCGACCCGCCGCCCGACCCGGATCCCGAGCCCGCCCCTTCCGAGGACGCCGACTTCGAGCTCGACCTCGGTCCCGAACCCGATTCCGATTCCGGCTTCTCCGCCGAACCCTGACCCCGCTCCTCACTCGTCACTCGTCACTCGTCACTTTTCCCTTTACACTTTACCCTTTCAACCTTGCTCTCTGTCCTCGCCCTCCCCCTCCTCGCCTCCGCGCTCGCGGCCGTCGCCTGCGGCGCGGTGGGGACGTTCTGCGTCGCGCGCCACAACACCTACGTCGCGGGCGCGCTCTCGCACGCGTGCTTCGCGGGCCTCGGACTCGCGCAGTATCTGGCGGTCGCGCACGGCTGCGCGTGGGCGACGCCAACGCTCGGCGCGCTCGCGGCGGCGGTCGCGGCCGCGCTCTTCCTCGCGCTCTCGCCCGCGGCG
>CACWKU010000213.1 GCA_902761575.1 uncultured bacterium
GTGGAGGGGTGGGAACCCCGCCACGGCGCGGAGGGGCGGGGCTAGTCGTCGAAGAGCGCGTCTTCGCCGGAGGGCGCGGGGGCGGCGGGGGCCATCGCGCGCGAAACGCCGAGCATCGCGAGCGAAACCCAGGCGCGCAGTTCGGCGGGGTCGAACGCGAAGAGGCCGACGGGCGCGCCGTCGCGCACGCCGGCGTCCCACCGGAAGCGGCCGCCCCGCGGAAGCGCGTCCGCGGCGTCCCCGAGCGCGGGCGAGAGCGCGAACCGGGCGAAGTCGACCAGATGCGCCTGCACGCAGGCGACGCGCTTCGCGCCCGGCACGAAATGCTCCAGCGCCGCGCCGTCCGGCGGACGCTCCCCGGTCGGCGCGGGAAGCGGCGAACCGGCGGGTCCGACGGCGGAGACGAGCCTCTCGCCCGGACCGGGGCCGGCGACGCGGCGGACTTCGCCGCGGAGTCCGTCCGGGCCGAAGAACCGGCGCATCGCCGCGAGGGGGCCGGTCGCGTCCGGGCCGGAGGGCTCCTCCCCGTCCGCCCAGGGACGGCAGCCGAACTCCCACCCGTCGTCGGTCTGCCGGAACGCGAAGGCGTTCGTCGCGGAACCGACCCACATCTCGATCGGAATGTCCCGGCCGTCCGTCTCCTCGCGCCAGCGCGCGCGGAGCCGGTCCACCGCGGCGGAATCGCGGAACGCGGTCTCGGCGACGCTTTCCAGCGCACCTCCGGGCGCGAGCGCGGCGAAGCCGGACGCGGCGCCGGCCGACCGGAGGAGCGTGAGGGATTCCTCCGCCCGTTCGATCGCCTCCCGCGCCGAGCGTTCGGCGCGCGCGATCTCCTCCGGGTCCGCGCCGCGGCGCCGGAGGGCGAAGTCCACGTTCTGCGCGTAGTTCGTGGCCGTGAGCGCGAAGAAGGACACGGCGAACCCGCCGAAGACGGACCCAAGGTCCGACACCGCGAAGGCGAAGAGCGCGTCGTCGCGCCAGATCGACGCGGCGGGGTCGAGCGCGGGCGCGGCGGCGAGGGCCGCGAAGGCGTCGGCCGCGGATTCGGCCGGCGTCGCGGCGAGCGGAACGAAGAGCCCCGCGGAGGCGTCGAACGCCGCCCCGAACGAAACGGTTTCGAGCGGGGCCAGCGACGGGCCCGGGACGCCGGGCCCCCAGGCGAGCTCCCGTTCGATCATCCGCAGCGCTTCGCCGCGGACCGTCGCCTCGAGCGCGGCGCCCGGGAAGCGCGGCGCGGCGGCGGCGGCGAGGAGCGCGTCGGCGAAGGCGAGGCGTTCGCGGGGATGGGCGAAGACGTTGTAGCCGTCGCGGCGGAGCATCGCCGTTCCGTTCCCTTCGGCGCCGGGCTGCCGCCAGACGCCGTCCGCTCCGCGTTCGGGCATCGCGCCGCCGAACGCGGCGGCGAGCCGTTCCGCGGACGGCTCCGGCCCCGGAACGGCGACCGCCATTTCTTCGGACGCGCGGGGATCCGCCAGCGCGAGCACGACGGGACGCGCCGGATCGACGTCGACGCCCATTTCCGCGAGTCCTTCCCGCAGCGAGCGGATCGGCTCCTCGGCAAGCGCCGGCATCCTGACCGCGTCGGAGACGCCGCGGATCGCCTTCTCGATTTCTTCGATCGAGGCGACGCGGACGAGCAGGGCCGGCGGCGCGGCTGGCGCGTTCGTGGCGGGGTCTTCGGCCCGCGCCGCGACGATCGGCGCGAGGGCGAAGAGGAGAAGGAGGAGGACGAGTTTCTTCATTGCGTGTTTCCTTTCTTTGCGGACGTGGCGGACTTTGCGTGAGGGGTCTGCGGCCCCTCACCCCCATAGACGCGGTTTCGGGGCAAATCGTTCACGGGTTTGGAACTTTTTTTTTCGGGGTGGCGGGGTGGGGACCCCGCCACGGCGGGTTGCGACGAGGGCGAGGATATAGGAGGGGCGGGGGCATGTCAAGGGGGTTTGACCCCGTTTTTGCATTTCCCACACTTTCCCCACAATTTATTAACAACCCCCTCCGGCCCCCTCCCCCGCTGCGAGCCGGTGTTCCGCCCCTCGCCCGCGCCGTGATCCGCCCCCCGAAACGCCTGCCGTTCCCGCCTTGTCTTCCAACCGATTCCACCGTGCGTGATTTTCGCCGTTTACCCGCTCCTGAAGATGCAAAATGCATCAAAATCACGCACGGTGGAATTGAAATCCAGCGCAGGAAAAATGTGCGATGTTGTTACAGGCGGGGACGGGAGCTGGCAGGTTCGGGAAGGGCGCTCCGCAACGGGCGTCGGCGAGCGCGGGAGCGCCGGCTCCGCGCTTCCGCACGGAGCCGGCACGGAGACGGCCGGCTCTCGGCCCTACCCCTTCACGAGGGGCTCGTAGCCCATGTACTCGCCCTGGCGGGTGACGTCCTTCACCGCCTGCCAGAGCGTGCCGTCGGGGTCGATCTTCTGCCGCTCGATCGTCGCGAGGGCGATCGGCACGTGCATGTAGACGTCCGCGCACTTGCCGACGACGCAGCTCGTGCGCCCAGCCATCGCGGCGTGCACCGCGTTCTTGGCGAGCATCAGGCAGTGGATCGCGTCCGCGCCGTGCGCGGCGACGGACCGGATCGAGTAGCTCGGGTCGAAGTACTTCACCGTGATCGGCTCGCCCTTCGCCTTGAAGTGCTCCTCGATCGCGGACTTGAGGAACGTGCCGATGTCCTTCTTGAGGATGTTGCCGGAGGCGTCGCGCCGCTCCTCGCCGGCCATCAGGTCCTGGCCCGCGCCCTCCGCCACGACGATCACCGCGTGGCTCTTGCCGAGGTCGAACCGGCGCTCCAGGGCGGTGAGGACGCCGTGCTCGCCGCCGAGCGTGAACGGCTCCTCCGGGACGAGGCAGAGGTTGACGCACGAGTTGGCGATCGAGGCGTAGGCGGCGATGAAGCCCGAGTCGCGGCCCTGCAGCTTCACGAGGCCGACGCCGTGCCAGGCGCCCTTCGCCTCCATGTGGGCGCAGGTGATGACGTCCGTCGTCGCGTAGACCGCGGTCTCGAAGCCGAACGAGCGCCCGACGAACGCCAGGTCGTTGTCGATCGTCTTCGGGATGCCGACGACGGCGATCGAGAGCCCGCGCCCCTTCACCTCGGCGGCGATGTCGCGCGCGGCGCGCAGCGTGCCGTCGCCGCCGATGCAGAAGAGAAGGTTGATGTTCATGTCCGCGAGGCGGCGGACGATCTGGTCGGTGGGCTGTCCGCCGCGCGAGGAGCCGAGGATCGTCCCGCCGATCGTGTCGATCTCGTCCACGACCTCGGGCGTGAGGATGATCGGCTCGTGCCGGTAGGACGGAATGAGCCCCTCCAGGCCGTAGCGGATGCCGAAGATGTGTCGCACGCCGTAGTCGAACCAGAGCGTCTGCACGACGCCCTTGATGACGTCGTTGAGGCCGGGGCAGAGCCCGCCGCAGGTGACGACGGCGGCGCGGCACCAGGCCGGGTCGAAGAAGATCTTGCGGCGCGGGCCGGCCTTCTCGAAGGAGGGGAGCCTGCGCCCCTCGCGCATCGCGGCGGCGACGGAGGCCTCGTCGAGGACGAACAGCGTGCGGTCGCCGTCCTCGACGAACCGCCCGCCGGAGATCGGCGAATCGACGGCGCACTCGCCGAGGCGGTCGGCGTCGAACGAAACCTTCTCCGGATGCTCCAGGACTTCCTTGATGGTCATGTCTCTTCTCCCGCGGGCGGCGCGTCCGCCCGAACGGACCGGCAGTCTACCAGAAACCGCCCTTCCGGGCAATCGCACGAACGGACCGTTCCCGAAATCGCTCCGTTTCCTTTAGAAGCGATCATGGAACTTCGCTCCAGAAGACGCAATTTCGGAGTTTTAAAGAAAAAGTGAATATTGATTCATTCTTTGAAGTCTATTTCATGTAAACCCCGAACCACACAGGAGGTCCACCATGAACAACACCACCCTCAAGCACATCGCCCTGCCGCTGCTGGCCGTCGGCCTGCTCGCGGTCCCCGCGCCGGCCGAGGCCCGCAGCCACGGTGGCGCCGGAGCGCTCGTCGCCGGGCTCGTCGTCGGCTCGATCTTCGGAGCCGCCGCCGTCAGCGCCGCGACGCCCGTCGAAACCACGACGGTCGTCTACGAGACGCCCCCCGCGGTCGTCCAGCCCGCCGTAGTCGCGGCGCCGGTCACGACCACGGTCGTCTACCGGCAGCCCGTGGTGACGCGGACGATCGTCGCGCCGCCGCCCCCGCCCCCGCCGCGCTGGCACCGCCCGCC
>CACWKU010000214.1 GCA_902761575.1 uncultured bacterium
CGCGTCGTCGAGTGCGGGCAGTCCGCGGAGGAAGGCGAGGGCGGCCGCGGCGTCGCCGGCGCGGCGCAGGACGCGCGCGGTTTCGGCGGGGTCGGACGAGAAGCGCGTCGCGCAGACGGTCTCCTGGTCGTTCGCGCCGCGTATGCGCACGCGGGCGCCGGGGCGGACGTCGTGGCGGGCTGCGAAGCGGAAGGCTCCTTCGTCGAGGCGGAAGAGGGCGGTCCCGGCGGGGGAGAGCGCCGCGCGTTTCGGCCGGAAGAGCCCCTCCCACGCGATGCTCCCGTTCTTCGGGCCGTCGCAGATCTGGGACACCGCCCATCCGGCGCCGATGGCCGGGGGGTGCAGGGTGCGCCGCGCGCCGACCGTGCAGACGGCGCGGACGGGGCCGATGCCCGGGACGTCCTCGGCTGGGGGGCAGACGGTGAAGGGGCCGGGCGTGAAGAACGCGGGCCTGTCGACGCAGAGAGGGATGTCGGCGGGTGCGGTGTCCGGCCGGGGCAGGGACCACAGTTCGATGTCGGGCTGGGCGAAGGTCGTCGTCCTCATCCGCCCCGGCGCGATCGACCAGTGGAGCAGGCGGAGGCAGTCGCCGCGGAATTTCTCCTCGCTGCGGGTGGCGTCCGAGCCGAATTCCCTGCGCCCCGCGAAGGAGGCGTTGCGCAGCAGGTATCGCGTGGCGCCCTCGGCGACCTGGGGCGTTTTCGCAAGGGCCGGCCATGTCTTTGCCGCGTTGCGGTAGGAGACGGCGGAGCAGCCGGTGGCTCTCAGCGACTGCGACACATAGGGTTCGGCCGCCACCGACACGCCGGCGTCGGCGCAGACGTAGAACCAGTTCTGGCACGCCACGCGCGTGTCGCGGCGCTGGAAGCAGGACAGGACGCGGAAGCCGTCGTCCAGCGACCTCGAAAAGCCGAGCGCGAAGAGGGCGGCGAATGCGGCCCCAGCGATGCGGAGGCGCGGCCGCCGGCCCCGCGCGACGGCGGCCCAGGCGAGCGAGAGCGCGGGCGCGGCGCCCAGGCAGAGGCAGGGCACGAGCGGGAGGAGCTCCTGCGTCCGGATCCACGGCATCGCGAAAACGGCGAATACGAGGAATGCGGCGGCGAAGAGCGGATGGGCGGGGAGCCAGCGGCGGTAGCCAGGGGCGAACCACGCCGCCAGGCAGGCGGCGAAGAGGAGCAGCGGCGCGGAGCCGAGCCGGGCCGCCTCCGTGGCCAGCGCGCGCGTCCGCCACAGGCAGCCGGCCGCGTAGGAGTGGCCCGCGCCGATGGCCCGCGCGCTCTCGCCGTAGGTCGCGGAGCCGACGCGGAGGAGGCTCCCGAAGCAGAAGCCGGGAGCCATCCACAGCGCCGGCGTCCCGGCGAGAAAGCCGGCGATTGCGGCCAGCAGGGCCAGGCCGGCCAGGCCGAAAGCGGCGCGGCGGCCGTCCCCACGCCGGCGGGCCACCGCCCAGGCCAGGACCGGGACGCAGACGAGAAGCGGCGTGAGCGTGTACTTGCAGGCGATGGCGAAGCCGGCGGCGGCGCCGGCGGCGATCATCCAGCTCCGCGACTCCTGTCCCAGCGCCCGGACCGCCATCCATCCAGACAGGCACAGGGAGAACACGAGTCCCATGTCGGTCTCGCAGTAGTGCGCGGCCTCTAGCGCGAACGGCTGAGCCGCGAAGAGCAGCGCGGCCGCGGAGGAGGCCGCCGCCGGCGCCCCCGTCTCGCGCGCCGCCAGATAGAGCAGCAGCGCCGCCAGCGAGAAAAGCAGGACGTTCAGGTCCCTTCCGAACTGGATGTAGTCGCGCTTGCCGGGCATAGGCTCCCTCTCCGTGAAGGACTCTTCGACCGTTGCGATGACCTTGCCGTCCTGGGTCCTCTTCTTCGCGATCATGTCCTCCTGGCCGGAGATGAATCTGTGGACGCCCATCCACATGTTCGCGAGGACGAACCACCCGCCCGGATAAACGCGGTCGGAAACGTAGCCGTCGCGCTGCGACTGGCCGATCCAGCGGGCGATTTTCGCCTCGTCGGGGTGGAAGTGGCAGCTCCATTCGATTCCGCGGGAGGCGTGGATGAAGGCGGCCGCTGCGACGAACAAGGCGCAAGCGGCGCCAGCCGCGCGGCTGGCGGGCGCGGCAAAGGTGAACGCGAGTGGCTTTCTCACGGGGGCCTTCCCAATGGTTGTCGCTTGCGGGTGGGAATGCGGCGGCGGACAGGGCGCGCCCCGTCTGCCGCCTGTCCGCCTAGAGTTTTTCGCCGGAGTACACGTTGTGCTTGTATGGGGAGTGCCAGTGTTCGATGAAGTCGAAGGTCATCGCGCCGTTCGTGACCTTGCCCTCGATTTCGCCGTCGCCGACGCCGGGGTTGACCATCGACCCCTTGAACGAGTCGCCGCTCGTGGTGTAGTCGCCCTTGGCGCGGGTACGCTCTTTTCCTTCCGCGTCGTCCGTGATCCGCCACGACCCATCGTCCGCAAAGTGGACGAACCAGTAGCCGCTCTCGCCCTCGGAAATGGCGGTCAACTTCCAAGTGCCCGCAATGGAACTGGAGCCTCCACCGCCGTGATGGCCGTCTTCGCAGCCGGCGGCGAAAGCAAGTGGAAGGAGCAATGCCGCTGTGGCAAGGCCGCGCAGCATGGATTGAAGGGTACGCTTTGCGTTCATCAGTTGTCCTTGGTTGTTGCCTCAACGAAGATTTCCGCCCGAGGCCACTCGGCCAAGTTTTAATGCGGAAACATTTCGTAAAAGACGGTTTCTATGCTATAACATCCGAGATGCGAAGTCAAGCGTAAAGTTATTGTCAGACGTATAGATATTGATTTTATGGATGAGTTCTGGTATAATGCCACAGCATCACGAACGATTCAGTATTTGGAGACTTTGGATGAAAATGATGACGAAACTCATGGGAGCGATACTCTGCGCCGCAGTCCTCGCAATCGCGGGATTCATGTGCGGGCGGCGCGGAACGGACGGGCGCGAGGCGGACC
The DNA here is from genome assembly GCA_902761575.1 of uncultured bacterium. Classification (GTDB taxonomy): domain Bacteria; phylum Verrucomicrobiota; class Kiritimatiellia; order RFP12; family UBA3636; genus UBA3636. Next base: position 2,974 of record CACWKU010000214.1, read on the forward strand.
TGCACGCCGTGGAGCGTCTGGTGGTAGCGGAGCGGCTCTACCGCTCCAGCCACCGGGACGCGGAGCTATCCGCCTGCTACGCGCCCGACGCCGCGATTCGCACCTCATGGCAGAGAGGCGGCCTCTCCTCGTTTGTCGGGAAGGCCCCGCCTGACGGACTCCGGCCCTCCTACCGCTTCCTCGCCCTAGTCCGCAGGCTCGCCGGCGGCGAGGCGAATCCAGACGAACTGGGAACAGACCGCCCGGACGAGGTCGCGCGGTTCTACGAGGGGGAGTTCTCCTGGCTTGCCGGAACCGAATCGCCGTGACCTTTGGGGCCGGTGCGCTCCCGGTCTAGCGCGCGGGGACCACAAGGAGGGACTTCGTGCGCAGAACGTTTCGGCGCCGCGGGGCTCGCACCATGTCGAGAAGCGCCCGCACGGCGACGATTTCCTCCTCGCGCGTTCCGGCGGGCGGTTCGTCAAGAAGGTCGCCGAGGGCGATTTCGAACTTTTCGACCGTGATTTCATCGTCCAACGCGATCACGTGCCTGCCGGGACCGATTTCCACGAGCGAAAGCCACGGAATAGAACGCAGCAGGCTGTTGTCGGCCAGGCAAAGAATCGACTCGCCCGGACCGAAGGGAAGCTTCCGGACGGGAGCCGGCGGGGAGTTAGAGCCGTCCGCGTCGCCCGCGTCCAGTGCCGCATCCACGGCCTTGACAATTGACTTTGCGCGATCCGGGCCTATTCCCGCAAGTTTTGCCAAAGTGCTGTCGGGAAGCGTCAGCGTGATACGGGTGCTTGGCCCGTCGAATTTAGACGGCCGACCACCCTTAGCGGAAGTTTTCTTGGTGTTCTTCATTGTCGGTCAACATGGATTCCTGCGGAAATTTGAGATGGTATTCTACACGATTCCTTTTACTTTTGTCAACGGATTAAAAGAAACGCTTGACAAAAGTTAGACATCTAACTATAATGGTTTCGTTTGAAAATGAGACGAAACCTCGCACATCTTCTCGCGCTCGCGCACGAGCGTGCGAACCGATGGCTCGTCGCCGAACTGGCGGCGGCGGGCCTGAAGGGCCTCGCACCATCGCACGGCGACGTGTTCGCCATCCTTTTCAAAATGGGCGAGGCGACAATGCACGAAATCGCCGCGTTCGCCCGCCGGACGAAGCCCACGACGACGATCCTCGTGGACAAGCTCGAGGCACTCGGCTACGTCGCGCGCGTTCCGTCC
>CACWKU010000215.1 GCA_902761575.1 uncultured bacterium
GCGGCAGCGCTCCCCTTCGCGCCCGCCGCGGCTTTCGCGGATGAGCCCGCCGCCGCGGCGCCCGCCGCCCCCCCCTCGGAGCCGGAGGCCGACGTCCAGGCGCGCGCCATCGCCGCCGCCGCGGTCTTCCGCGACGAGGCGCTCTCCCCCGCCGACCGCTACCTGCGCTTCAAGGCCGCCGAGGGCACGCGCATGCAGCCCGACGGCGCCTACTACAACGGCGGCATCGCCAAGAACCGCTTCGAGGGCTACGGCGTCCTCCTCGCCGCCAACGGCCGCGACCGCTACGAGGGCTTCTTCCGCCGCGGCGCCAAGCAGGGCCACGGCATCTGGTTCTACGCCAACGGCGACTCGCTCGAGTGCAACTTCGCCGGCGACGCGCCCGACGGCCCCGGCACCTTCACCTACGCCGGCGGCGAGACGGTCCAGGGCACCTGGCGCCAGGGCCGCCTCGTCGAGGGCGAGGGCGTCGTCCCGACCGACGGCGGCGCCCGCTTCCGCTGCCTCTGGACCGAGGGCAAGCTCGTCTCCAGCGCCCCGCTCGACTAGGCCTCCCCATGCGCCCCGCCGCCGCCCTCCCGCTGCTCGCCGCCGCCGCGCTCGCCGCGGCCGCCCCCGCCGCGGCCCAGGAGGTCTGGACCGGCGCGGCCGGGAGCAAGAGCTGGAACGACGGCGGCAACTGGGCCTCCGGCAGGGCCCCCGTCCCCACGATCGGCCTGCGCGCGGTCTTCGACGACCCCGCCGGCGCCGCGTTCGGCTTCGGCGGGAGCGCCGCGTTCCGCTTCGGGACCATCGAGCTCACGACCAACTCCGGCCCCGTCTCGATCAAGGCCCCCGGCATCGTCCTCGGCGGCTCCGTCAACTCCGAGCCCGAGGTCGGCTTCATCGCCGAGGACGTCGCGGCGGACGCCGTCCTCCGCAACCTCTCCTCCGGCGCGCTCGCGCTCCGCGGCGGCGTCTCCGCCGGCTGGAACCTCCTCGTCGACGCCACCAACGGCCCGATCCGCCTCGAGGGCGGCTTCGACCCGTGCGGCCACGCGGTCGTCAAGCGCGGCCCCCATCCGCTCGAGATCGTCGGCGGCGACCCCTCGGGCTTCCGCTCGCTCGACCTGGCCGAGGGCGGCCTCTCGCTCGCCGGCCGCGCCGACGTCGCGATCCCCAACCACGAGCTCGGCTCGCGCGCCTTCGCCGGCCGCGCCAAGTCGCCCGAGATCCGCGTCGAGGGCGGCTCGACGCTACGCATCACGAACGCCGTCAACGACACCGTCTGGTTCCGCTATCCGTTCGTTCTCGGCAGGCCCGGCGCCGCCTCCGACAAGTCGACCTTCGTCGGCAACCAGGGCCGCCTCTCCTTCAACCGCGCCCCGTCCCTCGCCGCCGGCGTCTGCATCACGAACGCCGGCCCCGTGAGCTTCGCCTTCCACCCGACGTCCGACGTCCCGCGCACCGTCCGCATCCACCCCGGCACGCGCATCCACGCGCAGGGCATCTGGCTCGGCGGCACGCCCGGCCTCGACTGGAACACGCTCGACCGCCTCGGCCACCGCGGGATCAAACTCCTCGTCGAAGGCCCCGAGATCCCCGAAGGCCCCGGCAAGAAGCAGCTCTCCGCCCCGCCCGTCCTCCTCGACCTCGGCTCGCGCGGCTTCCTCGTCGGCGGCACGTTCGACAACGCCGGCTCGAGCAACGCCTACGCCCGCCTCTCCGGCGCCTCCGTCCTCCGCACCGAGGGCTGGATCATGGTGCCCGAGCTCCCGCGCCGCAACGACGGCAACCGCCTCGTCCTCGAGGGCGGCGCCCGCGCCGACGCCCTCGGCGTCGAGATCGGCGGCGCCTCCTGCTCCAACGTCCTCTCCCTCGCCGGCGAGGGCACGTCGCTCTCCGTCGGCAGGGAGGGCGTCTACCTCGGCTACGGCTCCGACCAGCCGGGGATCAGCGTCGGCAACCGCCTCCTCCTCCGGGACCGCGCCCGCCTCCACTCCGAGGGTCCCCTCCGCGTCGGCCGCGGCCGCCGCCACAACGACCCGTCCGAGAGCCTCTCCAAGGACAACTCCGTCACCGTCTCCGGCGGCGCCCGCCTCGCCACCGGCGGCGCGGAGATCGGCGTCGCGTCCCACCGTGGCCCCGTCCTCTCGCCCTCCGTCGCGATCGACGGCTCCGGCTCCCGCTGGGACCTCTCCGCCCAGTCCGTCACGATCGGCGGCGGCCGCGGCGCCGCGCTCTCCAACGCCGTGCTCACCGTCCGCAACGGCGCCGCCGTCACCAACGCGCGCGAGGTCGTCCTCGGCCTCGCCACCGGATCCACCGCCCGCAACTGCCGCCTCCAGATCACGGCCTCCCGCCTCTTCTCGAACGGCCGCGTCTACATCGGCCGCACGACCGACGGGGGCGGCGAGTACGAGTCGCTCGACAACCTCGCCGTCGTCGCGGGCGCCAACGGCGTCGGCGGCCTCTGGGACCTCGGCGGCGGCAGCCTCTACGTCGGCTACTCCGAGGGCTGGCGCCACATGCTGCGCCGCAACGCGCTCGAGCTCCGGCCCGGGGGCCGCCTCCAGAATGTCGACGCCCTCGTCCTCGGCACCGGCTCCCACCACGAGGACTCCTTCTCCGAGGGCAACGAGCTGCGCCTCCTCGGCGGCTCCCTCGCCCCCGTGAAGAGCCTCCGCATGGGCAAGGGCGGCGTCCTCGCCCTCGCGATCAACCCCGCCTCCAAGCTCGGCACCACGCCCGTCGAGGTCGAGGGCGGCGTCGAGATCTCCAAGGGCGCCTTCGTGAAGCCCCTCCCGCCCAAGTCCGGCGCCCGCCCCAGGCTCTACCCCGTCCTGCGCTGGAAGGGCGAGGCCAAGGGCCTCGAGAACCTCGCCCTCGCCCCCGGCGTCGACGCCGCCAGGTGGAAGCTCCACGTCGACGCCGAGAAGAAGCAGGTCTTGCTCCAGCTCCAGCCCTAGCGGCCTTCCGACCCTTTTTCCGACACCCCCAACCCCAAGCAACCGTCCACCGACGACCCCCATGAACAAACTCCCCGAGATCGGCGTCCTGAGCAACCTCACGCCCGACGCCTCCAACCTCAAGGCCATCGCCGACTTCGGCCTGCCCTGCGCGCAGGTCTGCAGCTGGGACAAGAACCTGTGCACGCTCGACCTCGCCCGCAAGGTGAAGAAGGACTGCGCCGCGCTCGGCGTCCGCATCACCGCGTTCTGGAGCGGCTACACCGGCCCCGCCGCCTGGAACTTCACGCGCGGCCCCGTCACGCTCGGCCTCGTCCCGGTCACCTACCGGCAGATGCGCATCGAGCAGCTCAAGAACTGGGCCGACTTCGCCGCCGAGGCCGGCGCTCCGGCAATCATCACGCACTGCGGCTTCCTCCCCGAGAACATGACCGATCCCGAGTTCGAGGGCGTCGCCGTCGCGATCGACGAGGTCGCGTCCTACTGCAAGCAGCTCGGCCTCGGCTTCTGGTTCGAGACCGGGCAGGAGACGCCCGTCACGCTTCTGCGTTTCATCGAGACGGTCGGCCTCGACAACCTCGGCATCAACCTCGACCCGGCGAACCTGCTGCTCTACGGCAAGGGCAACCCGATCGACGCCCTCTACGTCTTCGGCAAGTGGGTCCGCGCGATCCACGCCAAGGACGGCATGCCGCCGACGAACGGCACCGCGCTCGGACACGAGGTCAAGGTCGGCACGGGCTACGTCCGCTACCCTGAGTTCATCCCCGCGCTCCTCGACTGCGGCTTCACCGGCGACCTCACCATCGAGCGCGAGATCCGCGGCGAGCAGCAGAACAAGGACATCCGCGACACCATCGGCTACCTCCAGGGTCTCCTCGACCAGTATGCCGCTGCGCGGCAGTGACGAGTGACGAGTGACGAGTGACGAGTGAGCCAGTCATTCAGCATTCAGCATTCAGCATTACGAATCGGAGATCGCCCCTTGAGCCTGAAGGTCCTGAACCGCTTCCCCGGCGCGAACGCCGCCGTGCTCGCGACCGACGATCGCGCGCACGAGGTCGTCTTCGCGCCGGAGCCGCGCCCCGGGCCCGACGCTCTCTGGTTCCATCTGCGCGTCGCCGACCCGCAGCCGCCCTCGCCGCCGCCCGCCGCGCTGCGCGTCCGCCTTGCGTTCGCCGACGCGATCCCGGGCGGCGCCGCCGCGGCCGCCGCGCTGCGCCCGGT
>CACWKU010000216.1 GCA_902761575.1 uncultured bacterium
CAACTAGGCGCACGCGCCTCCCCCGCGCCGCGGCGGCCTAGCCCTCCGCGGCGCGGGCGGCGCGCCCCCGTTTCACCACCACCCCAAACAAGGAACATCCGAAAATGTCCGCAAAATTCGTCCAGAACGGCGACACGATCGACTACACGCCCGTCGCGGCGACGCCCGCCGGCACCCTCGTCAAGATCGGCGACAAGGTCGGCGTCACGAAGCTCGACATCCCGGCCGGCGCTCTCGGCGCCGTCGCCATGACCGGCGTCTACGACATCGACGTCTCCGCCCTCGCCGCGGCGAAGGCCGTCGGCGACGACGTGTACCTCACGAGCGACGGCGCGGTCGCGTTCGCGACCGCCACCGGATCCGTGAAGTTCGGCGTCATCGTCGCGCCCGCCGCGTCCGGCGCCACGTCCGTGCGCGTCCGCATCGGCTAGCGCCCCGGAACCGGAAGGAAGAGGACCCCGCCACGCCCGCGCCGCAGATGAACGTGCTCGAGGAAGGAACCGAATCGCTCCGCGCCGACCTGCTCGGCTCGGCGAGCGAGCTCGTCTCGTACTCGCGCGCGGCCCGCGGCGCGGACGCGGCGGTGGCGCTCCGGGACGTCCCCGCCGTCGTGGGCCGCACCGTCTTCTCGCAGGTCGCCGCGTCCGGCGCGACGATCCGCACGGAGACGCGCGACTTCATCTTCGGCGCGGACGCCCTCGGCGCGCTCGAGCCCCGGCGCGGCGACGTCGTGACGTGGCACGGGCGCGCCTTCGAGGTGCTGTCCGTCGGCGGCGAGCCGTGCTGGCGGTGGAGCGATCCGCTGCACCGCGCGCGGCGCGTCCACACGAAGCTCCAGGCGGGGGCCGCGCTATGACGAGCATCGCCGACCTCGCCGCGGGGATCTGCGCGTGCCTCCCGGCGCGCTACGGCGCGACCGTGGACTACGTGCTCGAGATCGAGCGCGTCGCGACCGAGGCCGCGACGCGCCGCGTCGTCGTCGTCCCGGCGTCCGTCGAGGCCGACCCCGTCGCCCGCGTCGCGGGCGCCGAGCGCGTCGCGTTCGACGTGTGCGTCCTGAAGAAGGCGACCGACGCGGAGTTCCCGCTGCTCGTCGAGGACGTGCGGAAGATCGCGCGCATCCTCTCCGGCGCCTCCGTCGGCGGCGGATTCGCCGTCGCCAGCGTCAAGACCGACCCGCTCTTCCATCCGGAGCTCTGGCTCGAGCAGAGCCTGTTCGCCGGCTCCGCGCGCGTCGAGCTGATCGGCGTCACGCCGAACGAGCCGGACGCGGGCGACGACGACTGGGGCGACGAATCCTCCGGCGGCGACGAGTCGCCGGGCGGCGAAGGGGGCGAGCCGTGAGCCGGCGCGTCTCCAACGCCGCCTACTGGGACCGGCCGCTCGTGCGGGGCATCGGCCTCGCGCGGGCCGGCGGCGTCCTCGGCCCGCACGACGACGGCCTCCGCGGCAAGCGCTACTGGCGCAAGCTCTACGAGGAGGGCCGGATCTCGCTGCGCACCGCGAAGGCGGAGTACGCGGCCGAGTGCCGCGCCGCGCAGCGGTACCTCCTCCAGCGCAAGGCGGAGACCGCCCTCGTCAGGAAGGAGGAGCGGATCCGCAACGCGAACGTGCGCGCCGAGCTGCACGCCGGGCAGGTCGCCGACAAGATGCTGCGCGGCACCGCGCTCGGCATCCGCCTCGCCGCCGCGTACATCCGCAAGGCGGCGATGCTCTCCATCAAGGTGGACCCGAAGCCGGCCCCGGTCGGCCACCCCGTCCACTCGCGCCGCGGCCAGGCGAGGCGCGCGATCCGCTACGCCGTCGAGGCGCGCGACCTCGCCGCCGTCGTCGGCCCGATCGCAAGCGAGGTCGGCTTCGCGATGAACGCGCACGAGTTCGGCGGCGAGTACTACGGCCGCCACTACGTGCGCCGCTCCGTGATGGGCCCCGCCCTCGAGCGCTGCGCGCCGTACATCGCCGCGCACTTCCAGGCGGTCGTGACGGCCGCCTCCTAGCATCCCTTTCCCACCCCTCCCAACACACCACCGAAAGGAACCACGAAAATGGCCTACAAACTCGGACTGGACTGCACCCTCACGGTGGATTCCGTCGAAATCGAGAACGCGAAGGACGTCACGCTCAACATCGAGGCGGGCGACGCCGACGTCACCACGCGCGCCGCCCAGGGCTGGCGGATGCACCTTCCGACCCTGATGGACGCCTCCATCGAGTTCGAGCTGCTCACCGGCGGCGCGGACGGCACCAAGCTCGCGACGCTCTTCAATTCCGGCGCCGCGGTCGACGTCGTGGTCGGCGGCGGCAACGTCTCCTTCACCGCGAAGATGGTCGTCGCGAACTTCTCCGGCTCGCAGCCGCTCGAGGACGCCGAGAGCGTCTCCGTGACGCTGCGCCCGGCGCCCGTGACGAGTTCCTCCGACGCGCCCGAACTGGACGTGAACGGCGGCTCCGGCTCGTAAGCTTCACCCCTCGAAAGGAAACCAGAAAATGGCAAAGTACAAGCTCGGTCTGGACTGCGTGCTCACCGTCGGCGGCACGCAGATCAAGGACGCGAAGGACGTCACGCTCAACATCGAGCGCGGCGACGCCGACGTCACCACGCGCAACTCGAACGGCTGGCGCGCCCACCTGGGCACGCTCAAGGACGCGAGCATCGAGTTCAACATCCTCACGGGCGGCGACTCGTTCCCCGGCCTCCTGTCGATGTTCACGGGGCGCACCGCCGCCTCCGTGGCCGTCTCGGGCGGCAACCTCTCGTTCTCCGCGTCGATGGTCGTCACGAACTTCGCCGTCTCGCAGCCCCTGGAGGACGGCGAGGGCGTCGCGGTGACGCTGCGCCCGTCGCTCGGCTCGACGCCGTCGTTCTCCTGCGCGACCGCCTCCAACTCGTAGGCGCCGCGTCCGGCGCGCCCGTCCGCCGCGAGGCGGGCGGCGCGCGCCGTCCCGCACCCCCGCAACCGAAACGCCCCGCATAGGTTTCTCCCGCCATGCCCCGCTCCTACACCGACAACGCCGGCCACCGCTGGCAGATCTCCGTCACCGTATCCACCATCCGCCGCGTCCGCGACGAAGCGGGCGTCGACCTCGCCGCCGCGGGCCGCACGGCCCCCGGCGGCGAAAGCGTCCTCGAGAGGCTCGCCACCGACCCCGTCCTGCTCGCCGACGTGCTCTACGCGATCGTGCGCCCGGAGGCGGAGGCGCGCGAGGTCACGCCCGAGCAGTTCGGCGAGGCTCTCGCCGGCGACGCCGTCGAGGCGGCCGCCGACGCGCTCGTCGAGGAGATCGTGGATTTTTTCCCGACCCCGGTCCGCGCAAGGTGGCGCCGCGCGATGGACCTGGCGAAGGAGGCGCGGAACCGGAACGAGGCGGAGGTCGACGCGGAGCTCGCGCGGATGGCGGGCGAGGAGGGCCCGGCGGCGACGCCGAGCCCTTCGACGCCGTCCGCGCCGCCTGCCGCCTCGCCGGAGCCGTCGGCGTAGACCCGGGGCCGCGCACCCTCCGCGAGCTCGTCTGGATGGCGGAGGGGCGCGAGGAGCGCGAATGGGCGCGGGCCTCCGCCCTCCTGGCGCTCGTCGCGAACGTGAACCGCGACCGCAAGCAGAGGCCCCAGCCGTACACGCCGGACGAATTCAACCCATACTCGACAAAGAACAGGAACCGCAGGAAAGGAAGCGACGCCGTGAAGCTCACGAAGGAACAGTCGGTCAAGGCCGTCGCGGACGTGTTCCGCGGGATGGCCGGCGCGAGCCGGAGGGAGGCGCGCCGTGCCGAGTAGCGCCCGCGACATCCGCGCCGGCGGCGCGTTCGTCGAGATCACCGCCCGCGACGGCGCCTTCATGAAGGGCCTCGGCGCGGCGCAGGGAAAGCTCCGCGCCTTCGCCGCGTCGTGCCAGAGCATCGGCTCGTCGCTCCTCGCCGTCTCCGCCGGGATGGTCGCGCCGTTCGGCCTCGCCGCCTCCGCGTTCGGTTCGTTCGACGACGCGATGCGCAGCGTCCAGGCCGTCACCGGCTCGACCGGCGCGGAGTTCGACGCCCTCTCCGCGAAGGCGCGCGAGCTCGGCGCATCGACGAGCTACACCGCGAAGGAGGCCGCCGACGCGATGGCCGCCCTCGGCCGCTCCGGCTTCAAGTCCGGCGCGATCGACGACGC
>CACWKU010000217.1 GCA_902761575.1 uncultured bacterium
CCTCCTCCTCCCGCGGTGGCGCCCTTGCCGCCCGGGAAGCCCGCCGTCGCAGCGCCGCCGGCCATGCCGCTGCCCGAGCCGCCACCGCCGTTCGCGCCCGTTCTGCCCAGGCCGGCGTTGTTGCCGTTCGTCCCGTTCGACCCGCCGGCGCCGCCGCCCGCGGCTTCGATGCCGGCGAAGCCGGATCCCTGGCCGCGCGAGCCGGACTGCTCGCGGGAGCCGGACGGCGCCGGGGCGCCTTCGCCGACCACGACGGGATAGACGCCGGGCACGAAGTAGAGGTTGGTGGCGACCACCTGGCCGCCGCCGCCGCCGCCGCCGCCGCAGTTCCACCACGAGCCGCCGCCGCCGGAGCCGCCGCCGCCCACGACGAGGACTTCGGCCCAGCCGGGGCGCGTGACGGAGAACGTGCCCGCCGCCGCCGCGTTGGTGAACGTCCAGACCGTGTAGGGACCGTCCTGCGTCACGACCGCGTCCGCGGACGCCGACGCCGCGGCGTAGTCGCGCAGCGCGTCGAACGCGATCGTCTCGGTGCAGGTCGAGGCGGGATCGTCCGGATCGGAGCCCGTCACCGTGACAAGATAGGATCCGCCCTCCTCGAGGCCGGTCGCGGAGATCGAGAAGCGCGTGCCGGCGGAAACGGCGCCGGCCGGCGAGAGCGTCGCCGTCGGCGCGCCCGCCGCGTCGGTGCGCTCGATGGAGACGGTGAACGTCGCGGCGGAGTTCGTTCCGGGAATGCCGAAGAACTCGAGGTCCGCGGTCCCCTCGACGACATTCGTCATCGCGAGGCCGACGATCTGCGGCTCCCCGATCTCCGGGCGGCCCACGATGCGCACGCCCCAGCCTGTGAACGCGCCGGTCGCGGGATCGTACACGTCGTACCACCGGTCCGTGTCCGGATGCGGGAGGTAGTCCGGGGAGAGGATCGTACCGTCCGTCTTGCCGGCAGGCCACCAGACGAGCGGCTGTTCGAGGACGCCCTTCGCGGACGCGGCGGGGCTGTCCGCCGGGACGCGCAGGATCATCTTGCGGTTGGCGGTGGAAGACGCCGTCGAGCCGGCGTCGCGCCCGAACAGGGTCGTGTTGCCGGCGCGGCAGCGGATCGGCGTCTCGGCGAAGCCGCCGGCCGGGATCTCGAAGTCGATGAACTGCTCGGCGTCGCTCGAGGGGTTCGTGCCCGCGTCGACGCTGATCGAGTTGTTCGCCAGCACGAGCGGGTGCGCGCCGCGCAGCACGAAGCGGCCGGGGGAGACGAAGCCGAAGTGGATGCGGCTGTATTCCCAGCTGCCGGAGTTCTCCTCCATGGCGAGGGTCGCGTCGTCGACGACGAGCTCCTGCTTTCCGTTGAGCAGCATTTCGCCGCGGAAGGTCGTCTTGGATCCCTTGGAGAAGACGAACCGGCGTCCGTCGCGCGTAGCTTCCCAGCTGTGCACCGCCCACTGGTTGACGCCGTTGCCGCCGATGGAAATCTCCGAGCCGTCCGTCACCTCGAAGAGCGTGTTCGGGCCGCCGAAGTAGATCGAACTGCCGTTCTCGCGGCGCGGGTTCCACGTGCCCTTCACGCCGGAGAGGACGAGCTGCGCCCCTTCGGCGAACGAAACGTAGCCCTGCCGCAAGGGGGTGTCGATCTGCCTCAGGTCGAAGCGGGCGCCGCCTTCGGTCCCCCTGATCGTCACCTTCGCGTCCTTCTGGAGCTTGAGCGTCGTCGGGCGGAAGAGCGACACGCCGAGTTCGACCTTGTCGCCTTCCGCGGGGACCGTCACTTCGTGCTCGCCCGCGGGGAACGTGGCGTAGGAGCCCGTGACCGGGTAGCCGGCCTGTTCGTGGCCCTCCATCGTGCCGTCGCCCGTCCACATCGACGCGTCGTTCCACGCGCCGGAGCCGCCGGCCCACTCGTAGGTCTGGTAGTCGCCGGTCCAGAAGTGGGCCTGCGAGGCGGCGGCGTTGCCGTCCCAGTCCGGCTTGCGCGAACCGATCCACGTGACGCGGCCGTTGGAGTTGGAGAGCACCCAGTTGAAGCCGATCTCCTGATTCCAGTCGAACGTGTGCACGATGGAGAACGGACCGGTCTGTGGGAGCTGCACCTTGACTTCCGTGTTCGTCGTGGAGCCGCGGAAGGCGCGGGTGTCGCTGGGCCAGCGCTCGTAGAGGCGGTCCGTGACGTACAGATACGCCCAGTTGTCGCCCGCGCCGAGCGTCTTGAGGTTGCCCTTGAGCGTCGCCGTGCGCTGGTCGAGCGACCAGGAGATGCCGAGCGACGAATTGAGGATCTCCGCGGCGCCGGGCATCGTGACGTTCGCCGAATCGTCGGTCGCGGCCGAGACGCCCGCGGCGTCGGTCGCGACGACCTGCCAGTAGTAGGTTGCGCTCGGGACGAGGCCGGTCGCGCGCAGCGTGCCGGTGCCGGCGGCGGAAAGCGTCGCCGTCGCGGCGGCGGCGAGGCTGCCGGGGCCGTTGCCCACGTAGAGCGTGGCCGTGTAGGGGCCGGTGCCGCCGGAGACCGTCCAGGAGACTTCGAGTTCGTCGCCCTGCGACCAGTCGGTCGCGGCGGCGGTGAGCGAAAGGAGCGACGTGCCCGCGTAGGTGGCCGGATCGCTCCACGTCACCGTTCCGTCCGGATGCACGAGCGCGACGGCCGCGACCTTCGCGGTCGTCCCCCACCCCGCCACGCTCTGCGCGGCGAGCGCCGTGGCGGCGTCCGCCGCCGCCACGGCGCCGAGGTCGGCGTGCACGGCCCACGCCGCGGGATCGTTTCCGCCCCACGCGGGTCCGGAGCACAGCCAGGCGTGAACCGGGACGTCGCCCGGCGCCACGCTGGCGGCGAGCGCCAGCGAGCCGCCGGCCGTGGTGCTGGCCGAAACGTCCGCGTAGCGAAGACCCGGGTTTTCCGGCCGCAGGAAGGAGCCGTCGCCCGGATCGAGCAGCGTCGTCCACGCGCTCGCGGGCATCATCGTGCGGTTGCCCTCCGTGTTGAAGGCGAGCGCGAAATCCGCCCACGTCGCGAGGCCGTCGCCGTCCGGGCCGTGCGTCGTGATGCCGCCGGTCGCGTTGCCGAGGCGGATTTCGACCGGATACCAGCCCGTCCAGGGCGCCGTAAAGTCCGCGAACGACGTCGTGGCGGGCGATGCCGCGAGGTCGAGGAGCGTCGTTCCGCCGATCGCAAGACGGACGGTGTCGTCCATCCGCGACCCGAACGTGTAGGTCGTGCCGCCCTTGAGGAAGACGACTCCCTTGTAGAGGAACAGGCACGGGGCGGACGCCCACGAATACGCTTCGCCGGAAAGCGGATCGACCGCGTCGCCCTTGCCGATCGCGGCGATCGCGCCGGCGACGACGTTCGAGACCGCGGACCGCGTCCAGATTTCGCCGTCCGGGAGGGCCGTCGATCCGCCCCAGGCCGTCTGCCAGAGGCCGGCGGCGCCGGACCCCGCGTTGGCGGGGGGCAGCGTCACCGCCATCGCGCGGGTGACGGTTTCGCCCGCCGGCGTCGAGATCGCGGCGGCGACGTAGTAGGTCCGGCCGGGCTCGAGGCCGGGCAGCGTCGCGTCGACCGTGCCGGCCGCGTCGACCGTGCCGGCCGCGTGGCGCAGCGGGAGGCTGTCCTGCGACGCGCCGTAGGCCAGCTCCAGCGTCGCCGAGGAGGCTCCGCCGAGCGAGCGGACGAAGATCGTCGCGTCGACCGCCGTCGGATCGGTCTTCGACGGCTCGAGCGCGAACACCGCCGCGTCGGGCAGGCCGGCCGGGTCGTTCGCGAAGCGGATCACGACCGTGCCGCAACCGCCGGGCGCGCCGGCGTAGATGAAGTTGCCGTTCGCGTTGCTGTCGCCGCCGCCGCCGCCGCCGCCGCCGTAGCCGGCGCGGCCGGGCTCGTCGCCGACCCAGGACTGGGTGTTCGAGGTGCGGCGGCCGTGTCCGCCGATTCCGTCGCCGCCTTCGCCGACGGCCTTGGTGTCCAGGTGCGTGCAGCTCGCGCCGCCGCCCGCTCCGTACTGCTCCGGCGAGCCGGAGATGTCGCTGACGCGGCCCGCGCCGCCCGCGCCGGCGACCGTGTGGTCGGCCGAGGCCTGGAGGCCGGGGGATCCGGCGCCGCCGCCGCCGCCCGCGCTCCAGTAGTCCTCCACCTTGCCGAGGTCGCGGCGGCGCGACG
>CACWKU010000218.1 GCA_902761575.1 uncultured bacterium
CTTCACCGAAAAGGACGGCGTCTGGGAGAAGACGCTGCAGGGATAATGTGAACCCGCCCGGCCGTCGGCCGGGCGGGTCAGCTTGAGGTAGATCACGCAGCACTTCGAGCGGCCGGAGAGTTCGGAATGAGCCGCCTCCGACTCGACATGAAAGCAGAGATTCATCTCCTTGCCGTCGATGCGCAGGACGCCGGTCTGGAAGATCGCCGGGCTCTCGCGCGACATGGTTCTCGCGCACCTCACGCTCGCGAAGGTGAAGGCGACGAAGGACCGCGCCCTCTCCGCCGAGCTCTCGATGCTCAACCACGAGGTCGCGAAGAAGACGCGCCAGAAGCCGCCGCGGCTCCTCCTCGAGGCGATGCCGGGCCTCCTGCCCGTCCTCAAGCCGTGCCTCCTCATGAGCCCGCTCTCCGTCGCGCAGTACCTGCCCGCCGGGCAGAGCGCGTTCGACGTCGTCGTGTTCGACGAGGCCTCGCAGCTCACCGTGTGGGACGCGATCGGCGTGCTCGCGCGCGGGAAGCAGGCCGTCGTCGTGGGCGACCCCAAGCAGCTCCCGCCCACGAACTTCTTCCAGAAGGGCCAGGACGCGCGCGGCGCCGAGGACGAGGAGCCCGACGCGGGCCAGGAGGAGATCCAGGACCTGGACAGCATCCTCGACGAATGCAAGGCCGCCGGCGTCCCGGAGCAGGCGCTCCTGTGGCACTACCGCTCGCGCCACGAGTCGCTCATCGCGTTCTCCAACGAGCGCTACTACGAGGGGCGGCTCTACACCTTCCCCTCCGCCGCCGCGGCGCGCAAGGGGCTCGGCGTGCGGCGCGTCAAGGTCGACGGCGTCTACGACCGCTCGCGCACGCGCACGAACCGCAGGGAGGCCGAGACCGTCGTCGCCGCCGTCGTCGAGCGCCTGCTCGACCCGGCCTTCGCCGACAAGACCTGCGGCGTCGTCACCTTCAGCATGGCGCAGCAGGGGCTCATCGAGGACCTGCTCGACGAGGAGCAGGCGAAGCATCCCGAGATCCAGCGCTTCTTCGACCCCGCGCTCCCCGAGCCGTTCTTCGTGAAGAACCTCGAGAACGTCCAGGGCGACGAGCGCGACGCGATCTTCTTCTCCATCGGCTACGCGCCGGACGAGAAGGGCTACTTCGCGATGAACTTCGGCCCGCTCAACCGCCCCGGCGGCGAGCGCCGCCTCAACGTCGCCGTCACGCGCGCCAAGGAGGAGGTCGTCGTCTTCACCTCCATCGAGAGCACGCAGATCGACCTCTCCCGCACCGCCGCCCTCGGCGCCGCGCACCTGCGCGAGTTCCTCTCCTACGCCGAGCGGGCCGACCTCGCGCAGGGTGGGGCGAGCCGTCCCGGCGAGCCGAACGCGGGGCCGGGCTCGAGCCTCGGCGACTTCGAGAACGAGGTCGCCGAGGTGCTCCGCTGCCACGGCTTCGCGGTCGACGAGCGCGTCGGCCGCAGCGGCTACCGCATCGACCTCGCGGTGCGCGCGCAGCCGGACGACGGCTCCTACGCGATCGCCGTCGAATGCGACGGCGACGCCTATCGCTCCGCCTCCTCCGCGCGCGACCGCGACGTCTCGCGCCGCAGCGTCCTCGAGGGGCTCGGCTGGCGCGTCGCGCGCTGCTGGTGCCTCGAGTGGTGGTTCGACCGCGAGCGCGCCGAGGCCAAGCTCCTCGCCGAGGTCGACGCCGCCGTCCGCGGCCTCCCGCCGCCGGAGACCGGTTCGCAGGTTCCCCCTCCAACCTCTTCAACCCCTTCAACCTCTTCAACCCCTTCAACCTCTTCAACCGTTTCAACCCCCTCGCCCGCCGCGTCCGCGCCGGGCGAGGGCGCCGCGCTCGCCGCGGCGCTGCGCGAGGCGAAGGACGCGCCCGACGAGAACGAGCGCGTCTACGAGGCGGGCGAGGCGAACCGCGACTACGCGAAGGCGCAGGGCAACTTCAACGCGAACTTCGGGCTGGTCTACATCCGCGAGCAGGTGCTGCGCATCGTGAACGCGGAGGGGCCGATCACGGAGGACCTGCTCGCCGCGCGCGTCTTCGACGAGTGGGGCATCAAGCAGGCCACCGCGCCGAAGCTCGCGGTCCTGCGCAAGGGCATCCCGGACACGCTCCCCGTGACGACGCACCAGCGGCGCAAGGTCTACTGGCCCGTCGGCGAGGACCCGGCCGCGTGGCACTGGTACCGCGTCCCGACCGACGATCCGCGGACGAAGCGCACCTTCGCGCAGATCCCGTTCGAGGAGTGGGCGGCGGCGCTCGAGGCCGGCCGCCGCGCGCTCGGCTCCGGCGCCGAGCCGGACGCGCTCCTGCGCGACGCCCTCGCGCGCCTGGGCCTCCCGCCGCGAATCACCGCCGAGGCCCGCCCGACCCTCGAGGCCGCGCTCAAGGCCACGAAGAAATCCGTGTAGGATTCCCATGAACGACTGGACGAGCTGGAACGGATATGAAATGGAGCGGTCCGACCCCGAGCCCGGGGTCGCGCGGCTCCTGGTGAGGCCGAAGGTGCCTCCCGCGATGGACGCGGAGGGGCGGCCGCTCTGGTATTGGAAGGTGCACTTCTGGGGCGCGTTCCCGTTCGTCGACCTCGCGCTCCTCGCGCGCGGCTGGCACGTCGCGCACACGACCGTGGACGAGCTCTACGGGAACCGCGAGTGCATGCGCCGCATGGACGCGCTCTACGACGAGCTGGTCGCTCGCGGCTTCTCGCGGCGCCCCGTGCTCTGCGGCATGAGCCGCGGCGGCCTCGACGTCGCGAACTGGGCCGCGCACCGCCCCGGCGCGCCCGCGGCGATCGTGCTCGACAACCCTCTGCTCGACATTCGCTCGTGGCCGCTCGGCGCGGGCGCCTCGAAGGGAGGATCTCCCGAGAACCGGGAGAACGCCAGGCGCGCGTGGGGACTCCGCGACGACGCCGAGGCGATGGCGTTCGGGGGGAGCCCGCTGCCGGCGGCCGTTGCGCCGATCGCGGCGGCGCGCACGCCCGTGCTGCTCGTGCAGGCGCTCTCGGACACCGTCGTCCCGCCGGAGGAGAACGGCCTGCCGTTCCTCGAGCGGCTGCGTGCGGCGGGCGGAACGATCGAGCTGATCGAGAAGCCCGGGGCGGACCATCACCCGCACTCGCTCGACCCGCCCGACCGGATCGTGGACTTCATCGAAAGGCACCGCCCGTGAGCGCCGACGCGAAACGAACAGCCGGCTACGGCTTCGGCGCCTTCAAGGGCGTCTTCACGCCGAGCATCCTCACGATCATCGGCGTGGTGATGTACCTGCGCTTCGGCTGGACGCTCGGCAACCTCGGGCTCGGCCGGACGCTGCTGCTGGTCACCATCTGCAACTCGGTGACGCTGCTCACCGGGCTCTCGCTCTCGGCGCTGGCGACGAACCGCGAGGTGCGCGGCGGCGGCGCCTACTACCTCGTCTCGCGCGCGTTCGGCGCGGAGGCCGGCGCCGCGATCGGCATCCCGCTCTTCCTCTCGCAGGCGGTCTCCGTCGCGTTCTACTCGGCGGGCTTCGTCGAGGCGCTGCTCGGCGCGTTCCCGTCGCTCGCCGGCTGGGACCCGCGGCTCGTCGGGACGGCGACGCTCGTCGCGCTCGGCCTGCTCTCGGTCTTCTCGGCGAACCTCGCGCTCCGGGCGCAGTTCTTCATCATGGGCGCGATCGCGCTCTCGCTCGTCTCGTTCTTCCTCGGCGGCGCGCCGGCGGACCTGCCGCCCGCCGACACGCTGCCCGCGGTCGAGCCGAAGGGCTTCTTCCCCGTCCTCGCCGTGTTCTTTCCGGCGGTGACGGGCATCCTCTCGGGCCTCGGGATGTCGGGCGACCTGCGCGACCCCGGCCGCGCGATCCCGCGCGGGACGCTCGCCGCGATCGGGACGGGGTATCTGGTCTACATGGCGGTGCCGGTGGCGCTGCACCTCTTCGTCGGCGCGCACCCGGCGCTCGTCTCCGACCCGATGCTCTTCCAGAAGTGCGCGCGCTGGCCGGCGCTCGTGCTGCTCGGCGTGTGGGCGGCGTGCCTCTCCAGCGCGCTCGGCTCGCTGCTCGCCGCGCCGCGCGTGCTGCAGGCGCTCTCGCGCGACCGGCTCGTGCCGGCGTTCCTGGGGCGCGGCTGGGGCCGCGGCG
>CACWKU010000219.1 GCA_902761575.1 uncultured bacterium
GCCGGCCTGCAGGGCGCCGGCGGCGTCTCCCGCGCCTCGCAGCGCCTCCGCCAGGACCCGCTCGAGGCGCGCGATCTCGCGCGCGAGAAGCAGCGCGACAAGCGCGACAAGCGCAACGCCGAGCGCGCCGCGGAGCGCGCGGCCGAGGCCGCCGCCGCGGCCGGCTCCCGGACCATCGTCCTGCGCGGCGTCATCGTCGTGAAGGACCTCGCCGAGAAGCTCGGCCTGCGCCCCAACCAGCTCATCACCGAGCTGATGAAGATGGGCGTGCTCGCCTCCATCAACCAGAGCGTCGACGCCGAGACCGCCACGCGCATCGCCGCCGCCCACGGCTTCGAGGTCGAGCACGAGAAGAGCAAGCGCAACAGCCAGGCAAAGCCCGTGATGCGCGACGCCGCGGCGGACGACGACATCCCCGAGGACCGCCCCGACCAGCTCGTCCCGCGGCCGCCCGTCGTCACCTTCCTCGGCCACGTCGACCACGGCAAGACGAGCCTGATGGACTACATCCGCAAGTCCTCCGTCGCCGCCGGCGAGGCGGGCGGCATCACGCAGGCCATCTCCGCCTACTCCGTCGACGTCCAGGGCCGCCAGATCACCTTCCTCGACACGCCCGGTCACGCCGCGTTCAGCGCGATGCGCAGCCGCGGCGCGCACCTCACCGACATCGCCGTCATCATCGTCGCGGCGGACGACGGCATCATGCCGCAGACCAGGGAGGCCATCCAGCAGGCGCGCGACGCGCACGTCGCCATCATGGTCGCCATCAACAAGTGCGACCTGCCCACGGCCAACCCGCTCAAGGTCATGCAGCAGCTGCAGGCCGAGAACCTCACCCCCGAGGAATGGGGCGGCTCCACCGTCGTCTGCCAGGTCTCCGCCAAGACCGGCGACGGCGTCGGGAACCTGCTCGACATGATCCTCCTGCAGGCGGACGTCCTCGAGCTCAGCGCCAACCCCGACCGCCGCGCCAACGGCTCCGTGATCGAGGCCTCGATGGCGCCCGGCTCCGGCCCGATCGTCTCCGTCCTCGTGACGGGCGGCACGCTCCACGTCGGCGACGTCGTGCTCTGCGGCGAATACTACGGCCGCGTCCGCGCGCTCACCGACAGCTCTGGGCGCCGCCTCAAGTCCGCCGGCCCCTCCGGCGCCGTCTCCATCATGGGCCTCTCGGGCGTGCCCGAGGCCGGCGCGGAGTTCCGCGTGATGAAGAACGAGAAGCGCGCCCGCGAGCTCGCGGAGGAGGAGTCGCAGCGCCGCAAGGAGGAGCTCCTCGGCGGCGTCACGCAGGCCCGCAGCGCCGACGAGATCTTCAAGCAGATGCACGAGCAGGACAAGCTCGTCCTCAACCTCATCGTCCGCGCCGACGTGCAGGGCTCCGTCGAGGCCATCGTCGACTCGATCAACCAGATCGAGAGCACGAAGGTCTCCTGCAACGTCATCCAGAGCGGCACCGGCGCCATCGCGGTGAACGACATCGAGCGCGCCGACCACGGCAAGGCGCTCGTGATCGGCTTCAACGTCTCGCCCGAGAGCGGCGTGAACGCGCTCGCGCGGCACGACGGCGTCCGGGTGCAGACCTTCCGCATCATCTACGAGCTGATCGACTTCGTGAAGCAGGAGATGCTGGCGCTGCTGCCCGTCGAGCACAAGGAGGTCGTGCGCGGCCACGCGCAGGTCAAGCAGGTGTTCGACCTCGGCAAGGAGGGCGTCGTGGCGGGGTCTCTCGTCCTGGACGGCTTCATCACGAGCAAGGGCCAGATCCGCGTCGTGCGGCGCGGCAAGCTCCTGCACACGGGCCCCGTCTCGACCATCCGGCACTTCAAGGAGACCGTCGAGGAGGTGCGCCAGGCGCAGGAGTGCGGCATCATGCTCGAGGGCTTCCGCGAGTTCGAGGAGGGCGACATGCTCGAATGCTTCGCCTTCGAGGAGCTCCCCAAGTCGCTCTAGTTCCCTAGCACCCTAGCACCCTAGTTCCCCTAGCACCCTAGGCCATCTAGACCATCCAGACCGTGTGACCGTCCGACCGTGTGACCGTCTGACCGTGTGACCGTGTGACCGAAATGAAGCCCGACCGCATCACCCGCATCAACGAGCGCGTCCGCGAGGAGCTCTCCGCGGCGCTCTACCGCGTCGGGCCGGGGGACGGCGTCGAGGCGGGGCGGATCTCGTTCGTGTCGGCGAAGGTGTCGCCGGACCTGCACAACGCGATCGTGGAGGTCTCGATCCTCGGCGACGAGGCGCAGGCGCGCACGCTGATGTCGTGGCTGCGCGCTCACCGGGCGGACTTCCAGCGGCACCTGGCGGACACGGTGGGCCTCAAGTACACGCCCGTCCTGGACTTCCGCCGCACCGAGGCGATCGAGAAGGGCGCCCGCGTCCTCTCGATTCTCGACGAGCTCGCCGCCCAGGGCTAGCTACCCGCGCTTCGGCGGAATGACGACGGTGCCGTCCTTCTGGACGAAGGAGCCGTCCGCCGGCTTCGCGCCGGAGCGGCGCGCCCACCAGAGGCCGAGGATCGCAAGCGCCTGCGACACCGACCAGTAGAGGCACAGCGCCGCGGGCATCGAGTAGAACATGAAGAGCATCATGACGGGCATCATGACCGCCATCATGCGCTGCTGCTTCGGGTCGCCCGCCGAAGGCGTGAGGAGGCTCTGCAGCGTCATCGTCGCGGCCATCGCGATCGGGAGGATGTTCAGGCCGCCGAACGGGAACCACTCCCGGAAGAGCCCCTCCGGCGCGGAGAGGTCCGCCACCCAGAGCCATGGCGCGAAGCGCAGCTCGACGCTCGAGCGCAGCACGGTGAAGAGCGCGATGAACACCGGCAGCTGGATCAGCATCGGCAGGCAGCTCGAGAGCGGGTTCACGTGGTTCTCGGCGTAGAGGCGCATCGTCTCGGCCTGGCGCTTCTGCGGCTCGTCCTTGTACTTCTCGTTGATCTCCTTCATCTTCGGCTGCAGCTCGCTCATCTTGCGCATGCTCTGCTGGCTCTTGCGCGAGAGCGGCAGCAGCACGACGCGCACGAGCAGCGTCAGCACGACGATCGCCCAGCCGTAGTTCGGGACGAAGCGGTGGATGAAGTTCAGGAGGTCGAGCAGCCAGCGGCAGAACCACGACCACGTGCCGAAGCGCATCACGTCGAGGTGCGCGGGGCTTATCTTCCGCAGCTCGTCCATCTTGCGCGGGCCGACGTAGAGCGAGTAGCGGCGCACGACCGGCGCGCCGCCGGCGGCCGGGGCCTCGGCCCAGCCGAGCGCGGCGGCGACGCTCTCCACCGCGAGCGGGGCGGGGACGGACGATTCGCGGCGGCGCACGGCGGTGCGGACCGACGTGCCGGGGACGTCCGGCGTGAGGACCTCGACGAAGAAGCGGTCCCGCACGGCGATCCAGTCGACCGACTCGCCGGTCTGGACGGCGAAGTCCGCCGTCGCCGAGCGCGGCGCCATCGGCTGGATGGGCGAGGCGGAGCACGCGCACCCGCCGCCGCCCGGCCCGCCGAACATCTGCGTGAAGCTCGGGGTGCGGTCCTTCACGAGCGCCCGCGCGGCGTTCTGCTCGAGCGTCCGGGCGCGGCCCTTCGCGTCGCGGACGCGCGCGTCGAGGCCCTCCATCGGGCCCAGCGAGCCGAACCCGCGCGACGGCACGGCCTCTGGTGCGATCGGGCCGAGCGCCACGGAGAGCGCCGGGAGCGGCGCGGCGGCCCCTTCGCTGCGGAACGTGTCCGTCACGGCGAGGTGGTAGCCGTTCGTGAAGGCGACGGTGCGCTCGAGCGCCCAGCCGTCCGCCGAGCGCGCGGACATCGTGACGACGCCGTCCTTCTCCTCGAGCGAGAAGTCGGCCTTCGCGCCGAGGCCGGGAATCCCCTCGACCGCCAGCGCGGGCGCGCCGGAGAAGTCGAGCACGACGGGCCCGGAGTCCGCCTCGAGCGCGCGGCGGTAGTCGCGCAGGGTGGCCGACGCGAGCGCGCCGCCCTTGCTCGTGAAGACGAGGTCCATCACCGTGTTCGAGACGGCGAGCGTGCGCTCGGGCTCCGCCGAGGCAGCCTCGGCCGGCTCCGCCGCGGGCTCCGGCGCGGCGGCGGTCTCCGCGGGCCGCTCCGCG
>CACWKU010000220.1 GCA_902761575.1 uncultured bacterium
GTCGAGGACGAGCGTCGGCGCGGGCGGCGCGCCGCGGCGCACGAAGGGCGAGGCGGCGGCGAGCGCAAGGCAGACGAGCGCCGCGAGCTCCAGGAAGAATGCCGGCGGCGTGCGGAGGCGGTCGCGGCGACGCCCGGCGCCGGTCGCGGGCGCGACGCCGCTCCAGAGGAAGAGCGCCGAGACGGGCTTCCTCCGGAACCGCGCGCGCAGCAGATACGCCGCCACGAGACCGCCGACGGCGGCCAGTCCGAGGAGGGCGTAGGGGAAGAGGAAGTCCATGGAGGGGAAAGTTTAAAGGGTAAAGTGTAAAGTTGCGCGCTTCGCGCGCTGGTTGAAAAGGTTGAAGGGGTTGAAGGGGTTTTACTCCACGGACTCCGCGTGAGGTTCGGTCTCTGCGTTCTCTGCGGTCTCTGCGTGAGGTTCATCCGCGCCCGGGCTCGGCGTGGCGAGGAGGCGGAGGAAGTCGAGGAGGAACGCGCGGAGTCGGGCGTCGTCGAGGGGGACGATCCTCGCCTCGACCCGATCCGGGAACAGGACCGTGACCGCGGCGCGATTCGCGTCGGATTTCTGGGGATCGTATCGGCACCCGAACGTTTCCGGCCGGTGTTTCGCCAGAAGCGCCCGGAACGCGGCCGCCAACGGCGCGGACGCATCGACAGAGACTTCGAGCTGCCGCCGAATCTCGGTTTTTTCCTGGTGCATCCGGCAGGACGCGGGCCGGCCCTCCCAGACGACGAGCGACAGGAGCTGGTGCTGCCAGGGGATGGTCGGGTCGGAAGGGACGTCCCGCTCCTCGGAGGCCCAGTCGGCGAGCGAGTCGAGCGGGAGGAAGTCGAGCTTCACGCAGCACCATGCGACCGTCCGCCGGAAGCGGCCGGGATACTCGATGCTCGGCCAGTTGTTCAAGCTGACGACCACGCCGGCGACCAGCCGCTCCTCCGCGAACGACACGCCGTCGAGGGCGGATTCGGAATCGAGGGCCGAGACCAGGCGATTTCGGAGCCCGACGCCGTCCGTCACGTAGGCGCCGCCCGTTTCCCGGACATTGTCCGGAAGAAGGTTCGTGGCCGTTCCATTCGCGTGAAGGTACCCTTGGTGAGGGACGTTGTATCCGAAGTTTTCCCACGCCTCCCGTGCGGCGGGGTCGGTGCGGAACGTTTCGAGGAACCGGGATTCCGTCGGCGTCCCGACGCCGACGAGCCAATACGAAGGGGACAGGAAGAACCAATCGGGAAGCGGAGGCGTCGTCGGGCGGACGAGGTCCGCGCCGAGCGCGGCGCGCGCAAAGCCGCGGACTTCGAACGGCTCCAGGTCGTCGCCCCCGAGCGAGACGGTCCAGAGCGGCTCGCCGATGTCCGGCACGCCCGGCAGGAGCGGGCCGAGGAACCGCTTTGAAAGCTCGCGGTCGCGCGCGGCGGCGCGGTGCGCGTGCAACGCGATGCCGCCCGCGACGAGAATCGCGAGGAGGAGAAGGAGGAGGAGCGGTCGTTTCACGGCGGGTCGGCGAGGAGGCGGAGGAGGTCGGTGAGGAAGGCGCGGAGGCGGGGTGTGGGGCGGTCGAAGGAGACGGCCCAATCGTTCGTGCCGGTCCTTCCCTGTAGCATCGTTTTGTCCTCACGGTACAGTTCCGACGGCGGGAGTGGCGGAACGGGCGTGCCGAGGTTCCACGGCTCGTATTTCGCGCAAAGGGAGCGGAACGCGTCGGCAAGCGGGGTGCCGTCGGCCACGATGAAAACCTGGGGCGGTTCCTTTTTGGAGGAATCGAAGAACCGGCAAAGCCGTCCCTCCCGCGGCGCTCCCGGGACAATCGCGAAACCCCGCCCGGCCAACGGAAGAAGCGGATCGGGGACGGCGCGCTTCCGTTCGGCCCATTTCGAAACCGAATAGAGTTCGGGACGTCCGATCGCGTCGCAGACCCGGCCGACCGCGCGGCGGAAGAGTCCGGGCGGTTCGGTCCGGAATGGATCGTAGAAACCGAACCCCAGCGAGGCGCCCCGTTCTTCGCGGACGACGACGTCTTCGCGGGCGGCTTCCGTTTCGAAGAACCGGGAGACCCGTTCGCGGAAACCGCGGACGTCGTCTTCGTCCAGGGCTTCGGAATAATGCGCAAACTCGTCATCCACCTTGAATCCGCAGGGCGAAATCCCCTGCCAGAGAAACCGAGGGCGGCCGTCGGAGATCTCTTCGTCCCATCCGGCGGGAACAAGGAGTCCCTCGTTGTGGGCAGTCCGCAGAAGACCGAAGAAACGGCTTTCCGTCGGAGAGCCGGCGCGGATGGTCCACTGGACGACCGAGAAAGTGCCGTCCGGATCCGCGGAAGAGGCGCGCGTGACGACGAGGTCGGCGGGCGTTTCGGCGCCGGGGTCGAGGATGGTCTCGCCGGAAACGGAACACTCGAGCTCGTCTCCTGGCCCCGAAGAGATCCCGAAGTACCACGAATTGCCCACCACCGTCGCGCCCGGCAGGAACGGACCCGCGAGCAGCTCCGCGAGCTCGCGGTCGCGGGCCGCAACGCGGCGCGCGTGCAGCGCGATGCCGCCCGCGACGAGGATCGCGAGGAGGAGGAGAAGGAGAACGCGGCGTTTCACGGCGGGGCGGGGTCAGAGCGGTTCGAGGACGCCTGTGCGGAGAAGGGGCGAAAGGAGATCGGCGGGGGCGTCGCACCGGACGAGGGTCGCGCCGTGGCGGCGGGCGGCGTCTTCCCAGCGGGCGCGGTGGGCGGCGAGGGCGGCGCGGTAGGAGGAGAGGGCGGTTTCGTCGAGGACGGCGTCGAGCGCGGCGCCGGTCTCGACGTCGACGAGGCGGCGCGGGCCGAGGGGCGCGGGGTCGGCTTCGTCGGGCGCGAGGACCTGGAGCACCCAGACGGCCGCGGCGCCGTCGGCCAGCGGGCGCAGGACCGTGGCGGGGTCGTCGGGGAAGAGCAGGTCGGAGACGAACGCGCGGATGCCGGCGCGCGGGAAGGCGGGGCGTTCGCGCGCGAAGCCTTCGGAGGGCGGCGCGGAGGAGTCGAGCGCGGGGAGCGGCCATGCGGCCGGCTCGGCGCCGGAGGCGCCCTCGACGCGGCGGACCGATTCGCCGGCGGTCCAGAGCGCTGCGGCGCAGCCGGCGTTCGCGGCGGCGGCGGCGAGCGCGCCGCAGAGCGCGAGGGCGGCGGTGGCCTTGGCGGTGCCGGGAAGGTCCATCGAGCGGGAGGAGTCGAGGACGATGTCGAGGCGCGGGAAGACCTCCTCGCGGTAGAGCTTCACGACCTCGCGGTCGGTGCGCGCGTAGACGGACCAGTCGAGGCGACGCAGATCGTCGCCGGGGTGGTATTCGCGGAAGTCGAGGAAGTCGAGCGACGACCCCGCCGCGGCGCCAGCGCGCGCGCCGCCGAGCCCGCGCATCGCCTCGCGCGGAAGCGAGAGGCGGAACGCGGAGCCGAGCGCGAGACCTTGCAGGAAAGAGGGGCGGAAGTCGGGCATGCGAGGAGTTTACATTCGTCCGGAGGACGCGGGCGGGGCAAGGTAGGCGCGGAGGGAGGAGACGATCTCGGGGAAGACGGCGCCGAGGCCGCCGAGGAAGGCGAGGGCGGCGAAGACGAGGTGGATCGGGGCGACGTCGGCTTCGCATCCGAAGACGCCGGGCAGGAAGAAGGGGAAGCCCAGGGGCGGTTGGCCGTGGCCGATGGAGAGCAGCGCCGGAAGGATCTGCAGCAGCAGGAGCATCAGCACGGAGAGCCCCGGGACGTTGTGCAGGCGCGCCGGCGCGACGCGCAGGAGGACGCCGCGCAGGATCGTCGGGACGGCCAGGACGTAGAGCAGCGCCGCGGCAGCGCGGACGAGGTTCGTCCCGAAGTCCGTCGGAAGGGACCCGCCCTCGAGGAGCGAGAAGGCGCCGAAGGCGGCGAGGATCGTCGCGAGCAGCATCTGCCCGAGGAAGACCGTTCCGCCCGGGAAGCCCGCCGAGAGCGGGAAGCGGCGCCGGCGCGCGAAGCGTCCCGCCGGGCGCTCGGCCAGGACGCGGCGCGGGATTCCGGGCGGCGCGCCCGCGGCGGCGAGGTGCGAGAGCGCGAGCGCCGCGGCGAAGACGGCGGCCCACGCCC
>CACWKU010000221.1 GCA_902761575.1 uncultured bacterium
AAGCGCCTCGCGTAGGCGGAGGCGAGCGCGGCGGCGGCCGTCTCGGCCGCGCGGCGCTCGACGAGGACGACGGCGGAGCCGCCGAAGCCGCCGCCGGAGAGGCGCGCGCCGAGGACGCCGGGGACGCCGCGCGCGGCGTCGACGACGGCGTCGAGCTCGGGGCAGGAGTTCTCGAAGTAGTTCCTCGACGACTCGTGCGACTCGAACATGAGGCGGCCGAACGCGGCGGCGTCGCCCTCGCGCAGCAGCTCGACGCCGGCGAGCACGCGCTCGTCCTCGCCGATCGGGTGCGCGGAGCGCTTCGCGTCGAGCTCGTCCATGTCGCCGTGGTGCTCGGTCCACTCGTCCCACGAGACGTCGCGCAGCGCGGAGACGGGGTGCGGGAGCGCGGCGGCGAAGAAGCGCGCGGCGCGCTCGCAGCGGTCGCGGCGCTCGTTGTAGGCGCCGTCGACGAGCGCGTGCTTCGCGTGCGTGTTGCACATGAGGAAGCAGACGTCCGGCGGGAAGGAGACGGGCTTGAACTCGCAGGTGCGGAAGTCGGACATGACGAGCGCGTCCTTCTCGCCGAAGACGGACGAGGCCTGGTCGAGCAGGCCGCACTTCACGCCGGCCCACTCGTTCTCGGCCCGCTGGCCCATCTTCGCGACGTCGAGCTTCGGGAGCGAGGCGCCGCGGAGGCGCGCGAGGGCGAGGATCGCGGAGCACTCGAGCGCGGCGGAGGAGGAGAGGCCGGAGCCGAGCGGGACGTTGCCGAGGAACATCGCGTCGAAGCCGCGGTCGGGCGGGCCGAGGCGGTCGCCGAGGAGCGCGACGCAGCCCTTCACGTAGTTGCTCCACGACGCGGACTCGGAGCGCTCGGGCGCGGCGGCGGGGAACTCGACCGTCTCCATGATGTCGCCGGCGGTGAGGCGCGCGGTCCCGTCGTCGCGCGGGGCGGCGGCGAAGAAGGTGCCGTAGTCGATCGCGGCGGAGAGGACGTAGCCCTCGTTGTAGTCGGTGTGGTTGCCGAGCACCTCGATGCGGCCGGGGGCGTAGGCGACGACGGCGGGGTCGCGGCCGTAGGTCGCGGCGAACTTGGCGAGCAGCTCGGAGAGGACGGATTCGGAGGGCATGGCGGTGGGCGTGGCGGGATCGCGGAAACGGGGCGCGGGAGAGGCCCGCGGGCGAAGGCGGCCCCCCGGGCGCGGCGCCCGGGGAGCGCGGAGGGGGGGCGGGAGGGCTAGTTGCCCCGGGCCTTGTAGAAGCCGAACTCGGCGCGGCGGTTCTGCGCCCAGGAGGCCTCGTCGTGGCCGAAGGCCGCGGGCTTCTCCTCGCCGTAGCTCACGGTCTGGACGCGGTCGGCGGAGATGCCGGCGGCGGCGAGGCGCTCGCGGACGGCCTGCGCGCGGAACTCGCCGAGCGACATGTTGTACTCGTTCGTGCCGCGCTCGTCGCAGTTGCCCTCGACGAGGACGACGAGGCCGGCGCTCTGCTGCAGGAGCGCCGCGACGGCGTCGACCTTCGAGAGCTCGCCGGCGGGGATCGCCGACTCGTTGTAGCGGAAGAAGACCGGATAGACGCCGGCGGGCGTCGCGACCGGCTCGTAGAGCGAGGGGTCCTGGAAGGAGCCGCCCGAGAGCGGCATGTCGCCGGACCAGCCGAGATCGTCGCCGGGGGTGATCGTGTCGTCGAACTCCGCGCCGGCGCCGGGCTTGGTGCGGCGGCAGCCGGCGGAGAGCGTCGCGACGAGCGCGAGGAGGAACGTGGTCTTGAGGAGAGCGGAGGCTTTCATTCGGATTGTGTGTGGGGTTGGGAGGTGGGATTGTCTTTCGTTCAAGGGTTTGCGCTACCGCGCCGGCGCCGCGACCGCATTGTCGGACCAGGAGGGCAGGTACCAGTCGCCGGGCACGTCGAAGAGCTTGCGCGCGGGATCGCCCTCGGTGTCGAGGACGACGAGCGAGCGGCGGAAGCCGGCGGTCCGCGTGCAGACGACGTGGCGGCCGTCCGGCGCCCAGGAGGGGTCCTCGTAGTCCGCGCCGTCGGCGGGCGAGACGGGCTTGAGGACCGCCGTGCGCGTATTGCCGGAGGGATCGGCCACGTAGATGCCGTAGCGCCCGCCGGAGCGGCCGCAGAAGGCGATCCGGCCGTCGGGGCCCCACTCGGGAGCGACGCTCTCGCGGATCGAGGAGGACCAGACGAGGCGGCGCGGCGTGCGCGAGGCGAGGTCCATGACGTAGCAGCGCGGGTAGCCGCCCTCGTCGCTCGCGTAGACGAGCGAGCGGCCGTCCGGCGACCAGGAGGGGGAGGACTCGTTCGCCTTGCTCCGCGTGAGGCGGTCCGCGACGCGGCGCGTGGCGGGGTCGACGAGGTAGAGGTCCACCGTGCCGGAGCGCGAGAGGACGATGGCGGCGCGGGAGCCGTCGGGAGAGAGCGTCGCGCCCTGGTTCATGCCGGGGAACGCGGAGACGGGCGTGCGGCGGTTGGTCGAGAGGTCGATGCGGTAGGCGATCGGCCGGCCCGCGTTCCACGACGTGTAGAGGAACGCGTTGGCGCGCGGCTCCCAGTTCGGGGAGAGGCAGAGCTTGCCTTCGCCGGTCACGCAGCGCAGGCGCGCGCCGTCCGCGTCGCACTCGTAGATGTCGGTCGCGCCGCCGCGGCGGCCGACGAGGAGGATCTTGGAGGACGCCATCGGCGCCTTGCCGGCGACGCGGCGGACGATCTCGTCCGCCATCGCGTGCGCCTCGTCGCGCAGCGACGCGGCGGGGACGCGGCGCTGCCACGACTGCGAGCTGGCGCGCAGGTTCCAGAGCGCGGAGACGGAGGCGTCGACGCCGTAGGACGAGCCATGGACGGAGCCGGAGAGGATCACGGAGGCCTCGGGGCGGTCGGTCGGGACGAACCAGCCGGAGATCGCCAGGTCGTTGCGGAGCGTCGCGAGGAACTCTCGCGCGGCGGGCGTCGCGTCCGCGGCGAGCGCGGCGAAGGAGACGGTGCGCTTGCCGGAGGACTGCGCCGTGCCGGTGACCGTGATGTCCGCGCCCTGCGCGGGCGCGGGCGCCGGCGCGAGCGCGACGCACAGCGCGAGCGCGGCGAGGACGGAGAGGGAGGTGCGGTGCATGGTGCGGAAAGGGGGAAGCATGGCTTCGCGCGCCATCATACCACAACGCCGAGCCCGCGGGCAACCGCAAAAACCGGAAGCGCCTAGACGCGGCGCAGGGAGCAGGAGCCGTCGGGCGAGCGGCGGACGAGGCTCTTCATCTCGAGCGCGATGAGGAGCGGGCCGACGCGGTAGGCGGGCAGGCCGGTCTCGCTCACGACCGCGTCGGGCTGCAGCTCGCCGCAGCGCGCGAGGGCGTCGAGGATTTTGCGCTCCTCCGGGTCGGCGGAGGGGGCGGGACCCGGGGCCGAAGCCCCGGGCGCGGAACCGGCTTCGCGGAGGCGGGTTGGCGGAGGCGCCGGGCGCGGGTTCGCGGGCGCGGCGGGGGAGAGGCCGGGGAGGGAGTCGAGCTCGTCGAGGACGTCCTCGGGCGACTGGACGAGGCGGGCGCCGTCGCGCAGGAGCTTGAGGCAGCCGAGCGCGGAGGGGTCGGTGACGCGGCCGGGGACGGCCATCACGGAGCGGCCCTGCTCCATCGCGTGCTCGGCGGTGATGAGCGTGCCGGAGGTGAGCCCGGCCTCGACGCAGAGCGTGCCGCGGCAGAGCCCGGAGATGATGCGGTTGCGCATCGGGAAGGTCTGGCGGTCGGCCGCGCGCCCGAACGGATACTCGGAGACGACCGCGCCGCCGCCGGCGACGATGCGGCGCGCGAGCTCGCGGTTCTCGGGCGGGTAGAGGCGGTCGAGCGCGGAGCCGACGACGGCGACGGTCGGGCGCCCGGCGAGCAGCGCGCCCTCGGCGGCGAGCGTGTCGACGCCGCGGGCGAGGCCGGAGACGATCGTCGCGCCGGCGAGCGCGAGGCGGTAGGAGAAGTCCTTCGCGACGTCGCGCCCGTAGGGCGTCGGCGAGCGCGTGCCGACGACGGCGACGCAGCGCGGCGCGGCGAGCGCGGCGGCGGACCCCGCCACGTAGAGCGCGAGCGGCG
>CACWKU010000222.1 GCA_902761575.1 uncultured bacterium
CCGCCTCCGCGCGGCGGATCTCGCGGCAGAGCGCCGCCGCCTCCGCGCCGAACGCGTCCGCGTCGACCGCCGCGAACGACGGCGCAGGCCCCTTCCGCAGCGCGGCGCGGAACGCGCGCGGCGTGGCCGCCGCCTCGACGCGCCATTCGTCTCCGGGCAGCGCCGCGCGGAGCGCCTCCGCGAAGGCGGAGTCGCGCGTCCCGACCAGGATCGGGATCGCGGCCTTGCACGTCGTGGCGGGGTCCACGCCCCGCCGCGCCGGCTGCGGCCGGGTGTCGCGGCTTCGCCGCTCGCTATCGTCAGGTTTCACGGTCATTATCTCGTCGTCTTGTCGTCTGGCGGAGGTTTGGCGGGACGGGCGGCTTTGCCAACCCGGATGGCGGGGTGGCGTTCGCTCCGTGGCGGGGTTCGGTGGGGCATAGTCTATCACAGAACCGGGTGTGCAATTATGGGAAATGTGTGGGAAATGCAGGGGAAGCGCCGCCTGGTTTTTCACCCGTTCGCGTTTCCTCCGGCAAAGCGGCGTTTCCTTTGGCG
Organism: uncultured bacterium; assembly: GCA_902761575.1. Lineage (GTDB taxonomy): Bacteria > Verrucomicrobiota > Kiritimatiellia > RFP12 > UBA3636 > UBA3636. Next base: position 538 of record CACWKU010000222.1, read on the forward strand.
CAGTCACCCGAATCGGCCGATGATTGCAAGAATCAGGGAAATATGGAAGAATTCGTCTCCGTTGCAGGGGTTTGCGGACGGGCCGCCAGCCCCATCCTTGCCGGAAAGGTTTCCAGAATGCCGAGAACGACCGCGTGGGAGGCCCGGACGAATCGGGCGGAACGGATCGTGCGCGAGGTGCGCGCGGCCCTTCCGGAGCCCGTGCGCGAGGCGGCGGCCGCGGTCGCCGTGCGCCTCGACCGGCGCGTGCCGCGGCACTGGCTCGACGAGGGCGTCGAGCCGGATTCGCTCGGCCTCTTCAGCGGCCCCTCGATGCGCGACGCCGACGCCGGCCAGAGCGACGAGGCGCCGCTCGTCTCGCTCTTCCTCGAAAACATCCTCGACTGGTGCGGCGGCGACGAAGACGCGTTCGACGAGGAGGTCGAGCGCACCTTCCTGCACGAGCTCGGGCACTTCCTCGGCCTCGAGGAGGGCGACATGCCCGCGCGCGATCTCGACTGAGCCCCGGGCCTCGGCGTTTTCCGGTGCGGCCGCGGCCGCTACGCGGTCGCGTCGAGGTCCTTGTCGACCATCGCGCAGACGCAGGAGTCGGACCAGACGTTCTCCGCCGTCTCGATCATGTCGATCACGGCGTAGACCGGGAGGATCACGCCGAGAATGCCGATCGGCATGCCCTGGCCGGCCATGAGCGAGAGCGTGAGGAAGTAGCAGCCCATCGGGACGCCGGCGTTGCCGATCGCCGAGATGCACGCGATGAGCACCCACGCGAGCATCGTCCAGGGCGTGAGCGCCACCCCGCCGTTCTGCATCACGAAGAGCGAGGTCACGAGAATGAACGCCGCGCATCCGTTCATGTTGATCGTGCAGCAGATCGGGCAGACGAAGCGCGCGACCTCGGGCTTCGCCCGGAGGTTGTTCTCCGCGGAGGAGACCGTGACGGGGAGCGTAGCCGCCGAGCTCTTCGTGAAGAGCGCCATCAGCACCGCGGGCGACATCGCCCGGAGGACGCGCAGCGGGTTGATGCGGCGCACGAGGAGGAAGAGCGGCAGGACGACGAAGAACTGCACGAGGTTGCCCGCGAGGACGACGACGAGGTACTTGCCGAGCGAGCCCACGACCATGCCGGCCTTGACCTGAGCGGCGAGCTGGGCGGAGAAGGCGACGATGCCGAGCGGGAGAACCTTAACGAGTCCCTTGATGAGCGTGAAGAGCAGCTCCTGCAGGCCGAAGAGGCCCTTCTCGACGACGGCCTTGCCGTCGGACGCCGGCATCGCCGCGAGGCCGAGGCCGACCGCCGCCGCGACGAAGAGGATCGAGAGGACGTTGCCCTCGAAGAACGGGCGGACGGCGTTGTTGGGGATGACGTTGAGGATGTGGCCGTAGAGCGTCTCGGGCTGGTAGGCGTCCGTCGCGGCCGCGCTCTGCGCGACGACCTCCGCCGGCAGGTTGCCGGGGGCGACGAGCACGTAGAGCCCGAGGCCGACGAGCGCCGCGGCGAGCGTGGTGAGGAGCGTGTAGGTGATCGTGTGCAGGAAGAGCCGGCCGGTGCTCTTCCGGGCGCCGAGCGAGGCGAGCGTGGTCGCGACCGCCAGCGCGATCGTCGGCACCGCGACGAACTGGAAGAGCCGCGTGAAGGCCGACGCGACGAAGTTGAAGAATTCATCGAGGCGGGCGTAGCCGAGAGAGCCGAGCGCCGCGCCGACGACGAGTGCCGCGGTCCAGACCGCGAACTGCCGGAATCCCATTCCCTTGGTTTTCTGCATCGATTTTCTCCTGGTTCGGGCTTGCGCGCCGGGTCCGCTGCGGGACGCGACTCGCGAAGAACGGAAAGGCGGCGCAGTATCCCACGCCGCATGGGGAAAGTCAAGTTTCGATCCGTGCTTTTTGCGTGGAACGGCCCCCGCGCCGGCGCCTACGCGAGCGTCACCTCGACGCGGAGCGTGGCGCCGGGACGGAGCGGCAGCGCGGCGGCGGGGTCGCAAGGGGCTCCGTCCACGAGGACGGACGCGACGCGGTTGCACGCCCTGCCGGGCTCGTGGCGGAACGTGATGTCGTAGGTCGTCCCGCGGAAGCGCTTCACGATGCCGCACTCGGGCCACTGCGCCGGAAGGCACGGCTCGAGGTGCAGCCCGTCCGGCGCGGGCTTGAGGCCGAAGATGAAGTTCACGAGCGACTTCAGCAGCCACTGGGCGCTCGCCGTGCGCCAGCTCTGGCCCGGCGTCCCGTAGCGGTAGCCCGTCTGCGGTCCGAAGATCGAGTTCGAGATCATGTAGGGCTCGGAAGGGCGCGAGGTGCCGTCGTCGCGCACGGGGAGCATCTGCTGGAGCGTCTCGTAGAGCTTGTCGTTGCGCTTCAGGACCGCCTCCGCGGCGAGCTTCCACGCGAGCGTGTGCAGGTAGATGCCGCCGTTCTCGTGGATGCCGGGCGCCTTGGTGCCGATGTAGCCGATCGTGTTGTCGATGCGGGAGTAGCCCGGCGCCATGACGAGCGTCCCCATCGGGTCGTACAGGTCCACGTCGATCGCGTGCAGGACCTTGGGCAGGCGCTCGGGCGTGACGACGCCGGAGAGGATGCTCCAGAGCTGCTGGATGAGGAAGACGCGGCCCTCCTCGTTTTCGTCCGAGCCGAGCTTGGTGCCGTCGTCCTTGTAGGCGCAGAGGTAGTGGCCGCCGTCCCACGCGGCGGCGTTGATGATGTCGGCCATCTCGCGGCCGCGCTCGCGCGAGAGCGCGGCGTCCTCCGCGCGGCCGGTCGCCTCGGCGAGGCGGCCGAAGAGGCGGTTCGCGTAGCACCAGGCCATCGAGAGCCAGACGCTGGCGCCGCGGCCCTGGAGTCCGACGGTGTCCATGCAGTCGTTCCAGTCGCCGCCCCAGATGCGGATGAGGCCGTGGAGGCCGCGGAAGTTCCAGAGGAAGTCCATCGCGCGGCGGCAGTGCTCGTAGACGGACGCCTTGGTGCCGTCGTTGAACGGCACCTCCTCGTCGAGGAAGCCGGACTCGAGGCCGAGCTCCATCGCGATCGAGTGCGCGGCCATCGGGATGCCGACGCAGCAGTCGGCGAAGTTCTTGTCGTTGATCGAGCCGCCGAGCACGTTGCGCGGCGCGTAGCCGTTCGAATACTGGTAGGCGAGCATGCGCTTCAAGTCCCGCGCGGCGAGCCCGGGGTTGAACGCGGCGAGGCAGTCGCAGTCGCTCACGACGTCGCGGTAGCCGAGGCTGCGGACGCGCGCCCAGCGCGCGCCGAGGACGCAGGCGCGCTCGAGCCAGACGTTGGCGAGAAAGTCGAGGTCGGGGTTCGGCGTGCGAAGACGGACGCCGCCGAGGTCGGCGTCGGCGCGCGCGGCGGCCGCGCCGGGCTCCACGGCGAGCATCGCGGCGGCGCGCGCGGGCGCCTCGGCGCGGTCCTGCACGAACGAGACGGCGTAGCGGAAGGAGGCGCGCGCGCCGGGGGCGAGGTCGGCGTCGTTCT
>CACWKU010000223.1 GCA_902761575.1 uncultured bacterium
GACGTCCTCGTCGCGACCGCGAACAACTCCGCGCAGACGCTCGACGACCTCTTCGAGGCGCTGAAGATGGTCGGCCCGCAGGCGAAGGCCGCGGGCTACGACATCCGCGAGACGAGCGCCGCGCTCGGCATCCTCGCGAACGTCGGCATCAAGGGCTCGATGGCCGGCAACGCCGTGAAGCGCGCCTTGCAGCAGTTCGCGGACCCCGCCACGCAGGGCAAGCTCGCCGCGATCGGAGTCGCCGTGAAGGACGCGGAGGGCAACCTCCGCGCGCTGCCCGACATCTTCCGCGACCTCGCCGTGAAGATGAACGCGCTCCCGACGGCGGACAAGCTCGCGCTCGCGAAGGACATCTTCGACGTGCGCGCCTCCGGCGCCGGCCTCGCGCTCGCCGCGAACGCCGAGCAGCTCGACGCATTCCTCGCGAAGCTGCGCGACGTGACAGGCGCCGCGTCCGACACCGCCACCGCGATGGACGCCGGCCTCGGCGGCTCGCTCCGCATCCTCAAGAGCGCGGTCGAGGCCGTGCAGCTCGCGCTCGGCAAGGCGATCGAGGGCCCGCTCAAGGAGTGGGTCGATTGGACGAAGAACGGGGCAACGGCGCTTGCTGCGTGGATCGAGCGGCACCAGAAGCTCGCGACCGCCGTCGGCGCCGTCGCTGTAAGTTTCGCCGGCTTTACCGTCGGAGTGAAGGTGCTTGGATGGGTTTCTGGTGCGCTTTCCACGACCGTGCTGCTCTTCAAGAAGCTTGCGACGGTGGTCGCGCTCGGCACGACGAAGATCGTCGGGATGAACGCCGCGACGAAGGCGTTTGCGCTTTCGCTGAAGGGGCTTGCGACCGCGCAGGCGTCGTTTACCGCAATCCAGTCAGCCTGCACCGTGACGAAAATCGCGATGGTTAGCTCGTTCGCCGCGATTGCGGCGGCCGGAGTCGGGCTGCTCTACATTCTCGACAACCTGGCGACGCACACGGCAAAGGTTTCGGATGAGGCGAAGAAGGCCCGCGAGGCGGGCGACGCGCAGCGTGCCGAGGATCGCGAGCGTCTCGCCCGGCTGGACGATCTATCGAAGAAGCAGGCCCTTACCGCGGACGAGCACAAGGAGGCTATCGCGCTTGTCGGCGAGCTCAGCAAGCGCTACAAGAATCTCGGCATTTCCGTTGACTCCGCGACCGGCGCGATCTCCGGGCTCTCCGAAGCGCAGAAGAGAATCAACGCCTTGATGGAACAGGCGGAAAGGAAAGAACTTCAGAAGGAAATCGCGGCGGCGAAGCGCGGAATGCGCGAAATTTCGTTGCAGCTGAAGGATGAAACTGCGGCGACGAAACTTTCCGCGTATGGAATCCTTCATACAGCGGTTGGTTTTTATAAGTCCGGCGGGAACATCGACGCAGCGGACGACAAGATCGACGAGCTCGCCGACAAATACAAGGAGTTGGGGCTTGAAGCACAAGCCGCGCAGATGCGGCTGGACGCCCTCGACGCCCGCATGGGCGCGAAGAATGGGCCCGGAAGCCCGACTACCCGCCTCGCGGAGACGGGTGCCGTCATCGACGCCACGCACAAGCTCGCGGAGCTCGAGGAGGAGGCGCGCCGCGACGCGCTGACCGGGACCGAGAAGGAGATCGACGCCATCCGCCGCAAGCGCGAGGAGTACGACGCGCTCGTGCGGACGATGCTCGAGTTCGAGCAGTCGCAGCCCGAGGCCGTCCGCGACGCGGAGAAGATCGCCGCGCTCACCGCGAAGCTGCGAGAGAGCGCCGCCCGCTCGCTCGCCGCCGAGTTCGGCGCGCAGGCGAAGGCGGCCGACGCCGTGCGCGGCGCGATCAGGAGCGCCGCGGACGAGTACGCCGCCGAGCGGGCGCAGCGCGAGGACGACCGAGCGCTCGACGTCCTCTCGCGCTCCGATCCGGCGGCCTACGCCGCCGAGGTCCAGCGCCGGCTCTCCGCCGCGCAGGGCGCGGCCGCGGCCGCGTTCGGCCGCTACAACGGCGCGGCCGACGCCGCGCTCGAGGACGGCCGCCTCACCGACGCCGAGAAGGCGTCGCTCGAGGCGCTGCTCGACGCCTACCGCGCCGCCGAGGAGCAGGTCGACCGCTTCGCCGAGCGCCTCGAGCGCGCCGGCGAGGGGGCCGAGCGGGCCGACTCCGCCACGCGCACGGGCGCCGTCGGCTCGTTCTACGCCGCGCAGGCCGCGGCGATGGCGCAGGGCTTCGAGGCGAGGATCGCCGCCGCCTCCGAGCTCGCCGTGAAGTGGCAGAAGCGCATCTACGACTTCCTCAAGGGCGGCGGCGCGGAGCTTCAGTTCGAGTAGGAGGCGCAGGAGATGGCGGTCACGGTCCAGGAGCTTTTCGCGGACGCGCAGCAGGAGCACAACGCCGAGGGCGGGCGCGTCTCCGCCTCGCGTCTCTACCTCGTCCGCGGCGCCGCGAGCGAGGACGAGGCGTGCCTCAACGCCCTCCAGTCGGCGGACGACCATCCGCCGAACGACAACTGGGATCCGACCGGCGCGGAGATCGACGAGCGTCTCGACGAGGACTCGTGGCGCGTCCGCGTCTCGTTCGGCCCGGCCGGCGGTTCGTCCTCCGGCGACGACGAGGAGGATCCGAACAACTACACCTTCGACACCGGCAACGGCACGATGCACCGCGACGTCGCGCTCGAGCACGTCGCGACCTACCCCGCCACGGCGGCCTCGTTCAACGGCGCGATCGGCGTCGACGGCGAGGGCAACGTCCTCGGCTGCGACGTCGTGATGCCGCAGCCGGGCTTCACGGAGACGGTGACGCTCTCGAAAGGGCAGTTCAACGCCGCGTACAAGCGCAAGCTCATCTACCTCACCGGCAAGGTGAACGACTCGGCCTTCCGCGGCTTCGAGCGCGGCGAGGTCCGCTTCGACGGCGCGAGCGCGCAGAAGAACGGCGAGGACTGGTCCGTCACCTACCGCTTCTCCGTCTCCGAGAACAAGGCCGACTTCGTCGTCGGCGGCGACGGAACGGAGTCGAACCCGGGCATCACGGTCGACGAGAAGCTCGGCTGGGACTACATCTGGTTCCGCTACGCGCAGCACGACGCGAAGGGCCCGAACGGCAACGTCATCGGCGTCGTCCGCGAGCCGATCTCCGCGCACGTCGAGCGCGTGTACGAGTTCGCCGACTTCGGCGAGATCAAGAGCGAGGAGGAGTAGAGCGATGCCCGACGCCGTGCCCGGCAAGAAGTTCCGCGTCACCGCGAACGAATGGAACGCGATGCAGGCCGCCGCGCGCGCCCTCGCGCCGCGCTCCGGCGGCGTCGGCTCCTCCGCCGGGCTCGGATCCGGCCTCGTCTTCGTCCGCAACTCGGGGCAGGTGCCGCTCGCGATGCACGCCGCCGTCGGCTTCTCCGGCTCCGGCTACCCCGTGAACGGCGACTCGTTCCGCAGCGACGCGCCGATCGCGCGCTGCTACGCCGTGAACGACCCGTCCGCGCCGTTCGCGATCCTGCTCCAGCCGCTCGAGCCCGGCGAGACCGGGCTCGCGCGCTACGAGGGCTTCGCCGTGATCCGCGTGCGCGTCCCGACCGGCGGCGGCTCGCAGTACCGCGCCGCGCCGACCGTCGAGGACGCCTTCCTCAAGGTGAAACCGTCCGGGCCGGTCGAGGTCGTCGCGCGGCAGAACAACACCGCCGCCGAGGACGGCCTCGTCTGGGCGCTCGTGCTCCTCGGCCACCCGGAGGACGCCGGCGGCGACGTGATGCTCGCGGTCGTGAGCGGCATCGACTCGCAGAACGTCGAGCCGGACGGCCTTTACACCGTCGACCTCTTCCCTCCCGGAATCGACTCGGCCGGCAGCAAGTCGATCGCGACGCTCGCGCTTACGGACGTCTGCCAGGGTGCGCGGCTCCCGGCCGGCACCGCGCTTCTCGCGCACCGCGTCGCCGTGCGCTCCATCGTCGACGGAGGCGACGACTAGCGATGGCGGGCACGTGGGACA
>CACWKU010000224.1 GCA_902761575.1 uncultured bacterium
CCGCCCGCGCGGCCGCCGCCGAGGCGGCGGATCCCGCCCGGCGCGACGCGCTCCTCGCCGCGGCCGCGCGCTGCGAGCACGTCCCGATGAAGCCCGCGCGCTCGTTCGCCGAGGGCGTGCAGAGCGTGTTCTTCTGCTTCGACTTCCTGCCCGACGGCCTCGGGCGCCCCGACCAGTACCTGCGACCGCTCTACGAGGCGGACCTGGCCTCCGGCGCGATTTCGCGCGAGCGCGCCGCGGAGCTCCTGCAGGAGCTCTGGATCGGCATCCACGCGCACACGCCGCACGCGAGCCCCAACTACGACAAGGGCGGCGAATGCCACTTCGTCGTGGGCGGTCTCGCGCCCGATGGCTCCGACGCGTGGAACGACCTTTCGCGCCTCGTCGTCGAGTCGATCCTCGCATGCGACCTCAAGCGTCCGCAGATCTCGCTGCGGTGGCACGCGGGGACGTCGCGCGAGGTCCTTCGCCTCCTGCTCGACGCCGAGCGGCGGGACCCGAACAAGCGCATCGCCTTCGACGGCGACGAGCCGCGCGTCCGCGCGTTCGTCCGCCGCGCCGGACTCCCCGCCGCGCTCGCCCGCGACTACACGATGGTCGGCTGCAACGAGGCCGCCTTCCAGGGCGGGCTCTCCGTCGGCGGCTGCCACGTGAACGCCCTGCGCGCGCTCGTGCGCCTCTTCGCGGAGCGCCGCGCGGAGGTCCTCGCCGCGCCGGACTGGCCCGCGTTCCTCACGCTCTTCGAGGAGTCGTTCCTGCGCGACCTCGGCGCCGCGCTCGACTGGAGCGACCGCTTCAACCGCCTCCGCGCGCGCGACTGCAACGTCCTCTCGTCGCTCCTCGTGGCGGGGTGCGTCGAGCGCGCCGAGAGCGCCACGCGCGGCGGCGCCTCTCGCACGATCGCCTGCCTCGACCTGCTCGGCACGCCGAACCTCTTCGACTCGCTCGCCGTCGTGCGGCAGTTCGTCTACGACGAGCGCCGCTGCACGATGGCGGAGCTCCTCGCCGCGCTCGACGCGGACTGGCGCGGCCACGAGGCGCTCCGCGCGCGCATCCGGCGCGACGGCCGCTTCTTCGGCAACGACGACCCCTTCCCCGACGGGATCGCGCGCGCCGTCCACGCGATGGCCGCGCGCTTCGCGGGCGCCCGCCGCGACCTCCTCGGCCGCCCGGTCTTCTTCGGCAACCACACCGGCTACAACGACAACTTCGCCGCGTTCGGCGCGCTCACGCCCGCGACGCCCGACGGCCGCGCCGCCGGCGACCCGCTCGCCTTCGGGAGCGGCGCCGCCAACGGGCGCGACCGCGCCGGCCCGACCGCGACGCTGCTCTCCGCCGCGCGCATGGACCCCACGGGCGCCCTGTGCGGCACGTCGATCCTCAACCTCTCGCTCGACGAATCCCTCGTGCGCGACGACGGGACCTTCGAGAAGCTCGTGACGCTCGTCGAAGCGTACTTCCGCGAGGGCGGCCTGCACCTGCAGCTCAACCGCGTCTCGCGCGAGGAGCTGCTCGACGCCAAGGCGCACCCCGAGCGCCACGGCTCCCTGCGCGTCCGCGTCTCCGGCTTCTCCGCCTTCTTCACGACGCTCTCCGGAACCATCCAGGACGACGTCATCGCCCGGACGGTGCATTGAGGCCCCGGTCCTTCGTTGACACGGCAACCGCGCCGATGTATCCTTGTCCCCGTTTCCGGCGCCTGGACGGAAGAGGACGAAGCACGACATGCACTACAACGAGATCAACAAGTTCGCCAATCCCGCCCACGAGGCTCTGATGGGCGTCTGGTGGAGCGGGCTCAAGCTCAAGAAGGCCGCACGGGCGTTCTTCCGCGCACACGCCGTCTCCGACACCCAGTTCAACGCGATGGTCGTGCTGCGGGTCGCGGGCCGCCCGCTCGCGCAGAAGGAGCTGTGCGAACGGCTCCTCGTCGACAAGTCCGACCTCACCGGTCTCCTCGACCGCATGGAAAAGGCCGGCCTCGTCAGGCGCAAGGGCATCAAGGACGACAAGCGCGTCAACGTCGTTTCCCTCACCCCGAAGGGCCTTGCCGAGCTCGATCGGACCGAGCCGGACTACGCGGCGCTCGTCGCGCGGACGATGTCCGGCTTCGCCCCCGGCGAAATCGCGGCGCTGACGAAACTCATGCTCCGGCTCCACGATGCGCTGGAGCGCGAAGAGGAGGCCGCTCTCGCCGGTTGCGCGAAGACCGTCCGGTTCTCCGGAGCGCGAGGCCGCCGGAACGAGGGATCGTGATCGGCCCCCTCCGTCCCGACACACCGCCATCCGACGCCCGACCGGGGCGTCCGAACCCGAAAGGAAGACAAATGAAACGAATCACCGCGATCTCCCTCCCGCTTCTTCTCCTCGCCGCGGCGGCCGCCAGCGCGCAGCAGCCCGCCGTGTTCGCCGCCGACGACTCCGGCCGGCCTCTTTTCGGCTTCGACATCCGTCTCGGCGGCGTCGCCTTCGACAAGGACTGCTGGGACGAATCCGTCGGCGCCGCCATCGACGTCGGCCTGCAGGTCTGGGACCCCTCCGGCAGTCTCGGGCTCTGGGCCGGGTTCGGCGTGCAGGGGGCCTCCTACGTCTGGGAGGACGACTGGGGCGAGGTCGAAAGCGACATCGTCGCCGTTCCCTTCGGGGCGTCGATCCTCGCACGGCTGCCGCTGGGCGACCGGATCTCCCTCCGCGGCGAGATCGGCGCGCGCTACGTCTCGATGGACATCGACGACTGGGACGACGACGACTACGAGCACCACCATCACCACCGCCGCTACGGCGAATGGGACCGCTACTACCATCCCGACCGGTACCTCGACGTGGACGACACCTCCCTCGCCGTCGTCTCGCTGCAGATCGAGTTCGACCTCGACCCCGCCTTCCTCGCCGTCGGCGGCGGCTACCAGTTCGACCTCGAGCGACCGGACGTGGAGTACCTCGACCGCCCGATCGGGAAGGTCGACCTCTCCGGCGCGCTCTTCTACGTCGCGACCGGACTCGTGTTCTAGCGCGTCCCGGAGGAAGGGGAGGAAAAGCGCGCGGCGGGCGCCGGCCGGAGGCCGGGCGTCCGCCGCGCGGTCGTGGAACGGAGCGCCCGCGGACGGGCGCTCCGGAGGGCGGCGCCTATTCGGCGACGACCCAGACCTTCACGGTCTGCTCGACGGCGGGATGGAGCTTCACCGGGACGTCGAACGTGCCGAGCGTCTTGATGTTCTCCTCCAGCGCGACCATCTCGGAGGTCACCTCCGGGAAGCCCAGCAGCTGGATCGCCTTCGCGATCTGGGCGGCGTCGACGGACCCGTAGAGGGCCTCGCCTTCGCTCACCTTCGCGCGGATCGTCACGGACGCGTCCTTGAGCGAGTCCGCGAGCTTCGTCGCGGCGTCCAGGAGCGCCTTGCGGACCTTCTCCTGCTCCGCCTTGATCTTCGCGATCCGGCGCTTCGCGCTTTCGGTGACCGGCTCCGCCAGGCCCTGCGGCACGAGGAAGTTGCGGGCGTAGCCGTCCGCGACCTTCACGATGTCGCCGGCCAGGCCGAGCTTGTCGATGTCGGTGGTGAGTAGCAGTTCGGTGGACATTTCGGTTTTCCTTTCCGGGCTTGTCTTACATCATGAGGCCCATCGCGCGGGCGCGGCGGATCCCCTGCTTGACCTTGCGCTGCTGGACGGACTTGAGTCCGCTCATGCGGCGCGGGAGGATCTTGCCCTGCTCGCTGACGTAGCGCTTGAGGAACTCGACGTCGTTCACGTCGATGACGGTGACGTCGCCGTTCGGGTTGCGCTTGCGCAGCGGCGTGAGCTTGCGGGTCTTGGAGTCTTTGCGGCTTGGCATGGTTGTGTTTCCTTGCGGTTCGTGTTTCGATTGGTTGGGCTAGAACGGGAGGTCCCCGGGCTTCACGCCGGCCTCGCGGTCCGCGCCGGCGGGGGCGCCG
>CACWKU010000225.1 GCA_902761575.1 uncultured bacterium
CCTCCATGCGGTCGAGGACGTAGTCCCGCCGCTTCGCCGCGCGGTCCATGTGGCGGTCGGGGCGGAACCGCGTCGGCGCCTGCACGATGCCGGCGAGCAGCGCCGCCTCGCCGAGCGAAAGGTCCTCCGGCGCCTTGTCGAACCAGCCGCGCGCGGCGGCCTCGATCCCGACGTAGTTCGCGCCGAACGGCGCGCGGTCGAGATACTGCGCGAGGATCCACTCCTTGGGGCGGGCGCGCTCCGTCTTGAGCGCCTGGACGAGCTCGACCCACTTCCAGCGCAGCGTGCGCGGGTGCGGCTCGACGAGTCGCACCGCCTGCTCCGTGATCGTGCTCGCGCCGGAAATGCGGCGCCCGCTCGAGACGTTTTGCGCGACGGCGCGCGCGAGCGCGAGGAAATCCGCGCCGCCGTGCTCCCAGAAGCGCTGGTCCTCGCTCGCGACGACCGCCTTCGAGATCCATTCGTCCCGCCCCGCCTTCCGCCTCGGACGGCAGTCGACGTCGCCCGGGCCGAGCGTCGCGCGCAGCTCCGTCCCCTCCCGGTCGCGCAGGACGATCCCCTCCGGATAGCTCTCCGCCTCCGCGAGCGGCGCGTCGATGCACGCCCACGACACGCCGAAGACGGCGGCTCCGGCCGCCGCGAGCGCGGCGGCGGCGACCGTCGCGGCGCGCAACGCGCGGCGGAACCTCTCGGCGCGCAGCGCGCACCGAAGCCTCGCGGAGAAACGGAACGGACGAACCATGCCCGCAGACTAGCACACGCCCGCCCCCGCGGCAAGCGCCCGAAACCCATCCTCGTTTCCACCGCATAAACTTCGATTCCACCGTGCGTGATTTTCCTTGCTTTCGCCGCTCCTGCGGTGTAGAATCGCGGGCGTTCTCAACCACTTCGGCGGTTTCCTCCCCGCCGTTTCCGCCAGACTCTCGATCGAACAACGTCGCTCCCGTCCTTCCGTCCGACCTTCCCCTCCCGCCATGTCCCGCCGCCCCCGCCGCCGAACCATCTCCGCCGCCGCCCTTCGCCGCGCCGACCGCCGCCGCGAAGAGGCCCGCCTCAACGCCGCCCTTCGCCGCCACGCGTGGGAGGAATACCGCTGGGCGACCTCCGGCTTCGACTCCATGGGAATCGCGATTCCCGGCGTCATTCCCCTCTCTGTCTTCTTCATCGACTCCCCCGAGGACACGCCCGGCGCGCTCGAAACGACCATTCTGCCCATGCTCTCGAAGGGTGCCGCCTCCCTCTTCCGCTCGGTCCGTCTCTGCGCCTACCGCGCCCGTGCCGGCGTCGACCGCGCCTTCGCCCGCGAGTGTGCGCAGCGCCTCCGCGACGCACGAGACTCCGGCCGCATCGAATACCTCCGCATCCTGCGCGCCCTTGCCGCGGAGCGCGTCCGCCGCGAGGACGCCCGCGAGCGCGAGGCGCTCGCGCTCTCCTCACAGCCCGCCGCCGCGAAGCGCCGCGCCGCAGCCCGCGCGAAGCGCGACCTGGCGTGGCAGGACTGGTTCGGGACGCTGGAGAAGGCCGTAGCTGTGTCCGGCACCCCGCCACGCGAGCCCGGGATGCCGAACTTGCCGGACCGTCCGCACCGCAAAGGCGCGCCGATTCGCCGGCTCTGCGTCTTCTCGGCAAAAGCGGCACCGACGGGCGACGAGGTGCGCGAGCAGTTCGAGAAGGCGCGCGGGCGCGGGAAGGTGGCGGAGAAGATCCGGCTCGGGTCGATGCTGCTTGACGCGGAGGCGACGACGGACAGCTCTCTCATCCGCGACGGCGACGGCGAGATCGTCGGGCGCAACGGCGGCCTGCGCGGCTGGATCTTTGAGAACTGCCCAGAGCTGCTGCCGCACTACGCGGCGCTCACGGGCTACCGCCGGCTCGCGTGGGAGGCACGCGATTCGGAAGACCTCTTCGACCCCGTGCCGGCGGAACTGCTGCTCGCGGCCGATCCGGAGGTCGAGAGGAAGGTGCGGCCGACGTTGCGCGAACGGCTCCCCGGCGCGCGCAAGCGATTGCGAGCGCTGCTCGCCGCGCCGGAGAGCGCGACCGTGGCGGGGTTCCTGCGGCGATTGCGGAAGGAGCGGGACGAGCGCGAAAAGGCGAGCCGAAACCGACGGCGGCTGGCATAGGCAGCAACGGAAAAGAACGACCGGAAACGACAACGAAACAATCGGTCGGAATCAACACGAAGAACCAACGAGTCACGGCATCTGGAGAAAACAAACGATGATAATCACGCACGGTGGAATCGAAATGGTGAAGGCAGCGGGAGGAAGGCGAAGAATCGGAGAAGGGATCGAGGTCCTGTTCTGCGGGACGGGGGCGGCGGACTGGGACTGGGAGAACTACGATCGATGCACGGGAGCCGCATTCCGCGGCAAGCGGCGGGATGCGGCGGGAGGGCGGAACGGAGCGCCGGCGATGCGCGGGTCGTGCTCGACGCTGTTCGACGGCCGGGTGCTGATCGACTGCGGGACGACGGGGTTCCGCGCGCTCATGCGCTGGGGCGTCGATCCGCGGAATCTGCGCGAGGTCTGGTTCACGCATTCGCACCCGGACCACTGCAGCCCGACCGAGGTCGGCGCGCTACTCGACGCGCGCGGCACGGGAGCGGCGCCTCTCGTTCTCCGCGGAACCCCTCCCCTGCTCGACCGCCTCGTCGCCTCGCTCGGCAAATCCCGCGGAACGGGTCGATTCGTCCTCCGGCCGCTCGAGCCGCTCGTCCCGTTCCGGACGCGCGGCTGGCTCGCGACGCCCCTGCCGGCGAACCACCTCACGCCTGTCCCCGGCGAGCGACCCGTGCACTTCCTCGTCCGCGCGCCGGAGGCGTCGTTCCTCTACGCGCTCGACGGCGCCTGGATGACGGCCGCCGCGCGCCGCGCGATCGGCTCGGCGCCGCTCGACCTCGTCGTGTGGGACGCGACCGTGGAGTCGCCGGGCGACTGGCGCATGTTCGAGCACAACGACCTCGGGATGGTCCGCGCGATGACCGCGCGCCTCGCGAAGGACGGCGTCGTGCGCAAGGGCACCGCGCTGGTGCTCGACCACATCGCCCGAACGCTATGGCGGGCGCCCGTCCGCGCCCCGCGTCCTTTCCGGATGGCGCGGGACGGAATGCGGATCGTGATCGGAGCGCGCGGACGGCCGCAGGCGTAGCGCCGCGGCTCGCCCGGAGGGCTCGCCCCACCGGAGACGGGACTGCTACGCGCGGGACGGCGGCGGCGTCCCGCGCGAGCGGAGGTAGCCTCACTCGACGACGAGGCGGGCGGGGGCGGTGCGGCCGTTGCGGGCGGGGCGGTACATCTCGGAGGCCTGGAGGGGCGGGAGGGCGAAGTCGCCCGACGAAACGGCCTGCGCGGAGTAGCGGAAGACCCGCCGCCCGGAGAAGGGCCGCGCGAAGAGCACGAGCCGGTCGTCCCGCACTTCGCGGTGCACGAGCGGCAGGGCGTCCTTTCCGGCATACGCCCACGGGATGGACGCATACACCACCCCGAGCGAGGGCTCGAGGCCCGCGGGCAGGAGCTCGTCGACGATGACGTCCTCCAGCGTCGTCTTCGGGTCGGGCTCGGGGACGATCTCGATCTCGACGACGATCGTGTCGCCGCGCCTGACGGCGCCCGAGCGGGGGTCGATCGCGTTGCCGTCGATGTCGTAGAAGCGCCGCGCGACGGCGATGCCGTTCGTGGCGGGGACGCAGGAGCCGGGATCGGGCGCGCCCTCGACGACGCGCTCGACGAGAATGGTCGACGGCCCGTCGTTTTGCAGCTGGAGCACGCCCGCGGCCTCGGCGGGCAGGGCGCGGGCCGCGGCGTTGGTGAGCGTGGCGGAGAACGTCTCCGGGGCGACGCCCGGCGCGGAGACGCCGACGCGCATCGACGCGGTGTCGGCGCGGCCCCAGCGGCGCAGCGCGGCGCC
>CACWKU010000226.1 GCA_902761575.1 uncultured bacterium
GCGCGCGCCGTGTTCGACGGCGCCCGCGCCGCGCCGGGACGGGACTCCCTCGCCGCGGTCCTTCTCGCCGGCGACCGCGAACTCGCGCGCGAACCGTTCTTCCCCGGCGTGAAGCGCGCCGTTTTCTTCGCGCCCACCGCGATCCCCGCGGACGCCGGCGCGGAGGCGGCGCTCCGCGTCCGCCTCGAAGGCGGCGAAGCCGACGCGTCGGACCTGGTCTGGCGCCTCGCGGATCCGGACCGGTAGCTCCCGCCGTCCCGGCGGCCACGCGTTGCATGGAACCGCGCTACCGCGCGGCGTCCGCGAGGAGGTCGCGGAGCGTGTCGTCGAGCGAGAAGGCGGGCGCCCAGCCCGTGTCCGCGCGGAGGCGCGAGACGTCGAGGACCGGGCAGGAGTCCGTCGGGCGCCACAGCGCGGGGTCGGTCTCGACCGGCGCGTCGCATCCGGCGAGCGCGCGGAGGCGGCCGAGCAGGTCGCCGATGCGGACGTTGGCGGGCGAAGCGACGTTGTAGACGCCGCCGGACGCGCCGCGCTCCAGGAGGAGCCGGTAGGCGCGGACGACGTCGCGCACGTCCGCGAACGAACGGACGGAGTCGAGGTTGCCGACGCGGAGCGCGGAGACCTCCCCGCGCTTCGCGGCGAGCACCTGGCGCGCGAAGGCCGGCGCGACGAACTTCGGCGTCTGGCCGGGGCCGGTGTGGTTTCCGGGGCGGGCGACGACCGCGTCGAGCGTTCCGGCGGCGTGTCGCGCGAGGAGGAGGCTCTCGCCCGCGACCTTGGTCACGGCGTAGAGCGAGAGCGGGCGCAGGGGGGATTCCTCGCGGAGCGGGGCGGGGGAGGGAATCGTCCCGTAGACCTGGGCGGTCGAGACGAAGAGCAGGCGCGCGCGGGGCGCCTCGGCGGCGAGAGCCTCGGCGAGCGTCCACGTGCCGCCGATGTTGACGGTGAGGGCGAGCGAGGGGTCGCGAGCGCCGTCGGGCACGAACGAGACGCCGGCGAGGTGGACGACCGCGTCCGGACGCGTGGCGCGGACGAGCGCGCGCATCGACTCCCCGTCGCGCAGGTCGGCCGTCGAGTAGTCCGGCAGTCCATGCGCGGCGGGGGCGTCCGGCTGCAGGGCGTCGGTCGTCGCGACCTCGTGTCCGGAGGACTCCAGTTCCCGGACGAGGTGGTGGCCGACGAATCCGGCGGCGCCGGTGACGAGCACGCGCGGGAAGCGCGGGACTGTGGACGGTTCAGCTTTCATCGCGTGGCTTCCGCTACATCACCTTGAACTTCGGCAGGTCCTGGATGTCGATGGCGCCGGCGAGGCGGCCGTCGGCGCCCACGACCGGGAGGTCGTCGATCGCGCGGCGCTCGAGCAGGTGCAGCACGTCGACCGCGAGCGCGTCGGGTCCGATCGAGACCGGATTGCGCGTCATGAAGCGCGAGACGGGCTCCGCGAGGACCGAGGCGTCGCCGTTCGCGACGGCGCGGCGGAAGTCGCCGTCCGTGAAGATGCCTGCGAGGCGGCCGTCCGGCCCGACCGCGAAGGCGGCGCCGCCGTGGGCGTGGGTCATCGCGACGATCGCCTCGGAGACGGGCGCCTCGGGCGCGACGGCGGCGAGGCGGTCGCCCGTGCGCATGATGTCGCGGACGCGGACGAGCAGCGTCCGCCCGATCGCCCCGCCGGGGTGGAGCTTGGCGAAGTCGTCGCGCCCGAAGCCGGACGCGCGCAGCAGCGCCATCGCGATCGCGTCGCCGAGGGCGAGCGTCGCGGTCGTGCTCGCCGTCGGCGCCACGCCGAACGGGCAGGCCTCGCGCGGCACGGCGCACGGCAGCACGAGCTGCGAGAGGCGCGCGAGCGTGCTCTCCGGGTTGCCGGTGATCGCGAGGATCGGGACGCCGAGGCGGCGCACCGCGGGGACGAGATTCTTCATCTCCTCGGATTCGCCGGAGTAGCTGAGGGCGACGAGGACGTCCGCCGGCGCGAGGATGCCGAGGTCTCCGTGGATGGCCTGCATCGGGTTGAGCAGGACCGACGTGGAGCCGGTCGAGGCGAGGGTGGCGGAGATCTTCTCGGCGACGTGGAGGTTCTTGCCGACGCCGGTGAGGACGATCTTGCCGCCGCGCGCGAGCGCGTCGCGGAGCATCTCCACGGCCTCCTCGAAGCGCGCGTCGAGCGCGTCGCGGACGGCCTGCATCCCCTCGATCTCGACGTCGAAGACCTCTCTCGCGGTGTCGATTGCTTTCATGCCCCCCATTCTACCAGAACCGTTCCGCGATGACAAACCCGGTTGCCGCGCCGGAGGGGTTCTGCTAGAATCGGCGCGCATGAACCGTTGGGTCGACATCCTCTCCGGCGTCTCGGGCTGGGCGCAGCGCGCGCTCGCGCTCGCCGCGGTCGCGGTCGCCGCGTTCGCGTTCCTCTCGATGGAGGGGTGCCGGACGTTCGCCGGGCGCCAGTCGGTGGACGGGATGGCGAAGCGCAC
Organism: uncultured bacterium; assembly: GCA_902761575.1. Taxonomy (GTDB): domain Bacteria; phylum Verrucomicrobiota; class Kiritimatiellia; order RFP12; family UBA3636; genus UBA3636. The sequence goes on from CACWKU010000226.1 coordinate 2,472, forward strand.
GGTCTCGATGGAGGTCACCGGCTACGACTCCGGCCCCGAGTCGTGCAACTGGAAGCGCAACTGGTACGGCCGCCCCGTCATCGCGAGCGGCCCCAACAAGGGCAAGCCGAAGGCCGTCGGCATCACCGCGAGCGGCACGCGCGCGCACCGTGGCACGGCCGCCGCCGACACGAGGTTCTACCCGTTCGGCACCATCCTCTACGTCCCCGGCTACGGCTACGCCACGGTCGAGGACCGCGGCGGCGCGATCAAGGGCCCGCACCGGCTCGACCTCTGGTTCTCGTCCGCGCGCGAGGCGCGCCAATGGGGGCGCAAGAAGAACGTCCCCGTGACGGTCTTCACGAAGGAGTAGCGCCGTGGCGGGGTCCAAGGGGGACTGGATCGAGGTCCGCGGCGCGCGCGAGCACAACCTGCGCGACGTCTCGTGCCGCATCCCGCGCGGGCGGCTCACGGTCGTGACCGGGCTCTCCGGCTCCGGCAAGAGCTCGCTCGCCTTCGACACGCTCTTCGCCGAGGGCCAGCGCCGCTACCTCGAGAGCCTCCCCGCCCGCGTGCGCGCCCTGCTGGAGAAGCTGCCGCGCCCCGACGTGGACTTCGTCGGCGGCCTCGCGCCCGCGATCGCCGTCGGGCAGTTCGCCGGCGCGCCCGGCCCCCGCGCGACGCTCGCCACCGCGGCGGACCTCCACGACCACCTGCGCCTGCTCTTCGCCCACCTCGGCACGCCGCACTGCCCGCGCTGCGGGCGCGTCGTGCGCTCCGTCTCCCCCGGCGCCCTCGCGGAGCGCCTCCTGCGCGAGCCGGAGGGAACGAAGATGACCGTGATGTCGCCGATGCTGCGCAGGCCGCCGGAGGCGGTCGAACGGTCGCACGGTCGAACGGTCGCATCGTCGCGGGGCGCGGGCCGGAGGGCGCGGGACGGAGGCGCGTATCTCGCCGAGGCCGTGCAGTCGGGGTTCGTCCGCGTGCGGATCGACGGCGCGGTGCGGATGATCGAGGAGGTCTCGCGCGAGGAGGCGGACGCCGCCCGCGAGATCGACGCGGTGGTGGACCGCCTCGTCGCGAAGGACGGCATCCGCACGCGCCTGGCCGACTCGGTCCAGCTCGCGATGGAGCGGAGCGGCGGCGAGATCCGGGTCCTGCTCCAGCGCCCCGACGGCGCGGAGAGGCTCCTGGAGGAGTCGGACCGCTTCTGCTGCCCCGACTGCGGGATCGTCTACGACCGCCTCTCGCCCGCGAGCTTCTCCTTCTCCTCGCGCGCCGGCGCGTGCCCCGAATGCGAGGGGCTCGGCGCCGCGCCGGACGGCTCCCCGTGCCCCGCGTGCGGCGGCGCGCGCCTGCGGCCCGTCCCGCTCGCGTGCCGGCTCGAGATACCCGGTCCCGGCGGGCCGGG
>CACWKU010000227.1 GCA_902761575.1 uncultured bacterium
GTCGCCGGCACGAACGACCTCGCCCGCGCCTTCCGCGTCGAGGAGCCGTTCTGGAAGACGATCGCCGACCGCTTCCCCGTCGAGACGAACGCGACGGACTCCGCCACGACCTACCTCGTGCGCGGCGGCGGCCCCGGCTCGCAGATCGTCGCCGAGCCGAACATGCCGCCGCTCTCCCGCCTCGCGCCCGTCCTGCGCGCTTCCTCGCAGACCGCACCGGAGCGCGCCGCCGCCCTCGCGGCGCGGATGTGGGCGCTCTCCGACCCTGCCACGCAGACGAACGCCGCCGCGCTCGCGCGCTCGCTCGTCGCGACGAATGCGACCGTGCGCGAGGCGTTCGTCGCGATTCGCGACTGGTGCGCGATCAACCTGCGCGAGGCCGGCCCCGCCTACTGGGACCTGTCGCTCGCCGCGCTCTCGCCCGCCGACGCCACGCTCGCCGCGCGCTACGGCCACGAGGCGGACCTGCGCATCCTCCAGCTCGCGATGGCGCGCGCGCTCGACCGCGACGCGGAGATCTCGCTCCGCCTCTACGACGCCGCCTGGAACGCCGACCCGACCCTGCGTTCCCCGGCGGACGTTCCGGCCGCCCCCGCCACGTTCGACACGATCGCCATCGGATTCTCGGACCACGTCTTCGACGGCGCCACGCAGTACGCCCATCCGCTCGCGGACCGCAACCGAGACCTGCCGGCGCTGGTCTGGCGACCGGATCGTCCCGCGCCGGACGAGGTCGTCCTTTTGCGACCGTCGTTCGGCTATCCGTTCCGGAACTGGGGCGAGCTGCTCGGGCGCGACGGCGTGCGGACGCGATACGACATCGACGTCCGGACGAACGGTTCCGCGCGCATCCGCGTGGCGGTCGAGCACGGCGGCACGGCCTTCGAGGCCTTCCGGAAGCGCTACGAGCAGATTCTCCCGGAGGAGCGCCGGCGCGACGCGCAGCGGCGCGTCGCCGCGTTCGCCCAGTCCGCGCGGCTCGTCGGCGATGTCGAGACCGAAACCCCGCCGGACGGTCCCTGCGTCCTGCGGTTCGAGGCGGAGGTTCCCGACTTCGCGCAGCCCTGCGGGAACGGACTCGCGTTCCGCGATCCCGGACTGCTTCCCGTGTCGCCTCCGGCGGCCCGCCGCCGGTTTCCCTTCCGCCGCGCCTCCGCCTCCGCGGAAATGACGGAAAGCGTCGTGCACCTGCCGGAAGGATGGGTCGCCACATGCCGACGTCCGTCGATCGGATTGGATCGCGGACGGGACGTCGGCGCTGACGTCCGCCTGCAATGCTCCCCGCCCCTCGCCCCCGGAGGGACGATGTTCCTCACCGCCTGGCGCGTCCTGGAGCCGATCGAATTCCCGCCGGAATCCTACGAGGGCTTTCTCGCGGGCTCGCTGGGCCTGCGCGGGCCCGACGCGGACACCATCCGCATCCATCCGCCCGAACCGGCGGACAGCCGATTCCTTGCCGGAGCAACGCCGGAGAGTCCGTCGCTTTTCGGGCTCCGGATTGGCGACCGGCCCGACTTGGACGAAGGCGGGACGAACGCCTCGTTCCGGATTCCGGCGGGGCGGTTCTTCGTCTCGGACCTCAATGTCCGGGTTCCGGACGGACGGCGCTACCGCTTTGTTCCGACTTCCGGCTTCGACGACAAGCGATTTGACTTCGTCGCCGCCGTCGTCGACGAGGCATCCGGCCGGGTCGTCCGCGTGAGCGCGCACATCGATTTTCCCCGTCCGAACGGAACCCCCGTCCCGGATCTGAACGGAATCGCGGCGGAGCTGTTCGACGTCTTCGGATCATGTGAAACGATTCTGAACAGCGACATGTGGGACAGCGGGGACATTTGGCGCGTCTTCTTCCTGACGCCCGGCTCTGTCGGCGTCTCGTTCAGCATCCACCAGCAGTTCGGCACGACGCTCGATCTGTTCGAGATCGACGATCCGTCGCAAATGCGCGGAGGCATTTCATACCCAACCCCGGAAGAGAGTCCTTTCGCCAAGTGGATCGGAGCGCATCCTTTCGCTTCGCTCTACGAAACGAACGCGGTCCGCCGCGCCTCGCGCGCATCCTCCGCCGCCGGTCCGGACGAATCGCCCTCCAAGACCCCCTGAATGGACGAAGGCTGCACCTACACCGACCGGATCGGGCCGGACGCCGACGGCGAGACGGTCGCGCGCTTCTACGCGGCGCGCTACCGGCATTCGTCCGAGGCCGACTGGCGCGCGCGCGCCGAGGCGGGGCTGATCCTCCGCAACGGTCTCCCCGCCGAGCCGGACGACCGCCTCCGCGCGGGCGATGTCCTGCGCTGGAACCGCCCGCCGTGGCGCGAGCCCGACGTCCCGCGCGACGTGCGCGTCGTTCTCGCGGACGACGACGTGGTCGTCGTGGACAAGCCCGCCGGCCTGCCGACGATCCCGGGCGGCGGCTTCGTCCGGAACACGCTCGCCGCGATCCTGCGCGAGCGCTTCCCGGGCGAGGCGCCGGTGCCGGTCCACCGGCTCGGGCGCGGCACCTCCGGCCTTGTGCTGTGCGCGCGGCGGCCGTCGGCGCGCGACGCCCTCGCGCGCCAGTTCCGCGAGGCCGGCGGCGAGGAGCGCGCCCTGCGCAAGCGCTACCTCGCGCGGACCGCGCCCGTGGCCGACCCGCCGGCGGGCGATCTCGAGATCGCGGTCCCCATCGGACGCGTCCCGCACGCGCTCCTGGGCTCCGTCTGGGCCGCCGCGCCCGGCGGCGGAAAGCCCTCGCTCACCATCTGCCGCGTGCTGGAGAACGGCCCCGACGCCGCGCTCTGGGAAGCCGAGCCGCGGACCGGCCGCCCGCATCAGATCCGCATCCACCTCGCCGCCATCGGCCACCCGCTGCTGGGCGACCCGCTCTTCCTCCCGGGCGGCGGCGCGCGCCCCGACGTCCTGCCCGGCGAGACCGGCTACTTCCTCCGCGCCTGGTCGCTCACCTTCCGCCACCCCGCCACGGGCCGCGTCGTCGAGTGCCGCGTCCCCGCGGACCCCAACGAGGAGGCCGCGCCGTGAAGCGCCTCTGCGTCAGCGCATGCCTGCTCGGCATCCCGTGCCGCTGGAAGGGCGACGCCAAGCCGTGCGAAGCTGTGCAGCGGCTCGCGGAGCGCGCCGCCGTGCGCGCGCTGGACCCCGCCACGCGGAGGGCGCTGGGGGAATCTCACGCAGAGAGCGCAGAGGTTGTTTCTCACGCAGAGAGCGCAGAGAACGCAGAGATGGAACTGGTTCCTTTCTGCCCCGAGCTCGCGGCGGGCCTCGGCTGTCCGCGTCCGCCGATTGAACTGGTGCAAGGCGAAGCTTCCGAGCCTTCAATCGTTTCAACCGCTTCAACCGCTTCAACCTTTCAACCCCGCGGATCGGCGCTGCCGATCCGCGTCCTCCGCGTCGACCGGACGGGCGACGCCACGGACGCTCTCCGCGCGGCGTGCGAGGCCGAGGCGGAGGCGCTGGCGCGCGCAGGCGGCGTCGACGGCTTCATCCTGAAATCGCGCTCGCCGAGCTGCGGCCTCGCCTCTCCGCTGCACGACCCGGCTGGCCGCGAAATCGGCACGGCGCCCGGCCTCTGGGCCGCCCTCGCGCGCGAGCGATTCCCCGGAATTCCCCGGTGGACGGAGACGACCTTCCCGGAGTCGTTCCGCGGGTGAATCGCGGAAATGGCGCATCGTTGCGCGCGCACGCGGTTTTGGTAACATGACAAAGTAAACGCCGCCCCCGGCCGAGCCGGGGGCGCGTTTACTTTGTCAGTAAGAGGGGGCGCGCTTACTCTGGCAAACGGCGAGAAT
>CACWKU010000228.1 GCA_902761575.1 uncultured bacterium
CCGCGCCCACGACGAGGCCGCCGCCGCGCGCGGCTCGGCGGCGAGGCTCGCGCCGCCGGACGGAGCCCCCGCGGGCGACGTCGATCTCGAGGAGCTCTTCCGCGGCGCCGATCCGGACGCACTCCGCGCGGCCGCGGAACCGCGGCTCCCGTCGTTCCTCTCGGCGGTCGACCGCTCGGTCGGCGCGGGACATCCGCTCCTCTGGGGCGTCGTGCTCGGAATCGTCCCGGAGCCCGGCCCCAACGCGCCCGCCGCGCCGGGCGGACACCTGCGACTCCTCGTCGGGCGCGACGCCGCCGCGGGGACGGTCCTCTACACCGACCCGTGGGGGCCGGACTGCCCCGTCAAGGCGATGCCCGAGGCCGATGCCTGCGCGATCACGATGTCGCTGCATTCGCTCGAGCCCGTGCCGCCGCCGGATCCGGACTTCGCGGCGCTGGTCGAAGCCATCCTGCCCGACGCGCCCGGCGCCGCGCCGGATCCCGACGCGCGATTCGCCGCCCTCGTCGAATCGATCCTCCCCTCCCCCGCCCCGCGCGCGCCATAAGGCGACGGCCGTCGCGGCGGTCCGCCGCGACGGCCGTTTCCATTCCTCCGGCGTCCTGGGCCGGAGGGAGGCGCCGCTACGCCTTCTTCGCGGGGACGCGCTGGGCGATGCTTCCCCAGAGCGCGCCGACGAAGACCATGCCGCCGATCAGGTTGCCGATCGTGACGAAGAGCAGGTTGCGCGCGGCGTGCGCGACCGTGAGCGCGCCGGTGGCGATGCCGAGCTCGGCCGCCTTCGCGGCGCTGTCCGGGTCGGCGAGCGCCATCAGGCCCGCCGGCAGGTAGTACATGTTGGCGACGGAGTGCTCGAAGCCGCCGAGCACGAACGCCATGATCGGGAACCAGATTGCGAAGATCTTTCCGATCGTCTGCTTGGACGAGGCCGCCGCGAGGATCGCGAGGCACACGAGCACGTTGCACAGGATGCCGGAGCAGACCGCCGCGCCGGGCGCGAGCGCCGCCTTGCCCGCCGCGACCTTGATCGTGTAGGCGCCGAGCGCGTGGCCGGCCGAGCCCCATTCGCCGCTGCCCCACACGCACGCCGCGACGGCGACCGAGCCGGCGAGGTTCGAGAGCCACACCCAGACGAGGTTGCGCAGCATCCGGCCCGCCGTGATGCGCCCCTCGACGAGCGCCATCTCCATCAGGTTGTTCCCGGTGAAGAGCTCCGCGCCGACGAGGACGATGAGGATGAGCCCCACCGGGAAGACGGACCCCGCCACGAGGCGCGCGAGGCCGTAGTTCGCGACGCCGTGCGCCGCCATGTTGCTCGTCGCGGCGCCGAACGCGATGCACGCGCCGGCGAGGAAGCCGAGCGCGAGCATCTTGCCGAGGGGGAGGGCCGCCTTCTTCTCGGCGGCCGCGAGCTGCTGCTGGTAGATTTCGGAGGGAGGGTTCATGGGAGTGACGAGTGACGAGTGACGAGTGACGAGTGACGAGTGACGAGTGACGAGTGACGAGTGAAAAGGAGATGTTGAAGGGATCAGGAGGAGGCGCCGGAGGCGAGGCGGGAGAGCTGGGACTCGAGGCGCAGGTCCTCGTTGCGGGAGACGAGGGCGTCGAGCAGCTCGTCCATCAGCCCCTCCATGATGCGGTCGAGGGAGTAGAGCGTGAGGTTGATCCGGTGGTCCGTGAGGCGGTTCTGCGGGAAGTTGTAGGTGCGGATGCGTTCGGAGCGGTCGCCCGAGCCGATCATCACCTTGCGCTCGGCCCCGAGCTTGCTCTCCTCCGCCTCGCGCTGCGCGGCGAGGAGCTTGGAGCGCAGGACCGACATGCACTTCTCCTTGTTCTGGTGCTGGGAGCGCTCCTCGTCGGACTGCACGACGACGCCGGTCGGCAGATGCGTGATGCGGACGGCGGAGTCGGTCTTGTTGACATGCTGCCCGCCGGCGCCGCCGGAGCGGTAGGTGTCGATGCGCAGGTCCTCGGGGCGGATGACGAGCTCGTCCTCCTCCTCGGCCTCGGGGAACACGGCGACCGTCGCGGCGGAGGTGTGGATGCGGCCCTGCGCCTCGGTCTCGGGGACGCGCTGCACGCGGTGGCCGCCGCCCTCGTGGCGGAGGCGGTAGTAGGCGCCGTCGCCGCGGACGATGAAGGAGACCTCCTTGTAGCCGCCGAGCTCGGACGGCGCGGAGTCGGTGAGCTCGATCTTCCAGCCGCGCGCCTCGGCGTAGCGGCTGTACATGCGGAAGAGGTCGCCCGCGAAGAGCGCGGCCTCGTCGCCGCCCGTGCCGGCGCGGATCTCGAAGATGGCGGCGCGGTGCTCGTCGGGGTCGGGCGGCAGGAGCGCGAGCGAGAGCGCCTTCTCGGCCGCGGGGAGCGCGGCCTCCGCCTCCTCGAGCTCCGCCTTCGCGAGCTCCCGCATCTCCTCGTCCGTGGCGGGGTCTTCGGCCATCGCGCGGTCGGATTCGACCGTGTCGACGAGCTTGTAGTAGGCGGTCGCTCGGTCCTGGAGCTTGCGCAGCGACGCGTGCTCGCGCACGAGTCCGCGGTACTTCTTCTGGTCCGCGGCGGTGCCGGGCTCGGCGAGAAGCGCCTCCACCTCGCGGAGGCGTTCCAGGATCTTTTCGACGTTGGCTTTCTCGATCATGGCGGCGTTCGGATTCGGTGCGCGGTATTCTGCCACACTTCGCCCCGCGAGGCAAGGCGCCCGGTTTGCGGAAACCGGGCGCCGCATGCTAGAATCGGAGCCCATGAGACGCAAATCGCCCGAACCCTTTTCCGACGCGCCGAGCAAGCCGTGGTGGAGCCGGGCGGATTTCCTTTCGCTCGTCGCGTTGCTCCTGCTTCTCGTCTGGGCCGCACCGCTCGTCTGGAGCCGAGTCTCGGACGCGCTGGACGTCCGTCCGCCGGGCGAGGTGCTCTTCACCGGGCTCGACGACTCCGCCCAGTCGATGCTCGCGCGCTCGATCGAGCGCGGCGCGCCGCTCGTCTACCGCGACGCCGCCTTCGCCGCCGTTCCGCCCGAGGTCCGCCCCGCCCTGCTCTACCGCCCCGGCCTCCCGCGCAAGACGCGCGACCTCGCGCACCAGCTGGACCCCGCCACGCTCGCGGCCCGTCCGTTCTTCCAGCCGTTCCTCCCCTGGCAGCGTGCGCACGCCCCGCTCCTCCCGCTCGCGCTCGGCTTCGCCGTCGTCCTGATCCTCTCGTTCTACGCGATCGCCGGGACGTACTGGAGCCGCATGACTCTCTTCGCGCTCCTGCAGATGATCGCGTTCGTCGTCGCGGCGGTCTTCCTCGTCCCCTGGGTCCCCCGCTTCGGCCTCGGCCCCTTCGCGGAGGGGCCGGCGACGATTCTCGCCGCGTTCGCCCTCGCCCTCGCGTTCGTCGCGGGCGGCTCCGCCCCCGCGGGGGCGGCGATCGGGCTCTGCCTCGGCCTCGCCGCGACGTTCCATCCGACGCTCGCGATGTTCGCCGTGCCGATCGCCCTCTTCGCCATCCTGCGCCGCGGCGCGTGGCGCCACACGCTCGCCCTCGCGCTCGGCGCGCTAGCCGGACTCGCGCCGCTCGTCTGGTCCACGCTTCGCGTGACGGCCCCCTACGGCAACTTCCTCCGCCCCGCCACGCTCCGCTCGATGATCGCGGCGAGCCCCGACATCCGTGCGCTCGCCGTCGCGCTCGCCGCCGCGCTCCCGGTCGGACTCGCGGGCCTCGCGCTCGCGCACGCGCCGCGCCTGCGGGCCGAAATGGAGCGCCGCGGCGCCCGCAC
>CACWKU010000229.1 GCA_902761575.1 uncultured bacterium
AGCTCAACGCGCACCCCGCCGCGCGCGCCTCGGGCCTCGTCTTCCGCCTGCCGACGGAGGAGGAATGGGAAACCGCCTGCCGCGCGGGCTCGACGAACGCCTACTGCCGCCTCGCGGACGGGACGGAGATCACGGAAGGGACGCTCGGCCGCGTGGCGTGGTATGACGAAAACGCCTCGACGCGTCCCCGCTGGCTCGCGCGCTTCCTCGCCTTCGCCGAGCGGCTCGTCGACCGCGTCCACGAGGTCGACTGGAGCGAAACCGTCTCGCACAAGCCGGTGGGACGGAAGGAGCCGAACGCGTGGGGACTCTACGATATGCACGGCAACGTGTGGGAGTGGACTGAAACGGCGGATGGCGGGTACCGCTTCTACTGCGGCGGCAGCTGGAACAACTCGGCCAGGAACTGCGCGGCTTCCCTCTGGGGCTGGGACTCGCCCTCCGACCGGGACCGCTACCTCGGCTTCCGCCTCTGCGCCACGCAGCGCCCCGCCGCGGAAGAACCCCACGCGGAGGCCGCGGAGTGAGATTTGCATTTCGACCTTGAATTGACGCCAACAATGGACAATCGGAGTTTGTGGACAATGAATCTTCCTCGTCTTCCCCGTGTTTCCCGGTTTCGTCTCGCCGCGGCTGCGCTCCTCGCTCTCGCACTCCCCGCGCTCGCGGCGGCCCCCGCCACGAACGCGCCGCCGCGCCGACGGGGCTTCGCCCGGCAGGAGGCGGAGGCCGCCGCGTTCCTCGCGTCGGACCCTTCGCCGCTCGCGCGCTTTCTCGACACGCAGTTCGGCCCCTACGACAATTCCCCGTCGCGCTTCCTCAAGCTGCGCGAACCGTTCGGGCCGTTCCGCTGGATCCGCTGCGTCCAGGACCGCGAAGGACGCCAGTGCCTGGTCGACGGCGAGCTCGTCTTCCTCGCCGAAGTGGACGCCGACCCCGCCCCGCTCGTTTCCTCGCTCGAATCCCTCCGCGGCGCCTTCGAGCGCGACTGGGCCGTCTCCTTCGAGAGCCCCGCCGCCTGCGCCCGCCCGGACGACGTCCTCTTCCTTTCCGGAACGAACGGCGCCTACCGCGTCGCGGTCGAGCTGCGCGACGACGGCCCCGTGGACGACCCCGCCGGCGGCGGCGCGGGGCTCCGCCGCCTCGTCGCGCGCTTCGAGGTCTGGAACGCCGTCCTCGCCCCATACCGCGACTTCGGCCGTCCGCCGCGGCGGCCCCGCCTCTGGTCCGAGGTCTTCGCCCCGATCGTCGTCCGCGCCGCCGGCGCCGCCGATCCGTCCGCCTGGATCTACCGCCCGCCCGAGGGCCCCTCCACCGAGGAGATCCTCCGCGAGGCGATCCGGCTCCGCGACGGAAAGCACGCCGAGGCCGTCGCCGGCGCTCCGGTCGGAACGCGCTTCGGCGGCGGCGGCCGCGAAGTCGGCGCCGAAGACGCCAGAGCCTTCTTCCGCGCGGCGCCGGACGGCGGCGCGCACGGCTACTTCTGCACCGAGGCGGAGGCAGACGGCGTCCTCGACGCCTTCGGCGAACCGCGGTTCGTCCGGTTCGCGGACCGCGACGAGACGGCCCGGATCTACCGGCTCTTCCTGACGCCCGCCGCCCTGCGCCCGCGAAAGCCCGGCGAGCGACGCTGGCACGGCGAGGAATGCCCCGACGGCGAAATCCTCCCCGGCGACCGGCTCGTCTGGCACACGGGCGAGTTCCGCGACCGCAACGAAGGCGTCGTCTGCGCCGAAGGCGAGGACGGCGTCCCCGTCGCGGCCTTCGGCGGCGTCCGCGTGAAGGACGTCCGGACCACCGAGGCGCCGCGCCCGGAAGACCGCGACTGGACCGCCTTCCACGACTGGCGCGAAAAGAGCGAAACGATGCGCCGCCGCGCCTGGGAGATCAACCGCGCCGCGAAGGAGGCGCCGGACGACCCCGCCGCGCTCGGCCGCGCCGTCGCGTTCCTCCGCGAACTGGACGCGCTCGACGAGCCCGGCCTCTACACCGCCCCGCACGGGGAATCGAGCCTGGTGGACGGCGACCGCGCGCAAGTCCGCGCCTATGTCGCCCGCCGCACCCGCGAGGCGCGCGAGTGGTTCCAGTTCGCGCTCCGCGACTGCCGGGCCATCGTCGCCTCCGGCTTCGCCCGCCTCGAGCTTGCGGACGGCCGCCTCCGGCGGTTTCTCCCCGACGAAACCGCCGCCGCGCTCGGCGTCACGCGCCTCGAACGCCGCGCCGCCGAGTCGGATCGGACCACCTTCGCGCCGCGGATCCAGCCCGTCCGCTGGGAGCTCGAGCTCCTGCCGCGCCGCCTGCCCGCCGCGGGTCCCGTCCCGGCGCTCCCGCCCGACGCCGCCGCGCGCCTCGACGCCCTCGCCCTCGCGGCGACCAATCCCCCGCCGCCGTCCATCGAGGACGCCGAGATCTTCGCGGAATCCCGGAACCGCCCGAGCCCCGACCTCGGCGCCTTCCTCGTCGAAGCGGTGTGGCAGGCCGAAGTCCTCCTCGCCGGCGGCACGCCCGCCGAACGCGCCGGGCGCCTCCCGCGCATCGCGCGCCTCGTCCGCGAGAGCGCCCCCTCGGAAACCGCTCCGGACTTCGCCGCCTACGTCCTCGCCGCCTGGCCGGACGACCCCGACGCCCGTCTCTTCGCGGACGCCCTCCTTGCCACGCAGAGCCCCAACGCCAATGCCAATCCAAATCCGAATCCCGACCGGCTTCCGGTTCCATTGGCATTGTCATTGATGGCATTGCCGATTGATGGACATTGAGAGTTTGTGAACATTCCCAACCACCACGCCCCGAAATGAAACGCACCGCCGTCTTCAGCCAGCCTTGCCTTTGCGGAGATTGACAGCTAGAATCTCCGCAAAACTTGCGGAGATTCGAAGCATGCACGATCCTTTCGCTGCCGGACAACGACAACGCGCCCGCGCGACGCACTACGAACTCGCCCCCGACCCCGCCACGCCATGAAAGCATCCCTCCGTCCCGTTCCCGGCCGCCGTGCGCGCGGCCCCGGCCGCGCCGCGCTGGCGGCCATCCTCCTTCTCGCCGCCGGTACGGCGGCGGCCGACGCGCGCCGCGACGCGGCGTCGCGGTTCGGCGCGCGCGTCGACCACGCGTTCCGCGTCGTCCTCGACGACCCCGCCACGCCGGCCGCCGGCGCGAAGGTCGTCTGGAGGAGCGACGGCCCCGGCGAGACCGCCCGCGCGGAAATCGCGGCCGAGGCCGGCCCGGACGGCGTCGTCCGGATCCGGGGCGTCTCGTTCGGCTACGCGAATCTCGTCGTCGTGGCGCCCGGCGCCTACATGGTCCGGACGCACCTCGAGCTCGACCTGCCGGAGGGGTCGGACGCCTGGGCCGTGCGGACGCCGGAGGGCGCCCCGTGGCTGCCGGACGGCTCCCTGCGCCTGCGCTCCGTCCGCGCGCCGCACGCGATGGCGCGCTCGGAGTTGCCCCGTTCCGCGGAACTGCCCGCCGCGCCGGCCGGGTTCGACGCGGAGAAGGGCGCATTCCTGCCGCCGCTGGGCGACGGCGAGACGGCCGACTTCTTCGTCGAGGGCGGCTCCGTGGACACCCTCTCGCGGCCGGCGCGGTCCTACGACTGGCTCGTGGTCCGTCCCGCGCCCGGCGGCGCGCTCGCGCAGGCGCCGGACCGCGGCGACGCGCTCCGGCTTCCGCGCGAGGCGCCGGCGGAGGGATGGTCGGAGGAGCCCCTGCGCTTCCTCTCGGCGGAGGGCGCCTCGGGCGCCG
>CACWKU010000230.1 GCA_902761575.1 uncultured bacterium
GCGGCGGCGCTGGACGCCGCCCTGCGCGGCCGGCCGGGGGCGCGGCGGAGGATCGTCCTCGGGGGCGTGCGCGTCGAGGCGCGCGCCTCGACCGCGCATTTCATCGGGCGCGACCCGCTCGTCGCGAAGGCGCGGGCGGCCGTCGCGGCGCGGATCGGGGAACGGCTGCCCGTCTCGGAGCTGGCGAAGGCCCTGGGCGTCTCGCGCCGGACGCTCGAGCTGCGCTTCCGTGCGGAAACGGGCGTCCCCATCGGGGAGGCGATCCTGAACGAACGCCTCGCCCGTGCGAAGGACCTGCTGCGGACGACGTCGCTCCCGTGCGAGCGGATCGCCGCCGCGTGCGGCATCTACGACGCGAACCACCTGGGCCACCTGTTCCGGCGCAAGTTCGGCGCCTCGCCGTCGGCCTTCCGGAAAGGAAGTTAGGGCGGACCGTCGGCGCGGCGTCGCCGCGCCGCGGTCCGCCCGGCGCTTCGGTGCGGGCCCGCGCTCCGCTCGGGCCCGGCTCCCCCGGTGGGGGAGCTGGCGAGCGAAGCGAGCCTGAGGGGGTCTCGGTCAATGCTGAATGCTGAATGACTCCCCCACCCGGCTTCGCCGGGAGCCCCCTCAGGGAGGGGACCGGCGCTTCGCGCCGGGGACGAGAGACGAGGGACGAGGGACGAGGGACGTGAGACGCGCAAAGGCGATGCCGGACGGCGCGTCTCGCGTCTCATGTCTCACGTCAAAGAAAGCGTTTCGTCGGCGTTGCGCGGCGCGGAGATCCGCGCCGCCACAAGGCAGACTCGCACGCGGCCGTGGCAGGATGCGGCGGCCGCCGCACCCCGCCACGGGCGCCGAGGGGGACTACTTGACCAGCAGCATCGTCGACGGTTTGGCCACGATCGCCGCGGAGCCGATCGGCGGCTTCGGAAGGCCGCGCCTCGTCGCATACGCCACGCCGCGGGAATCGGCGGCAAGCGGGATCGTCGCCGCCTCGACGGTGCCGACGAGCGCCGTCCATGTCGCGCCGCTGTCCTTCGTGTAGGCGATGCTCGACCAGTCCGCGCTGTGCTTCACCGGCCAGCCCGCGGCGTCCAGAACGCCGCCGTCCTTCTTCGAGACGATCTCGACGACGCGACGCGCGGCGGGGTCGCGCCGCTCCGCCTTCTCGTCGACCGTCAGGACGGGCACGGAAATCGACGCCGAAAGGGCCTCGCTCCCCGTCCACGCGGGGAGCGAGGAGATCGTCTCGAACGGCTCGGAGAAGAAGGCCGTGTCCGAATCGTAGTCCATCGCGTTGTCGGACGACGAGCTCGGACCGTTGCCGACGGAGTGGTTGTAGGAGTTGTAGACGCCCAGCGTGCTGCTGTAGCGCGACGTGTCGTGGAGCCGGGATCCCTTGTTGTCCCAGTTCCAGGCGCACACCGTGTTGAGCAGGTAGTGGGGTCTGTCGATGACGAAGAACGTCCCGCCGTTCGACTGCGAGGAGCCGTTGACGTTTCCGACGGCCGTGCAGTTGACGAAGCTCGTGAGACAGCGCGTGTCGGTGCAGGCGCCCCATTCGTTGCCGTAGCAGTTCACGAACGTCGTGTTGGCGAAGACGACGCGGGCATCGCCGCCCGTGACCCGGACGGCGCCGGCCCACCCGGGATAGCGGATGCGGCTGAACTCGACGTTCTCGAAGATCATCGTGACGGGGTTGCTTCCGCTGTAGCTGACGGCGCCGCCATGCCTCCAGTTGGCGTTGATGCTCCAGATGTCACGGAACGCGCAGTTGCGGAAGCGGTAGGAGCCCGAACAATCGCCATCCAGGAGGATGCCGCCCGTGGCGGCGCTGGCCACCGCTTTCTCGACCAGGCAGTCCGTCATCGTGAAGTCGGCGACAGCGGGGCCGAGTCCGATCGTGCCGCCGCCGCGGACGTTGCCGCCCTGCGTGTCGCCGCCCCAGCCGTAGGCGCCGGAGAAGACGCAGTTGCTGATCGCGACGGTTCCGCCGCGAGCGCACAGCGTGCCGCCGGCGCTGTAGTTGCAGCCGCTGGCGCCGTTGTTCACGAAGCGGGAGTTCGAAAGGGACAGGTTCCCGACGACGCGCAGGCAGGTGCCGCCGTCGGAGGTCGTGTCGTTGTAGGTGCCGGTCTGCGCCATGCCGTTGTTCGTCCAGCAGCAGTTGTCGACCACGGCGTTGCCGAGGATTGAGACGGCGGGGCCGGCCTCGGGCGTCGCGGACGCCTGGTTGGCCTTTGAGCCGGTGAATACGAGGTTCTTGAGGGTCAGCGTGGAGGAGGCGTCCGTCGCGTAGAGGAGGCTCGTGGTGCGGCTGCCGCCGGTGTAGGCGATTCCGCCCTCGCCGCCGAGCCCGTCGATCGTGACGGGAGCGTCCGCCGGGCCGACGATGGAGAGCGTCCTGGCGATTTCGATGGGACCGGATGCCGTCGTGATCGCGATCGTGCCGCCGGCGAGGGCCGCGTCGAACACGATCTCGTCGCCCGCGGAGGCCGATGCGCAGAGCGCGCGCAGCGTGCCGGCGGAACCGTCGTCGGCAAGCGATGTCACGGTGAGCGTCGCGCCGTGCGCGAGCACGGGCGCGAGAAGGAGAAGGGACAGCATCCGTGTTCTCATGGGAAGTCTCGGGCGGGATGAAACGCTTGAAGCGGGAACGGGGACAAGTATATCCCAGCGCCCGCCGCCGCACAAGGTGCGCAAACGCAATGATCGATCGGCGTTTCGGAGCGAGCCGGGGAGGGATGCGGTCAATGCTGAATGCCGAATGCTGAATGCTGAATGCTGAATGCCGAATGCTGAATGACTCCCTCACCCGGCTTTGCCGGGAGCCCCCTCGGGGAGGGGGCCGGCGCTCCGCGCCGATGGCGCGTTCCGCCCGGCGACAGAATGTCTCCCCATCGGGGATTCGGGCATCGCGGATTCGGGGATACGAGGGACGTGAGACGGGGAAGGGCGATCCCCGACGGCGTGTCTCACGTCTCGCGCCTCACGTGGAAGGAAGCACTTTGCCGGTGTTGGGCGGCGCGGAGACCCCGCGCCGCCAGAAGGCCAACCCGCATGCGCCCGTGGTGGCGAGGGCGACTAGTAGAGCAGGAGCATCGTCTCGGCCGGGAGCGCCTCGACGACCCAGTGCGTGTAGCCGCCGGTCTGGCACTTCCACTTGCCGATGGGCTTCACGCCAGTCAGGCCGAGGGCCTTGGCGGCAGCGTTCGCCGTCGCCTCCTCCGCGAAAATGGCGCTAGAATCGCGCCATGAAGAAGAATCCTTCCTTAGCGTCGACAACGATCCGCTGCAGTGCGAGACCGCGTTCCCGGCGCTTCAATGCGGGCCCGCGCTCCGCTCGGGCCCGGCTCCCCCCCCGGCGGGAAGGCTGGCGAGCGAAGCGAGCCCGAGGGTCGAGGTCGATGCCGGATGCCGAATCGCGGAGTGGGCTTGATGCCGCACCCCGCCCTGCGCAGAAGAGGGTGGCTACAGGACCGAGTTGCCGTCCGGGCCGAAGAGCGAGGCGCGGGAGAGGTCGAGGAGGAAGCGGGCGCGGGTGCCGGCGCGGACCGGGGCGCCCGAGGGGACGCGCGCGATGAACGACGCGCCCTCCGCCGCCGCGTAGACGTAGGTCTCCGCGCCCATCGGCTCCACGACGTCCACCTCCGCTTCGATCGACGCGCCCGCGGCGCCGTCCGCCGCCGGGGCCACGGCCTCCGGCCGGACGCCCAGCGTCGCGGGGCCGTCCGCGACGGCCGCGAGGCGGTCG
>CACWKU010000231.1 GCA_902761575.1 uncultured bacterium
CCCCGGCGCCTCGCCCTCGCGCGGCGGCGCCGGCCCGCGCCGCAAGGTCGCGACGCCCGCGCTCGACACGTTCGGGCGCGACCTCACGCGCCTCGCCGCCGAGAAGAAGCTCGACCCGATGATCGGGCGCGAGAACGAGATCGAGCGCCTGGTCCAGATCCTCGCGCGCCGCAACAAGAACAACGCCGCGCTCATCGGCGAGGCGGGCGTCGGCAAGACCGCCGTCGTCGAGGGCCTCGCGCAGGCCATCGCCGCGCGGGACGTCCCGGACCTCCTGCTCGGCCGCCGCATCGTCTCGCTCGACCTCACGCTCATGGTCGCCGGCACCAAGTACCGCGGCGAGTTCGAGAAGCGCATCAAGGCGGTGCTCGACGAGACGCGCCGCGCGGGCAACGTCATCCTCTTCGTCGACGAGATCCACACGCTCGTCGGCGCCGGCGGCGCCGAGGGCGCGATGGACGCCGCGAACATCGTGAAGCCCGCGCTCGCCCGCGGCGAGCTGCAGTGCATCGGCGCGACGACGCTCGACGAATACCGCAAGTCGATCGAGAAGGACCCCGCGCTCGAGCGCCGCTTCCAGACGCTCCGCGTCGAGGAGCCCACCGTCGAGCAGACCGTCGAGATCCTCCGCGGCCTCGCCCCGCGCTACGAGGCGTTCCACAAGGTGAAGTACCGCCCCGAGGCGCTCGAGGCCGCCGCCAGCCTCTCCGCGCGCTACGTGAGCGGCCGCTACCTTCCGGACAAGGCGATCGACCTGATCGACGAGACCGGCGCCCGCGTCCACATCGGCGCCTCGACGCGCCCCGCCGAGTTCAAGGCCGAGGAGGCCGCCGTCGCCGAGGCGCTGCGCGCCAAGGACGAGGCCGTCGCCAAGCAGGACTTCGAGGCCGCCTCGCGCTTCCGCGACGACGCCCTCGCGCGCCGCAAGGCGCTCGACGAGCGGCTGGAGGCGTGGAAGAGGGAGCACGGCGGCGACGCCGCGGCGGAGGTGACCGAGGACGACATCGCCGAGACGCTTTCGCGCTCGACCGGCATCCCCGTCCGCCGGATGGGCAAGGACGAGACCGCGCGCCTGCTCGACCTCGAGAAGGAGCTCTCCGCCGCCGTCGTCGGCCAGGACGAGGCCATCTCGACCCTCGCCCGCGCGCTCCGCCGCTCGCGCACCGGGCTGCGCGACCCGCGCCGCCCGATCGGCTCGTTCCTCTTCCTCGGCCCGACGGGCGTCGGCAAGACGCTCCTCGCGCGCACGCTCGCCACGCAGATCTTCGGCGACGAGAAGGCTCTCATCCAGGTCGACATGTCCGAATACGCCGAGCGCCACGAGGTCTCGCGCCTCGTCGGCGCGCCCCCGGGATACGTCGGCTACGACCAGGGCGGCCAGCTCACCGAGCGCGTGCGCCGCCGGCCCTACAGCGTCGTGCTCTTCGACGAGGTCGAGAAGGCGCACCCCGACGTGATGCAGACCTTCCTGCAGATCCTCGACGAGGGCCGCCTCACCGACGGCCAGGGCCGCCGCGTCGACTTCCGCAACACGGTCGTCGTGCTCACCTCCAACCTCGGCGTCGACGCCTCGCGCAGCGCGCAGTCCTTCGGCTTCGCCGGCGGCGGCGAGGCCGAGGCGGCCGAGCGCGCTAGGTCGACGATCCTCGAGGCGGCGAAGAAGACGTTCCGCCCGGAGCTCATGAACCGCTTCGACGCGACGATCGTCTTCAAGTCCCTCGGCGAGGCGGAGATCGGGAAGATCGTCGACATCGAGCTGGCCGACATCCGCAAGCGCCTCGCCGGGCGCGGCATCGAGCTGGAGCTCGCGCCCGAGGCGCTCGCGCGCCTGGCGAAGGCGGGGCTCGACCCGGCCTTCGGCGCGCGCCCGCTGCGCCGCGCGATCGAGAACCTCCTCGAGGACCCGCTCTCGGACGACCTGCTGCGCGGCCGCTTCGACCCGCCCTGCACCGTCCGCGCCTCCGTCGCCGACGGCTCCGACAAGCTCGCCTTCGAGCCGGTCTCGAAGGAGATCCCGCCCGAAGACCCCGCCACGCCGCCGAAGGAGGGCTAGCATGGACGCGCTGGCCGACCTGCATCTGCATTCCACGTTCTCCGACGGCACCTGCACGCCGGAGCGGATCGTCGAGCTCGCCGTGGAGGCGGGGCTCGCGGCGGCGGTGCTCACGGACCACGACACGATGGAGGGGACGCCGCGCTTCCTCGCCGCCGCGCGGAAGGCGGGGCTCCGGTCGATCGCCGGGATGGAGATCTCGGCCGACGTCCCGCACCGCACGGTCCATCTGCTGGCCTACGGCTGCGATCCGGACGAGCCCCGCCTCGCCGAGGCGCTGCGGCGCGTCCGCGACGGGCGGGCCGAACGCAACGCGCGCATCCTCGAGAAGCTCGCGAGGCTGGGCTGCCCGATCACGATGGACGAGGTCCGCGCCGAGGCGGGGAACGACAAGGTCGTCGGCCGCCCGCACATCGCCGCCGCGCTCGTTCGGCGCGGCTTCGCGGCGGATCCCTCCGATGCCTTCCGGCGCTTCCTCGCCCGCGGCGCGTCCGCCTATGCGGATCGGTTCCGACTCGCGCCGGAGGATGCGCTCGAGCTCGTCGCGGGCGCGGGCGGGATCGTCTCGCTCGCGCATCCCGCCTCGACCGGCTACAACCCGGCCGAGCTGCGCCGCTTCGTGGGCGGGCTCGCCGAGCACGGTCTGGCCGGCATCGAGTGCCTCTACACCGGGTATCTCCCGAACCAGGTCGCGGAGTACGTCGGGCTCGCGCGCGAGTTCGGGCTCCTCGTGACCGGCGGCACCGACTTCCACGGCGACAACAAGCCCGACATCCGCATCGGCGTCGCCTACGGCCGGCTCCGGGTCCCCGTTTCGGCCTTCGACGCCCTCGAGGCGCGATGCAACGCCAATGCACAATGCTGAACGCTGAGTGTCGGAGAAGTTCAATCTTTCAATCTTTCAACGTCCCGCATCCCGGATGAAGTCCATTGTCCTCCTTCTTTTCGCGCTTCCCGCCTTCGCCGCGTTTCCCGAGAAGCCGGTGGACCTGGCGGCGGCGGAGAGGCTGTCTCCCGCGGTCGTCCAGGCAATCGACGATCTGCTCGAGCCGGAAGCTTCGCCGAAGGAGGGCGGCGAATACGCCGAGGTGCTTACGAACGGGACCGCGTCCGCACGGATCGCGATGGCGCTCGCGCTCCGCGGCGAGGGCGGGCGGACGAACCTCGTCCGCGCCGCGCGCCTGTTCGGCAGGGCGGCGCTGGAGGGCGACACGGACGCGCAGTACTGGCTCGCGCGAATGTACGAGGCGGGAGAGGGGATGAAGCAGCCCAATCCCGAGAAGGCCGTCTACTGGGCCTGGACCGGGATGGTGGGAACGAATACCGCCTGCATGAACCTTCTCGGAACGTTCTACGAACGCGGATTCGGGATGGAGAAGGATCTGGTCGCCGCGGCGGACTACTACCGGCAGGCGGCCGACCTGGGCAACGCCAAGGGGGCGCTGAACTACGCGATCGCCTGCGAATACGGCCGCGGCGTGCCGACCAACGAGGCGATCGCGCTGGCCTACTACGAGGTCGCCGCCCGCGCGGGGCTTCCGGAGGGGATGTACCGCACGGGTCTGTGCCACCTCTACGGAACCGGGACGTCGCGGAGCGGGCGCGCGGCCGCCGAATGGTTCGCGCGCGGCGCCCGCGCCGGAAGCGCGGACGCCGCGGGCTGGCTCGGGC
>CACWKU010000232.1 GCA_902761575.1 uncultured bacterium
ACGGGGGCGGCGCTATTCGGCGCGCCCATCGCCGTCCTCCTTCGCCTCCGCGGGCGCGGGCTCCCCGGCGGCGCCGTCGGCCGCCTCGGGGCCCTCGGTCGGGTGGTTGAGCAGGGTCTCGTCGCGCTCGTCGTAGTTCTCGAGCATGTAGCCGTCGTCGGCGTGCCACGAGAGCCAGACCTCGTCGTCCCAGGTGATCGGGCGCGTGTCGAGCAGGTACCGGCTGTGCGTCTGGAGGACGGAGAGCTCCCAGCAGTCGTCGGCGCTCTCGCCGTGGCGCACCCAGAAGCGGGTGTAGGCGCCCTGGTAGACCTTCTGGTAGACCGTGACGGGGAAGACGTTCACCTTGCCCTCGTGCAGGTCGGCGGGCCTCTCGTGCGTGAGGTGCATCTTCTCGGGGCGGACCGAGAGGTAGACCTTGGCGCCGACCTTGATGTGCTTGTCGTTCCAGCAGCGGATCGTGCCGAGGTCCTCGACGGTGACCTCGCAGTAGTCGGAGTCGACGAGGCGCGAGACGGTGCCCTCGAAGAAGTTGGTGTCGCCGATGAACGCGGCGACGAACGACGTGCGCGGGGCCTCGTAGATCTTGGCGGGCGGGTCGAGCTGCTCGACGCGGCCGTGGTTCATCACGGCGATGTGGTCGGCGAGCGACATCGCCTCGCCCTGGTCGTGCGTGACGTAGAGGAAGGTGATGCCGACGCGGTCGTGGATGTTGTCCAGCTCGATCTGCATATGCTGCCGCAGCTTCAGGTCGAGCGCGGCGAGCGGCTCGTCCAGGAGCAGCACCTCGGGCTTGAGGACGAGCGCGCGGGCGATGGCGACGCGCTGCTTCTGGCCGCCGGAGATCTGCGTGGGCTTCTTCTCCGCCTGGTCGCGCAGCTGGACGAGGTCGAGCATCTCGTCGACGCGCTCGGCGATCTCCGCCTTCGGGAGGCGGCGCAGGCGCAGGCCGAAGGCGATGTTGTCCCGAAGCGAGAGGTGGGGGAAGAGCGCGTAGTTCTGGAAGACCGTGTTGACCTGGCGCCGGTCCGGGGGAAGGCGCGTGATGTCCTTCCCGTCCAGAAGGATGCGGCCCGCGTCGGGCTGCTCGAAGCCGGCGAGCATGCGCAGCAGCGTCGTCTTGCCGCAGCCGCTGGGGCCCAGGAGCGAGAAGAACTCGCCCTTCTCCACGCCGAACGTGACGTCGTCGACCGCCTTCAGGGGGCCGAACCGCTTCGTCACGCCTTCAAACTTCAGGAAGTCCGCCAATTTGCAAACCTCGGGGTTTGGCGGCCGGTCGCCCGGCCGGGGGGGTTGGTAAAAAAACCGGCGCCTTCCGGCGCCGTTTTCCGGAGAACCTCGAAAATGGTCGGGGTGTCGAGATTTGAACTCGAGACCTCTTGCACCCCAAGCAAGCGCGCTAGCCAGGCTGCGCTACACCCCGCCGGATTTCGAAGTCGTCCCCGCATGCGCGGCGACGGGGGTGCAAGGTATCAAATGCCCCCCCGGATTGCAAGCGAAATTTTCGGTCTTGACACCCGGGGCGGTCGGGTGCTAACCAAGACGTGATGCGGCGCACGCAGGAGCGCGCGGGAGGCACTCGCGCATACGCGCGCAAGCCGCAATCGGAGAACAAGGAATGAGCAAGCTCGTCATCGTCGAATCCCCCGCCAAGGCCCACACCGTGGGCAGGATCCTCGGACCCGGATACAAGGTCATGGCCTCGGTCGGCCACGTCCGCGACCTGCCGGAGCACCAGGAGGGGATCAAGCGCGAGGAGCTGCCCGGCGGCGCGCTGCGCTTCACCCCCGGCTACGTCGTCCCGCCGGACAAGGAGAAGGTCGTCTCCGCCCTCGCCTCCGCCGCGCGCCAGGCGGACGAGATCTTCCTCGCGAGCGACCCCGACCGCGAGGGCGAGGCGATCGCCTGGCACCTGCGCGAGGAGCTGGGCCGCCGCCTCGGCGCCAAGTGCCCGCCCTTCCGCCGCGTCGAATACCACGAGATCACGCCGCGCGCCGTCCAGGCGGCCATCGCGAACCCGCACGACATCGACCAGGCGCGCGTCGACGCCCAGCAGGCGCGCCGCTGCATCGACCGCTACCTCGGCTTCCGCATCTCCCCCAAGGTTGCGCGCGCCGTCCGCGGCGGCTCCAGCGCCGGGCGCGTGCAGTCCGTCGCGCTGCGCCTCGTCCGCGACCGCGAGCGCGAGGTGCGCGCGTTCGTCCCGCAGCCCTACTGGGAGTTCGCCGTGAAGCTCGCCAAGCGCGGCCCCGGCGCCGGCGAGCCCTTCGCCATGCGCCTGCGCAAGCTCGACGGAAGGAAGGCCGAGATCCGCGACGAGGGCGCAGCGAAGCGCGCCGAGGCGTTCCTCGGCGCCGCCGCCTACGCGGTGCGCTCGGTCGAGCCGCGCCAGGCGCAGAAGCGCCCCGGACCGCCCTTCACGACCTCGACGCTCCAGCAGGCCGCCTCGAACGCGCTCGGCTTCTCGCCCGACCGCACGATGCGCCTCGCGCAGGACCTCTACGAGGCCGGCCTCATCACCTACATGCGAACGGACTCGACGAACATCGCGCCCGAGGCGCGCGAGGCCGCGGCGGCGTACGTCGCGGGCGCCTTCGGCAGGGAATTCGCCGACCCGCACAACTACGCCACGCGCAGCAAGGGCGCGCAGGAGGCGCACGAGTGCATCCGCCCGACCGACCCCGCCGCGACGCCGGAGCGCGCCGCGATGCCCGACGGCCGCGACGCCGAGGGCCTCGCGCGCCTCTACCGGCTCGTGTGGGAGCGCTTCGTCTCGTCGCAGATGGCGCCCGCCGTCTCCGAGGTGACGACCGCCACGGTCGACGCGACCGCCGCGCCCGGGCTCCTCCCGGCCGGCTCGCCCGCCGCCGCCGAGCTCACCGCCTCCGTCTCGCGCCTCGTCTTCCCCGGCTTCCTCGCGCTGCGCGGCGCCGAGGGCGTCGCCAAGGCCGAGTCCGCGGACGCGGCGAAGGACGGCGAGGAGACGAGCGACGCGCTCGCCGCCCTTCCCCCGCTCGCGCCCGGCGAGGCGCTCGACCCGGCCGCGGTCCTGCCCGAGCGCAAGGAGACCAAGCCGCCGCCGCGCTTCAACGAGGCGTCGCTCGTCCGCGAGATGGAGGCGCGCGGCATCGGCCGCCCCTCCACCTACGCCAGCACCGTCAAGACGCTCAAGGACCGCAAGTACGTCGCCTCCGAGCGCCGCGTCCTCTCCCCGACCGAGCTCGGCGCGAACGTGTGCGACTGGCTCGTCGCCCACTACCCGGACATGATGGACGTGGGCTACACCGCCGAGATGGAGCGCAAGCTCGACGACGCGCAGGACCCCGCCACGGCGTCCGACTGGCAGGCCCTCCTCGGCGCCTTCTGGCGCGAGCTGGAGGAGTGGAACCGCCGCGCCAAGGACTGGGCCGACCCCGCCGCCGTCGCGACGCTCCTCGAGGCCTTCCGCGACGTCCGCGACTGGGAGCCGCCCCACAAGGCCGGCGCCCGCACCTACGACGACAGGAAGTTCGTCCAGGACATCGCCTACGACGTGATGGGCGAGCCGCGCCCGCGCGCGAAGGACCGCCGCCCCGACGCCCCCTTCCGCTTCGAGCGCCCCGCCTCGCTCCCCGCCGAATGCTGCACCGAGCCGCAGTTCCTCGCGCTCGCCCGCACGCTCCTGCGCTACCGCGGGCAGGCGCCCGGCGCCGAGGGCGCGATCCGCGCCGCCGGGCTCGG
>CACWKU010000233.1 GCA_902761575.1 uncultured bacterium
GTCCGTCGCGTTCGTCTCGACGGGGAAGCGGTCGGCGATCGTCTTCCAGAACGGCTCCTCGACGCGGAAGGCGCGGGCGAGGTCGTTCGTGCCGGCGACGGTGACGGCGATCTCGCCGAACGACCCGAGCGAGCCGAGCGTCTCGGAGAAGGAGAAGAGGTCGCGGTCGTGCGCGCGGCGGCGCGTGGTCCACTGGACGGACATCCCGGGCGCGAGCTTCGGGAAGGAGACGGTCGCGAGGCGGCCGGCGGGGTAGCGCGGCGCGTCGGCGACCCACTCCTGGTCGCCCTCGAAGAGGTCGAGCTTCGGGTCGACGGGCGTCTCGGCGCCGTCGGGCGAAATGACGCGCGCGTCGACGACCTCGAAGTCCGTCGTGGCGGGGTTCCAGCGGAACGTGAGATCGCCGGCCTTGCGCTGCCCGGCGTAGGTGAGGATGCGGCGGCGCGTCGTCGTCTCGACCGTCCATTCCTCCGGCGCGCGAGAGACGTCGACCGTCGTGCGCGAGAACTCCGTGTAGAGGTCGTCCGTCGGCGCGGGCTCGACGGCGCGCGCGAGGACGTTCGAGAGGCCGTCCCCGAACGCGCGCCCCTCGAAGAGCGCGGCGACGCCGGGCCCCTCGAGGCGCAGCGGCGCGCGGTCGGCGCGCTCCTCGGCCTCGCGCGCCGCGCGCAGCTCGCCGTATTCCTCCGGCGAGTAGCGCGAGCGGAAGAGCTTGAGCGAGCGGTAGCGCGCCGGCGCGCCGGACGGCGCGTTCGTGGCGGCGTCGACGAAGAGGACGGCGTCGCCCGCCGCGGCTCCGCTTCGCGGGGTATCTTGCGCAAGGCAGGGAACGGCGAGGAGCGAAACCAGCAGGACGGCAAGGCGAGACGCGAGCGGAAGGGCGGGCCGCGACGGAGCGGCAGGGCGAGGCTCGTTCGGAACGGGAAGGGGGCGGCGTTTCACGGAAGAAGTCCTTTCGCGCGGATTCTACCACGGTCGCCGCGAAAAATCTCGTCGCAAACAGCTACCTCTCCGCTTACGATTCCACCGTGCGTGATTTTTCTTGATTTCGCCTCTCCAGAAGCATAGAATCTGCTTCGTTGTTCAACTCCTCCGATTCGATTCGCACCCATTTCCACGCCTTCCGTTCTCGCCGTCAAATTCTCTCCCCCTCCGTTCCAGACATCCATTATCTTCCTCTCGCCATGTCCCGTCCCATCCGCCACCGCACGCCGAAGCGCCGCGTCGCGACCTCCACCGCCGAAAACCTCGCGACGCCCACCCGCCGCCGCCGTTCGTCCTCCGGACGCAAGTGGGGCGAACGCCCCCGCCGGATGTCCGCCGCCGAGCGCGCGGAGGAGGCGCGCATCAACGCCGCCCTGCGCCGCCACGCATGGGAAGAATACAACTGGGAGATTTCTCCGCACGGTCCCTGGGGTCCCGCATTTACGATCTACCTGCCGCTCGCCTGCCTGTTCGTGAAGTCGCCGGATGACGCGCCCGGCGCGCTCCAGACGATCCTTCTTCCGTTCCTGTCGAAGGCCGCCACGAATCTCTTCCGTCAGATCCGCCTCCAGGCCTATCGCTCCCGCGCGGGCGTCGATCGCGCCTTCGCCCGCGAGTGCGCCGCGCGCCTCCGCGAGGCGCGGGACTCCTCGCCTCGCGAGTATCTTCGCGTCCTTCGCTCGCTCGCCGCGGAGCGCGAAAGGCGCGAGGCGGAGCGCGAACGCGAGGCGCTCGCGCTCTCCGACCAGCCCGCCGCCGCGAAGCGCCGCGCCAAGGCGCGCGCGAAGCGCGACCTGGCGTGGCAGGACTGGTTCGGAACGCTGGAGAAGGCCGTGGCGGGGTGCGGCACCCCGCCACGCGAACCCGGAATGCCGCAGTTCGCCGACCGGCCGCGCCGCAAGGGTGCGCCGAGCCGCCGGCTCTGCGCGTTCTCGCTCAAGGAAGCGCCGACCGGAGACGCGGTGCGCGAACAGTACGAGAAGGCGCGCGGACGCGGTCGCGTGGAGGAGAAGATCAAGCTCGGATCGATGCTGCTTGACGCTGAGGCGACGACCGACAGCTCTCTCATCCGCGACGAGGACGGCGAAATCGTCGGACGCAATGCGGGCCTGCGCGGATGGATCATCGACAACTGCCCGGATCTGATTCCGCACTACGCCGCGCTCACGGGCTACCGCCGGCTCGCGTGGGAGACGCGCGAGTCGGAGGACCTCTTCGACCCCGTGCCGGCGGAGCTTCTGCTCGCGGCCGAACCGGAGGTCGAAGCGAAGGTGCGGCCGACCTTGCGCGAGAAACTTCCTGGCGCGCGCACGCGATTGCGAGAACGGCTCGCCGCGCCGGAGAGCGCGACCGTGGCGGGGTTCCTTCGACGATTGCGGGCCGAACGAGCAGCGCGTGAACGGGCGCGATGGAGCGAAAGAAGGCTCGCATAGACGGACGAGACAAATCGGAAAGCGGGCAACGGAAACGGGAGAAGTTTTTACATTCCCTTGACATTTCCGAAGGGGCGGTCTGGTAACATACGCCGCCATCGACACACCGCTTCGCACTTCGTGCGATGAATCCGCATCCCTTCGTCCAATGAATCTTCGTCCAAGGAAACCTCGCCCCTCTGTCCGATGAACCTGCATCCTTTCGTCCGATGAAACTTCGTCCCTCCGTCCGCGTCCGTTCCGACGACCGCGCGTCGCGCGCGCTCTTCGGGGCGATCGCCGCCGCCTTCGGAATCTTCGGTGCCGTCCAGTTCATCCGCCCCGCGCTCGCGACCTGGCGGGCGGACGGCTGGATCGCGACTCCCTGCACGATTCTCGCGTCCCGTGCCGAGGAGGAGCCCGGCGGACGCTGGCGGCTCGCCGTCCGCTACCGCTACGAACGCGACGGCGCCGCGTTCGAGTCGGACCGCTGGTGCGCCGCGGCGGAGAGAAAGTCCGTCGAGTCCGTCCGCGAGCGCGACGCGCTCCTCGCGCCCTTCCCCGAGGGCGCGGCCGCGGTCTGCCGCGTCGATCCCGCGGACCCCGCGCGCGCCGTCCTCTCGCGCGACGCCGGCGCCGTGCGCGAAAGCCTCGCCGGCTTCGCGTTCGCCGCGTTCGTGTTCGTCCCGGTCGGGCTATGGCTGCTCGTGTCCGCGGCGCGCGGACGCCGGTCCGCGCGCCCGTCCGTCCGGCCCGACGGCAAGGGCGCGCCGCACGAGCGCCTCCTCGCCGGGCTCGTCGGGCTGCTGTTCTTCGGCGCCGGTTCGTGGCTGCTCGTCGCGCACGCGATCCCCGAGTTCTTCCCGGATCGATGCGTGCGAGGATGGGAGGAGGCGGAAGCCGTCGTCACGCGCGCCGACCGGACGAACTCCGGGCGCTATCTCGCGTGGGCGCGCGAGGCGGACGGCGCGCGCTTCGAGGACGACACGGCGGGCACGGGACGGCGCTTCGGCATCTCCGGCGACGCGGTCCCCGCCGCCGCCACGGGCGACCGCATCCGCGTCCTCGTCGACCCGCGCGATCCCTCGCGCTCGATCCTGCCGCCCCGGCCGCCGCCGCCCGCCGCGCGCCTCGTCCTGATCTTCCCGCTCCTCTTCGTCGTCCTCGGCGCCGTTCTCGCCGGCGCCGCGCTGACGGGGAACGTCGGCGAATCCGCCCGCCTCGCGAGGCGCCGCCGGTCCGCCCGCCGCTCCGGCGGACGCACCGCGGTGCGCGAGGCGCCCGGCAACACGCCCGCGCCGGTCATGCTCGCC
>CACWKU010000234.1 GCA_902761575.1 uncultured bacterium
GACGACGGTGACCCAGCTGCCGAGCTTCTCGGCGGCCGCCGTCGCGACCGGGACGGGCGCGCGGCGCCTCTGCGCCGGGCGGACCGCGCGCTGCAGGTCTTCGCCCCGTTTGAGCTGCAGGTCCACCTGGTCCTTCCAGAGCTTGACCGCGGCCTTCACGCGGACGAGCGTCCCGGTGAGCGACGCCGCGTCGGCGATCTGCGCGAACTGGTCCGGCCAGACCTTGAGGTCGACGCCCTCGACGCCGTTCGTGAGCGTGACGACGTAGGGCCGCTTCGAGTCGGCCGCGGGCTCCTGGATCGCGACCACGGTCCCCTCCAGCACGATCGACTTTCCGACGAGCGATGCGTCCACCGCCGAGAACGGCACCGCGGGTCCGAGGTCCTTGGCGGACGGGGCGGGGCGGGCATTCCGGTCCGGCGCGCCCGCCTGCTCGCCGCCGTCGTCGGCGGCGGCGCGGGCGACCGGCGCCCCGCCGTCGCGCGTGAGCCGGAACGACGAGGGGTTCAGGCTGCGGATGCGGGCGGAGCTGCCGGAGGCGGAGGACTGGAGCTGGGCAACGAAGTCGATGCCGTCGCCGCGGCGCGGGACGAGGCCGCCCTCCGTCATCGCCTTGCGCTGGGCCTGGTCCACGAACACGACGATGCTACCGGAACCGTCGTTCACGTTGAAGCTCATGCCGTTGCCGTTCTTGAACGGGCGCGGATCGTTGCGGACCTCGCCGGCGAGGCGGACCACGCCGAAGTTCATCGTGGCCTCGATGTCGCCGATGCGGACGAGCTCGGGCTCGCGGGTCCTGGCCATGAGCCAGAGCAGGACGAGGCCGACCGTGGAGAGCAGGACGGCGGCCCAGCGGAGGGCGACGAGGCTCATGCGCTTCTCGACCTTCGCCCCGCAGTAGGGGCATTTCGTGGCGGCGCCGACGAAGCGGCCGCACTTCGGGCAGGCCATCTCGTCGGACTGGGTCTCGTGCCCGGGCAGCGGCCGGGCCTCGGGCGTGGCGGCGTCGTTCGGTTTCATGCGGAGAATTGTAATACAGGACTCGGCGATTGGTCAAACCCGAACAGCGCGAACTAGCACTTCGCGACAAGGACGTCCGACCATCGCGTGGTCGGGCAGGGCGAGAGCAGGTCGCGCTTCATCCTCCACGGGCGCTTCGTGCCCGACGCGGCGAGGAAGACGGTGCCGCGGCCGAACTTCGCGTTCACGGCGTCGAGCGCGGCGGAGAGCTTCGCCTCCTTCGTCTCCGCCGGGTCGCCGGCGAAGAGGTCGGCCGCGCCGCCCGCCGGCTCGATGCCGCAGAGCAGGACGCCCGAGCGGCGGTAGCGGCGCCCCGCGACGAAGAGCCGCGCGGCCGCAGGACGGATCGCGGCGAGGATCGCCGGCGTCGCGGCGGTCGGCGCGGGGAAGGCGACGGTCGCCGAGAGGAACGGCGTCCACCAGTTCGCGTCGGTCCAGCCGCCGGTCCCGGGCGGCGCGCACTCCTGGACGTAGACGTTCGCGCCGGCGGCGACGGAGCCCGCCTTTCGCAGCTTCTCCGCCGCGGCCGAGGCGTGCGCGGCGAGCGCCTCCTCCAGGTCGGCGAGCTCCGTCGCGGGGCGGCCGAACATCCGCGAGACGTTGATCGACTGCGGGTTCTCGCGGTCGATCGGGTCGGCGTCGGTCGCGGGGACGCCGCGCAGCTCGAGCGCCGTGCGCTCCACCGTCACGGCGAAGCGGTGTCTGCGGAAGAACTCGGGCGGGCGCGTGGCGAGCGTCCAGGCGTCTCGCACACCGGCGCGGCGCATCCGCTCCGCGAGGCGGCGCCCGACGCCCCAGACCTCCTCGACCGGCAGCTTCGTGAGGAGCGGCTCGGGGTCGGCGGGCATCGCGAAGACGCCGCCGGGGCGCCTCTTGCCGATGTGGTTCGCAATCTTGGCGAGCGTGCGCGTCGGTGCGAAGCCGACGCCGCACGGGATGCCGGTCCAGCGCAGGACGCGGGCTCGGATCTCGGCGCCGAGCGCGTCCCAGTCGGTGTCCGCGGGAAGCGAGAGGTGCAGGAACGCCTCGTCGATGGAATACTGCTCCACGTCGGGCGTGAACGTGCCGAGCGTCTGCACGATGCGTGCGGAGAGGTCGCCGTAGAGCTCGTAGTTCGACGAGCGGAACACGAGGCCGAGCGCCTTCGCCCGGTCGCGAAGCTTGAAGTAGGGCGTCCCCATCTCGACGCCGAGCGCCTTGCACTCGGCCGAGCGGGAGATCACGCAGCCGTCGTTGTTCGAGAGGACGGCCACCGGCCGCCCCTCCAGGCGCGGGTCGAAGACGCGCTCGCAGGAGACGTAGAAGCTGTTGGCGTCGACGAGGGCGATCATGGCTCGTGCGCGACGAGCCGGTGCACGACGGCCGTGACGACGCCGAAGACGCGCAGCTCCATCTCGCCGGCGAAGCGGATGGGCGGATAGGCGGGGTTGGCGGCCTCGAGCCGGACGCCGCGGCGGTCGCGGCGGTAGGTCTTCACCGTGAACTCGCCGTCCACGCAGGCGATGACCATCGAACCGTCCTCCGGCTCGAGCGAACGGTCGACGACGAGCAGGTCGCCGTCCTGCACGCCGGCGCCGGACATCGAGTCGCCCTGCGCGCGGACGAAGTAGGTCGCGGCGGGCCGAGCGACCAGAAGCTCGTTGAGGTCGAGCGGCCGCTCCACGTACTGCTCCGCCGGCGACGGAAAGCCCGCCATCACGGCGGACGACATGAGCGGCGTCTCCGCGCGCGGGGGCGACTCCATCGCCGGGACGGCGCCCCTAGGGAGATCGGAATCTTTCATGGCTGGAAGCATGTGTGGTTTTCGGCGAAGGCCCTAGAGGAAGCGGCCGGTGAGGGATTCCGGGCAGGCGGCGATCTGCGCGGGCGTTCCGGCGGCGACGATGCGGCCGCCGGCCTCGCCGCCGCCCGGGCCCATGTCGACGACCCAGTCCGCCGCGCGGATGACGTCCAGGTCGTGCTCGATCACGACGACGGTCGCGCCGTTCGCGACGAGCCGGCGGAAGACGCCGAGCAGCGTCCGCACGTCGAGCGGGTGCAGGCCGATCGTCGGCTCGTCGAAGACGAAGAGCGAATCGCCCTGGCCCCGCCCCATCTCGCCCGCCAGCTTGAGGCGCTGCGCCTCGCCGCCGGAGAGGCCCGGCGTCTCCTCGCCGAGCGTGAGGTAGCCGAGCCCCAGGTCGTGGAGCGTCCGCAGGCGCTGGCTCACGAGCGAGAGGTCCGCGCAGGCTTCGAGCGCGTCGTCGACGGTGAGGGACATCAGGTCCGGCAGCGAAAGAGCCGGGGCGCTTTTCCCGCCGGACTTGCAGGCCCGGACGATCGACGAGGCCTCCTTGGCGTAGCGGGTGCCGCGGCAGTCGGGGCACGGGATGTCGACGTCGGGAAGGAACTGCACATCAAGGGAGATCTCGCCCGTGCCGTCGCAGGTCGGGCAGCGGAGCGAGCCGGTGTTGTAGGAGAAATCGCCGGCCTTGAGGCCCCGCGCCCTCGCCTCCGGCGTGCGGGCGTAGACCTTGCGTAGCTCGTCGTGGACGTCGGCGTAGGTCGCGACGGTCGAGCGCACGTTGATGCCGATCGGCGTGGCGTCAACGAGCTTGGCGTGCGCGATGCCGGGCGCGTCGACGGCGCGGACGTGCGCCGGGAGCGGGCGGCCGTCGATTGTCGCGGCGAGCGCCGGGACGAGGCTC
>CACWKU010000235.1 GCA_902761575.1 uncultured bacterium
GACCTGCAGCGCGCGGTCCGCCCGGCGCAGAGGCGCCGCGCGCCCGTCCCGGTCGCGACGGCGGCCGCCGAGAAGCTCGGCAGCTGGGTCACCGTCGTCGGTGCGCTCTCCGAGCCGGCCGACCTCGACGGCAAGGGCACGGCCTACAAGCTCACCGACGACTCCGGCTCGATCCAGGTGGTCTTCTGGAACTCCACCGTGCCGCCCGACCTCCAGAAGAAGGCCGCCGCGGCCGCGCGCGCGAGCGTCAACGGGAAGGTCAGGGAATACCAGGGGACGCGCCAGGTCGTTCCCTCGAAGGCGGACGGCGTGGAGATTGCCGAGTAGGAGGCCGCCATGCTGACCACCTACCTCACGGTCCTTCTCGCGGTCCTCGCCGGCACGGCGATCGCGTGCGTGCTCGGGCTCCTGCCGGGCCTGCACATCTACAACGTGATGGGCGTCCTCGTGCTCGGCGTGCTCGGGCTCGCCAAGGCGGGGATCGACGTCCCTCCCGAGGTCTACATCCCGGCGATGACCGGCATGGTCGTCGGCTGGTCCGTCGTGAACACGATCCCCGCGGTGCTGCTCGGCACGCCGGACGAGTCCGCGCTCTTCACGGTCCTCCCGGGCCAGAAGTACCTGATGGCCGGCCGCGGCTTCGAGGGCACGATGATCACGGCCGTGGGCGGGCTCGCGGGCGCGTGGTTCCTGCTGGCGGTCGTCGCGCCCTGCGCGCCGATCTACCTCCCCGTCGCGCAGCAGGTCCTCAAGGGCCACATGCACTGGGTGCTCTGGATCATCATCACGTTCATGCTGATGAGCGAATGGCCCAAGGGCGGCAACCGCGGCAAGGCCGGCTGGGCGAAGTTCTACGACGCGTGGAAGACGCTCCTCGCGGGCCTCGCGACGTTCCTGCTCTCGGGCCTGCTCGGGTTCATCCTGCTCACGGCCTCGCCGGTCTCGCACGAGGTCGCCTTCCAGAACATCATGCCGGCGTTCGTGGGGCTCTTCGCGGTGCCGTGGTGCCTGCTCAACATGATCTCGGCGGCGGACGTCCCCCCGCAGCGCCTCGCCAAATCCCTCGACCTCGACGGCGACGTCATCCTGCGCTCGGTCTGGTCGGGCGGGCTCGGCGGCGGCATCGCGGCCTACTTCCCGGTCGTCACGGGCGGCGTCGGCGGCATGCTCGCCGGCCACGCCTGCGCCCAGCGCGAGGAGCGCGTCTTCATCATGGGCCAGGGCGTCTCGAAGTTCATCTACTACGTCGGCGCGTTCATGTTGATGTTCGTCCCGGGCCTCAACCTCACCCGCGGCGGCGGCGCGTGGATGGTGAAGACCCTCTACGTCCCGGCCGGGATCTCCGACTACTACCTCGTCCTCGGCTCCATCGCCGTCGCGGCGGGCGTCTCGTATCTCCTGATGGAGCCGCTCACAAGGCTCACCGTCCGCTTCGTGTCGAAGTTCAACTACCGCCACGTCTCGACCGTCGCGCTCGTCGTCATCGTCCTGATGGTCCTCCTGATGACCGGCTGGATCGGGCTCTTCATCGCCGCCGTCGGCACCGGCATCGGGCTCCTTCCGGTCCTCTTCGGCTCGCGGCGCCTCAACTGCCTCGGCATCCTGCTGCTGCCCATCGCCTGCAACATGTCCGGCTTCGGATACCGGATTGTGGACTTTCTCGGCCTGACGTGACGAAAGGAGCTCTCCGATGAAAGGATTCTCGCACTTCATGTCCGGCGTGGCGGTCGCCTCCTTCGGCCCATGGGCGATCGACGCGGCCCTGCAGGGCAACCCGATGTTCTTCATCCTCGGCGGTGCCTGCGGCATCCTGCCCGACACGCTCGACTTCAAGTTCTACCGCTTCTTCTACGAGCACGACGTCTACGTCCAGCCCGACCCGAAGGACCCCGATCCGACGAAGATCGCCGAAGAGGTCGCGCGCGCCATCCGGATGGGCGTCGACGAGAAGCGCTACATCCGCCTCAAGCTCGGCTCCATCCGCCTCGGCGCCGACTTCTGGCAGCAGTATTCCGTGACGATCGACAACGATGCGAGAGAGATCGTCTGCCGTCTCGGCCCCGTCGTCAACACCGGGCAGGTCCCCGTCGAGGGAACCGAGCGGAAGGACGCCGTCGGCCGCGCGCCGCTCCCGGCGCCCGTGATCCAGACCTACGACGCCAAGCTCACGGTCGACATCTTCGACGGCCCCACCGTCGGCTTCGCCCCGCGCGCGGACGGCGGCTTCGACCTGGAGTTCCTCCCGTGGCACCGCGAATGGTCGCACGCCCTCACGGTCGGGCTCTTCCTGGGCCTGCTGTGGGCTCTCGTCTCCTGCTGCTTCGGCGCCTACACGCTCGCATGGCAGGGGCTCGCCACCATCGCCGGATGCTACGCCGTCCACGTCGTCGAGGACCAGCTCGGGCACATGGGCTCGAACCTCTTCTGGCCGTTCACCAAGAAGCGCACCGAGGGGCTGCACTGGATGCACTCCGGCGACGGCCTCCCGAACTTCACCGCCGTGTGGGTCTCGTGCATCCTGATCTTCTGGAACCTCTCGCGGCGCCAGCCGGCGCTCGAGCATCCGTTCCCGTTCTGGAAGCTCCTCCTCGTCGCCCTCGTCGTGCCCTACGCGATCTTCGGGATCCTGCGCTTCCTTCTCGACCGCGGCCGCAAGTCCTCCACCCCCGCCGGCGACGACGCCGACGACGAGTGGAACGACATGAAGTCCTCGTGACCCGCGGCGAATCTCCTTCGACTCCGGCCGACAGGGGGCGAGGTCAGGCGCCGCGCCCCAGCGCGCGGGCGACGGCGGCGACGGCGAAGGCGAGGTCCTCGCGCGTGTGGGCCGACATCACCGAGGCGCGCAGGCGCGCCGCGCCGCGGGCGACGGTCGGGTAGCGGATCGCGGGGATCCAGACGCCCTCGGCGAGGAGACGCTCCGAGGCGCGGACGGCAGCGGTCTCGTCGCCGACCGGGATCGGGACGATGGCCGACTGCGTCGAGGCGGCGACGCCGCGCGAGGCGAGCTCGCGCACGAGGTAGGCGGCGTTCTCCCGCGCGGCGGCGGCGCGCTCCGGCTCCGCCTCGAGCGCGGCGAGCGCGGCGTCCGCCGCGGCCGCGGCGGGGGAGGGGAGGGAGGTCGAGAAGATGAAGGAACGCGCCTTGTTGCGCAGAAAGTCGACGAGGGTCCGGGACCCCGCCACGAAGCCGCCCGCGGAGCCGAGCGCCTTGCTGAGCGTCCCCATCAGGACGTCGGGACGCCCGCAGCCGAAGTGCTCGCAGAGGCCGCGGCCCGTCGCGCCGAGGACGCCGGTGGCGTGCGCCTCGTCGATCATCGACACCGCCCCGTGCGCGCGGCAGAGCGCAAGGAAGCGCGGCAGTTCGAGCAGGTCGCCGTCCATGCTGAAGACGGCGTCCGAGACGACGAGGACGCGCCGCGCGCCGCGCACGGCGCCGAGGGCGCGCGCGAGGTCGTCCATGTCGTTGTGGCGGTAGACCGTGACGGCGGCGCGGGAGAGGCGGCATCCGTCGATGATCGAGGCGTGGTTGAGCTCGTCGCTCAGGATCGCGTCGCCCTTGCCGCAGAGCGCGGAGATCGCGCCGACGTTCGCCATGTAGCCCGTGCCGAAGAGCAGCGCGTCCTCCGCGCCCTTGAACGCGGCGAGGCGCCGCTCCAGCGCGGCGTG
>CACWKU010000236.1 GCA_902761575.1 uncultured bacterium
GCGTCGGCGGGCGCCCCGGCGAAGGCGGCGGCGGCACGGGCGTCCCCGGCACGGACGCCAGGCTGCGGAGCGTCGAGGCGAACGGCGTCGACGGCCTCGGCGGCGGTGGCGGCGGCGGCTCCGGCCGGGGGAAATCGCCCTACAACTCCACGGGCGGCCGCGGCGGCGACGGCGCGGCAATCCTGCGGGTCCGCGTCCCGGACGGCAGCGACCCCGAGCCCACGGTCGCCGTCTTCGCGACCGAAGTCGGCCACACCAGCGCGACCTTCGAGGTCCGGCTCCTTTCGCTCGGCGACGGCGCCGGCTCGGCCGGCGTGACGCTGCGCCTGAGCGCGAACGCGGACATGTCCGACCCGTTCCTCGAGACGAACCTCGCGGCGGCCGCGACGGCCGTCCCCGCCTCCTTCGCCCTCGCCTGCGCGCCGCTCCTCACGAACACGCTCTACTACGCGCGGGCGGCCGCCGCGAACGACCGGGGCGAAACGGGCCTTTCCGCGCTCGTCTCGTTCCGCACGCCCGAGCCGGAGCCTCCGGCCGTCGGCCTGACGCCCGCCGGCACCGGATTCGGAACCATCACCGCCACGGCGAACCTCGCCTCGTTCGGCGCGGGCTCGGCGGACGCGACGGTCTGCCTCGACTGCTCCCTCCTCGGCGACTTCTCCGACGCGGTCTCCTCGCCGGGCGTCGCCGTCTCCGCGCTGCCGTTCACGCAGAACCTCACGGCGTCCGGGCTCCTGCCCGGGACGACCTACCGCTACCGCGTCCGGGCCGTGAACACGTGGGGCGTCACGGGCGTCTCCGCGACGTTCGAGACCGTCACCGAGGCCGCCCCCGTGCGCCTCTCCGAAATGTCCGCGACGCCGGCGGCGGACGGTTCCCAGACGATCTCCGTCTCGACGCTCGCGGTCGAGCCGGGAACGGTCTACGCGCTCACGATTTCCATCGACGGCGCGACTGCGGGGACCTGGATCGGCCAGGACGGAACCGGAACGTTCTCGGTCTCCTGTTCGAGCTCCGGGGCCCACAGGGCGGTCGCCGCGGTCTCCTGCACCTACGACGGGAAGACCTACGCGGACTCCCGCTCGATCGGATTCTCGGTGGGCTCCATGCACGTCATCGTGACCGACTACGCCAACCACTGTTCCGCCGCCACCGCGATCCGCGTCCACGCGGGCGACACGATCGTCCTGCCGCCGCTGCGCCTCGGATGGCGCTACCGCGTCCTCAACGACCGGTTCCTCTCGCTGGACGGCCTCGCGGTCACCGCGCTCGAGCCCGCCGTCGCCGGCATCGAGGTCTACAACGGCACGACGCTCATGGGCACAATGGCGGTCCTCGTCCTCCCCGAGGCCGTCGAGGGCGGCGACGTCTACGTCTACGACGAGACCGTGAACGCCAACGACCGGATCTGGACCGACGCCGCGGCGTGGGACAAGATCGGATCCGCCACGGACTCCCGGTGGCCCTGCAACCCGAACGACATCGCCGTCATCCCGTTCCACGACACCAAGAGAACGGTCTTCCTGCGCCACGCGACGGACCTCTCCCTGGGCGGCATCCTCTTCGGCAGCTTCCGCGACGTCACCGCCGAGTGCGTCCTCGAACGCGCCTCCGCCTCCTCCGCGAGCGTTGTCGCGTTCTCCCGCACGGACGGCGAGCCCGCGTTCGTGAAGGTCACGCCCAACACCGGTTCCGGGCGGAGCAACACGCTCCGCTTCGGCGGAGACCGGCACGCGGCGATCGCGTGCGACTCGTCCGTCGAGGTCGATTCGTGCAGCAGCCCGACGAACAGCGCGCTCCACCAGGGGTTCGTCGCCTACAGCGACTGCACGATCCACATCCCGGAAGGAAACCTCTGGGCCGTCGACGGCCTTCCCGGCTACAACATCAACATGGGCCCGACGATCTGGCCGCCGAAACTGACGGGCGAGGGCGTCTTCTGGAAGCGGGGCATGGGCGGCCTTCAGTTCGGGAGCCTGCCCGGGTTCCACGGCACGATCGTCGACTCGAGCCACGGACAGCTCGACGGCTTCAACCGCGCGGCGCCGACCTTCTGGCACGACGGCGCGGGCGGCGCCAACGTCTCCGTCGCCCTCGCGGGCTGGGTCTATCCGAATCTCGGCAATCCGTCTGTTTCGAAAAACGGCTACGGCTGGTTCCGCACCGGATGGGACCCCGGCTACGGTTCCGACGGACCCCATCCGGACGTCCCCTGGAACCCGCGCAAGACCATGACGCTCCGTGGCGGCGCCTACGAGGCCTACTCGACCGAGAATTCCGGATGGGGCGTCGGCGTCCGCAATTCCCGGATCTACGAGAAGCTCGCCGTCGAGGCCGGCATGTCCTATGTCGGCGAGGGCGAGCGCGGCAACAACGGCGGCCATCCAATCAACTACATCGAGTGGGGCTCGCTCGAGCACGGGGACAAGGGGACGCTCGTGATCTACGATCCCTCGCGCCGCGGCGTCGCCGCGACGGCTTCCGAGACGAACGCCATGACGGTCGTCCTGAACCACGACGAGCATCTCGTCGGCCACGGCCGGGACGGCGACTGCCTTTACTCCGACGTCTATCCGATCATCCCGTGGATCGTCGCACCGGCCTCGACCGACGATTCCTCCTGGCGCAACACGCTCTTCGCCTCGTTCGACCGGGACGGCCGCCTGACGCGCCCGATCTGGAACAACACCGCGCTCGACGCGGTCGCGGGCCCCCATTCGAACGCCTACCTCTGGGACAAGGCGATCGAGATCGGGCGCGACGTCACCGTGAACTCGCTCTTCATGAACAACTCCGGGAAGGACAAGTGGCTCGGCGAGGGGCGGACGCTCACGATCACGTCCGGCGGCCTCGTGCTACATGGGAGCAACACCGCGATCGGCCAGCCCGGGCGCTCCGACAACGGCTCGCTCGTCCTCGGCGACGCGGACCATCCGGGCTACGTCTTCGCGAAATCGTCCGACGCCACGAAGCCGAACCAGATCTGGGCCGACGTCACGGCGCCCGGAGGCTTCGTCTCGTCCTACAGCGGGGCGCTCGTCCTCGGCGGCAGCCAGACGAACATCGCGGAGGAGCTCGTCGTGAACGCGGGCGTCCTGCAGCTCGGCACGGCCGCGGACGTCTGCACGCTCGCGAAGGACCTGCCGGTCCGCGTCTGCGCGGGCGCGACGCTCGTCGTGCCGCGCCCGGACGCGGTGAAGAAAAACACGGTGTGGTTCGACGGCGCGGGCGGCCAGTTCGGCCGGGTCGAGCTGCCGGACGGCGTCGCGGCGCGGTGCAAGAAGGCGTTCTGGCGGAACTGGCCGAAGACGCCCGAATGGAAGAGCCTCCCGCGCGGGACGTACGGCTCGTCCGACTCCGGCGTCGCCGGCGAGTTCGTCCGCGACGACCTCTTCTCCGGCACCGGCACGCTGCGCGTCGTCCAGGACGACCGCATCGACCCGTCGCTCCTGATTCTCCGCTGATTCCGCGTTCCCCTTGCCGCCCGTGGCGGGGTGCGGCGGTCGCCGCACCCCGCCACGGGAGACCTGCGTCGGCCGAAGCGCCCGCGTCGGTCAAATTCTGGTAACATGACAAAGTAAACGCCGCCCCCGGCCGAGCCGGGGGCGCGTTTACTTTGTCAGTAAGAGGGGGCGCGCTTACTCTGGCAAACGGCGAGAAT
>CACWKU010000237.1 GCA_902761575.1 uncultured bacterium
GCGAGGCGCCGGCCGCGACGAGCGCCGCGGTGGCGGCCTCGGCCGCGGCGTCGTCCGGCGCGCGGAAGACGACGCGCATCTCGTGCTTGGCGGTGCCGACGCGGCGGTCGACGAGGCGGAAGACCTCGAGGCCCGCGAGCGCGAGCGCGGTGGCCGCGCCGGCGATCGCGTAGAGCCCGCCGCCGACGGCGACGCCGATCGCGGCCGTGGTCCAGATGCCCGCCGCGGAGGTGAGCCCCACGACGAAGCGCTTCTG
Source organism: uncultured bacterium (assembly GCA_902761575.1). GTDB lineage: Bacteria > Verrucomicrobiota > Kiritimatiellia > RFP12 > UBA3636 > UBA3636. The sequence continues at coordinate 257 of CACWKU010000237.1, forward strand.
CAGGACGATCATGCCGGCGCCGATGAAGCCGATGCCGGAGACGATCTGCGAGGCGACGCGGGAGACGTCGACGCGCACGGAGCCGTCCGAGCCCGGCGGCAGCGCGGCGAGGACGGCCCCGAGGTCGAACCCGTACTGCGAGACGAGCATGAAGAGGCACGAGCCGAGCGCGACGAGGAAGTGCGTGCGCAGGCCGGCCTCCTTGGCGCGATATTCGCGCTCGAGTCCGATGAGCCCGCCGAGCAAGGCGGCGAGCGCGAGGCGAAGGAGTAGGGTGGGGGTCATGGGGCGGAGCATACCACACACGCGCCCGCGCGGGCAAGCCCCTTTCGCCGCGCGGGCGCTGGACGCCGCGACGGGGTTTCTGCTAGGATGGCCGCCATCCCGCCACGGGGGAGCCCGCCATGCTCAAGAACGCCTCCATCCTCCTCGCCGCCGCGCTCGTGTGCGCGCTGCCGTTCCTCCTGCGGCCCGCGCGCGACGCGGGCGAGTGGCGCGAGGGCGACCCGGTCCTCGTCGTCGTCTCGCCGCACATCGCCTCGATCCGCGAGGAGTTCGCCCGCGGCTTCTCGAAGTGGCACGCCGCGCGCTACGGCCGCCCCGTGCAGATCGACTGGCGCAACATCGGCGGCACGACCGAGATCATGCGCTACCTCGGCGGCGAGTACGGGGCCGCCTTCCGCGCCTGGGCCCGCCGCGAGGGCCTCGCCTGGCCCGACGGCGCCGACCCGCTCGCCAAGCGCCCCCCGGTCCGCGCGGCGGGCGAGGACGAAGACTCCTGGGCCGCCCGCACCAACCTCTGGCACGCCTTCCGCGCGATCGACGATCCCGCCGCCTTCACCTGCAAGATCGACGTCTTCTTCGGCGGCGGCACCTACGACCACGGCGCCGCCGAGGCGCAGGGCCTCACCGTCCCGCCGTGGCCGGAGGGCGAGGTTCCCGCCGGCCTCTTCGAGGACGCCGATGGCGCCACGATGATCCCCGAGGGGCTCGGCGGCGAGGTCTGGCGCGGCAAGGCCTTCTTCTCCGCGGTGCTCTCCGGCTTCGGCATCTGCGCCAACCCCGACCGGCTCGTCGAACTCGGCGTCACGAACGCCGACGGCACCGCGCGCCAGCCGCGCGCGTGGCGCGATCTTGCGGATCCCCGGCTCGTCGGCCAGGTCGCCGTCACCGACCCCACCAAGTCCGGCTCCATCGCCAAGGCCTTCGAGATGATCCTGCATTCGACGATGCGCGACCATGTCCTCGCCGCCGGCTTCGCGCCGGAGCGGATCGAGGCGAACGAGGCGGCGATCCGCGAAGGGCGCGTGCCGCCCTTCGCGGAGTGCTACGAGCGGGCCGTCGAGGACGGCTGGCTCGCGGGCATCCGCCTTCTCCAGCGCATCGGCGCGAACGCGCGCTACTTCACCGACGCGGCGGGCAAGCCCCCGCAGGACGTCTCCGCGGGCGACGCCGCGGCGGGCGTGTGCATCGACTTCTACGGCCGCGTCCAGGCGGAGACGACGCGCACCGCGGAGGGCGTCGAGCGCCTCCTCTACGTCACGCCGCGCGGCGGCTCGTCGATCTCGGGCGACCCCATCTCGCTCCTGCGCGGCGCGGACCACCGAGAGCTCGGCGTGCGCTTCATCGAGTTTGTTCTCTCGGAAGATGGGCAGAGGCTCTGGAACGGCCGGCCCGGCACGCCGGGCGGACCGGAGAGGCGCGCGCTGCGCCGCCTGCCGATCCGGCGCGACTTCTATCCGGACGCGACGAACCCCGCGATCGACGCACGCGCGAAGGCGCGCGCCGGCACGACGAGCGACGACCTCCTGGACCCGACCGTGGACGCCTACGAGCTCGCGGGGGCGTTCACCTACGAGCCGCGCTGGACCGCCGCGCATTTTTCGTTCCTGCGCTCGTTCGTCCGCGCGATGTGCATGGACTCGGGCGAGGAGCTCCGCGCCGCGTGGCGCGCGATCCTCGCGCACGGCGGGCCCGAGGCGTGCCCCGAGGCGATGCGCCTCCTCGGGCGGATGCCCGACGAGCCCTACGCGGTGAACTGGGCGAACGTCACCGCCGCGCGCAAGGACAAGGCGATGCTCAAGGGCCTCTCGCAGACCGACCTGCAGACCGAATGGACGAAGTTCTTCCGGCGTTCCTACCGCGAGGCGCGCGAGGCGGCGGAACGGCGCGAATAAAAAATTTCGAAATTTCCGTTATTTTTCGCTTGCAAACGCGCCCCGAATGTAGTAAACATTGGGCCAGTCCGCGCGACCAAGGGCCCGAGTGGGCGCCATCGGGCGGGCGAACATCGAAAAGGAACAACCACACCATGGCTAAAGAAATCAAGACCAAGGCCCAGATCGTCGCCGCGGTCGCCGACAAGGCCGGCATCAACAAGAAGCAGGCCGCCACCGCCCTCGAGGCCCTCGTCGCCATCGCCTACGCCGGCGCCAAGACGGGCATCATGCTCCCCGGCCTCGGCAAGCTCGTGCTCGTGCAGCGCAAGGCGCGCAAGGGCCGCAACCCCGCCACCGGCGAGGTCATCACGATCAAGGCGAAGAAGGTCGTCAAGTTCCGCGTCGCCAAGGCGGCGAAGGACGCGATCCTCGGCAAGAAGTAAGCCTTCGGGAAGTCTTTCCCACGGGGCGCGCACCTCGCGGTGCGCGCCCTTCGTTTTTCCATGACCGAAGAATCCTTCCTCCGCTCCGGGCGCCTCGCGCTCGACACCGAGTTCGTCTGGACGAAGACCTATTACGCCCGGCTCGGCCTCGTGCAGGCCGCCGCGTCCGGCGGCCTCGACATCGACGCGGCGCTCCCCCTCGCCGCAATCCCCTTCCGCGCGAAGGACGGCGCGGAGGCGCGCGCGCGGCTCTACGATCCGCTGCGCTCCGACCCCGCGCCGCTCGGCGCCGCGCTCGCGAGCGAGGGGACGGTCAAGCTCCTCCACGACGCGCACCAGGACCTGCAGCACCTCGCGCGCTGGACCGGATGCGCCGCGCCGAGGTCCGTCTTCGACACGCGCGTCGCCGCGGGCTTCTGCGGCCTCCCGTCGACGCTTTCGCTCGCCGCGCTCGTTGAGGCGACGTGCGGCGTCGCGCTGCCCAAGACCGAGACGCGCACCGACTGGTGCCGCCGCCCGCTCTCGCCCGAGCAGCTCGAATACGCGGCGCAGGACGTCGTCTACCTCGAGGACGCCGCACAGGAGCTGCTGCGCCGCTCGCGCGCGGCGGGGACGGCGGCGTGGATGTTCGAGGAGATGGCGCGCCACGACGACCCCGCGCTCTACGCCGAGGCGCCGGACGCCGACGCGTGGAAGCGGGTGCGCCACGTGCCGCCGCAGGTCGCGCGCAGCGCGGAGGCGATGCGCCGCCTGCGCGCGCTCGCCGCGTGGCGCGAGCG
>CACWKU010000238.1 GCA_902761575.1 uncultured bacterium
GCCGCCCGAAGGCGCCGAGCCCGGCGGCCCCGCGCACCTCGCCGCCGCGCTCTCGCGCCTCTTCGAGGGGCGGACCCTCGCGGAGGGCGACGCGGCGGACGAGAACCTTGCCGCCGCCGCGGACGCCGTCCGAGCCGCCCTGCGCGCGGCCGGTTCGCCGGTCCTCGGGAAGGCGCTCGCGCCCGACGAGCGCGCGGCGCTGCTGCGCCGGCTCCTCGCGGAGGCGTCCTTCCCGCTCGACGGCGCGCCGGACCGCGTCCCGCTCCTCGGCTGGCTCGAGCTGCCGTGGTGCGACGAGCCGCGGCTCGTCCTCGCCGGCATGAACGAGGGCAGCGTCCCGGAGTCGGTCGTGGGCGACGCGTTCCTGCCGGACGCCGTCCGCCGCGCGCTCGGACTGCCCGACAACGCGCGCCGCTTCGCGCGCGACGCGTTCCTGCTCTCGGAGCTGCTCGCGTGCCGCGCGCCCGGCGCGGTGCGCGTCTTCCTCGAGAAGATCGACGGCCGCGGCGACGCGCGCAAGCCCTCGCGCCTGCTGCTCGCGTGCGGCGACGCCGAGCTCGGCCCGCGGGTGCGCCGGCTCTACGCGGACCTGGACCGCGTCCCGGACGTCCCGCGCGGCGGCGCCGACGCGGCGTGGTGCCTCGACCTGCCGCTTCCGGACGACGAACCGCCCGCGAGCCTTCCCGTGACGACGCTCGCCGGCTACCTCGCGAGCCCCTTCCAGTGGTTCCTCGACCGGACGCTCGGCGACGACGAGACCGCCGGCGACCCCGCCGCGGAGATCCCCGCCAACGACTTCGGCACGATCTGCCACGAGGCGCTCGAGGCGCTCGCCGCGCCCGGCGCGCCGAACGAAAGCGAGGATCGGGAGGAGATCTTCGCCTTCCTCGAGGCGAAGGTCCGAGCCCGCATCCACGCCCGCTACGCGGGCCGGAACCGCGGGCTCGTCGCCGCCGTCCGCCTCCAGGAGGCCGCCGCGCTCGCCCGCATGCGGACCTTCGCCGCGATCCAGGCGGAGCTCGTGCGCGAAGGCTGGCGCATCCGCCGCGCGGAGACGGTCCTCAAGGGCGTCGTCGAGGGCGTGGAGATCACCGGCAAGGCCGACCGCATCGACGAGAACGTCCGCACCGGCGAATGGCGCGTCGTCGACTACAAGACCTGGGACGACAAGGACCGGTGGGCCGGCGCCCTCTCGCGCGTCCCGCCGCCCGGCCTCGGCGGGAAGCCCGAGGACGAGGGCGTCCGCCGGGTCGTAGTCGACGCCGCGGCGGAGCGCCCGCCCGAGGTCTACTGGGCGGACCTGCAGCTGCCGCTCTACGCGATCTTCGCGCGCAACGACCCCGCGCTCGGCATCCCGGGCGGCGCGCGCGTCTCGTGCCTCTACCTCGTCCTCGGCGACTCGCCCGAGCGCTCGGGGCTCGTCGGGCTCGAGGAGCCGACGCCGGAGGGGCTCGAGATGGCGTGGCTCGAGGCCGAGGCGGCCGTGCGCCGCATCCGGGCCGGCCTCTTCCTCCCCGAGGGCGGCCTCGCCGGCGCGGAGCTCTCCGACGCCGCGCGCGCCATCCTCCCCGAGGGCCGCCCCGAGTTCGGCATCGCGCCGGCCTGGCTCGAAGACCAGAGAAAGCGGCGCCTCGCCGCGGAAGGGGGCCGGCCGTGAGCGCGACCAACTTCCTCGTCGCCGCCTCGGCCGGCACCGGCAAGACGTTCGCGCTCTCGTCGCACGTCCTGCGGCTACTGCTCCTCGGGGAGAAGCCGGAGGCGATCCTCGCGCTCACCTTCTCCCGCCTCGCCGCCGCGGAGATCTTCGACCGCGTCGTCGGCCGCCTCGCCGCCGCGACGGAATCGGACGCGGAGGCGGCAAAACTCTCCGGGGAGCTCGCGGAGGGCGAAGGCGGCGAGCCCGTCCGCGCCCGGTTCCCGGGCGGCGTCCCGCGCGCGGAATTCCTCCGCGTCCTGCGCGACTTCCTCGCCGCGCAGCACCGAAGCCGGCTCGGGACGATCGACTCGTTCATGGCGCGCCTCGTGCAGGCGTTCCCCGCCGAGACGGGCCTGCGCGGCGACGTGCGGATGCTCGACGACGACGCGGCTGCGCTGCGCCGCGAGCGCGTCGTCGAGGAGCTGCTCCAGTCGCGCCGCGCGGACGTCTTCGGGCGGCTCGAGACGATCCTCGGATACGCCGAGGACGGCCGCCTGCGCAAGACGTTCCGCGACTACTTCGCGCGCCAGCTCGCGGAGTGGCACGGCCGCTTCCGCGCGCAGCCCGACCGCGCCGCCTGGGGCGACCCCGCGCGCATCTGGGCGGCGGACCCCGCCACGGCGGCGCGCGTCGCCTCGTCCGACGCCGAGGGCGCCGCGCGCGCCGAGCTCGCGCTCTCCGTCCTCCGCGACGCCGCGCTCCCGCTCTGCGACGACCCGAAGGGCGTCGCCCGCGACTACCTCGAGGCCTTCTGCGCGGCCGTCCGCGAGCGCGGCGCCGACGTGCTCGCGGACCCCTCGGCGAAGATCCGCAACTTCGTCGCCGCCGCCGATTCCGCGGACGCCGCGCCCGTGGTGAAGTGCAACCGCGTGCGCCTCGCGCTCACGGCGCCAGCCGCAGCCGCGCTGCGCGAGGTCGTCGGCGAGCTCCGCGCCGGCGCGCTGCGCCGCCAGTGCCGCCGGGCGCAGGGTCTCTACGTGCTGCTCTACCTGCTGGAGGAGCTCTGGGCGCGCGACGTGCGCGGCGAGGGCGAGCTGGTGTTCGACGACGTCCCGCTCCTCGTCTCGGCCCTCTCCGCGCGCGACCGGCGCGACATCGAGTGGCGCCTCGACGGGCGCTTCCGCCACCTCGCGCTCGACGAGTTCCAGGACACCTCCCCCGCGCAGTGGCGCGCGCTGCGGCTCCTCGCCGACGAGGCGAAGCAGGCGGACGACCGCACCCTCTTCCTCGTGGGCGACGCCAAGCAGGCCATCTACGGCTGGCGCGGCGGCGACTCGCGCCTCTTCCTCGCCGAACGCGCCTCCGGCGCCTACGCGCTCGGAAGCCTCGTCCGGTCGCACCGCTTCCGCCCCGAGATCGCCGGGTTCGTCGATCGCGTCTTCCGCGAGGAGGAGATCCTCGGAACCTTCGGCGCCTCCGAGATCCCCGCGGCCGCCGACGCCGCCACGCGCTGGGCGGAGACGTGGGAGGGGCACGCCTCCGCCCTCGACCCCGGCGGATTCGTCCGCGCGGCGCCGGTCCGCGCCCCCGACCCGGACGCCGGCGAGGAGGAGGCGGACGTCTTCGCCGCCGCGATCGCCGCGCGCCTCGCCGAGGTGCGCCCATGGGACCGCGGGCTCGTCGCCGCCGTGCTCGTCCGGGACCGGAACCAGGGCGTCCCGCTCGTCCGCGCGCTCCGCGAGACGCACGGCCTGCGCGCCACGTGGGAGGGAGACAGCGCCATCGCCGACACGCCCGCCGTGCGCGCCGTCCTCGACGCGCTCGTCCTCGCGCAGCACCCCGACCGCGGCTCCTTCGCGTGGGGGCACGTCCGCTCGTCCCCGCTCGGCCGCGCGCTGCTCTCCGGCGAGGAGCGCGCCCGCGAGGACGGCGGCCTCGCGCCGCTCTCGCGCCGCATCGCGCGCGACCTC
>CACWKU010000239.1 GCA_902761575.1 uncultured bacterium
GCCGCGCCGCCGCGCGCGGCGTCCCGGTCGACGTCCGTGCGCAGACCCCGCCGCGCGCCGGCGACACCGCCATCGTCCGCGTCGACGCCCCGCTTCGCCTGCGCCCCGGCGAGCCGCTCCTCGCCACGGCGTGGATCTCCTCGCCCGCGCCGCAGACGCTCGCCTACGCGTTCCACCGCGACCGCGAGCTCGTCGCCCGCGGCACGCGCGCCGTCCCCGCCGGCCTCTCCCCGATCTCCTTCCGCGACCTGCCGCGACCCGAGGGCGTCTCGGCCTACACCGTCGCCGTCGCTCCCGCGACGGCGACGGAAGTTGAAAGCGGAAAGGGTAAAGGGAAAAGTTTCCTTGACCCCGACGATGAAAATCCGACACCAACTCAGACAAACTTTACCCTTTCAACTCTACCCTTTCAACTGTCCGATCCCGTCCCGGAGAACAACGCCGCGCGGTTCCTCGTCTCGCGCGAGGGGGCCAGGCCGCTGCTCGTCGTGCCGGCGTCGGAGAAGTCCGGCCTTCCGGCTCTGCTGCGCGGCGCGGGGGTGGCGCTGGAGACGCGCACGCCGGCCGAGCTCGACCTCTCGCCCGCGGCGCTCGCGGCGTGGTCGGGCGTCCTCGTCGAGAACCGCCGCGCCGACGACTTCGGTCCGGTCGGGCTCGCGAACGTCGCCGCCTGGGTGCGCGACGCGGGCGGCGGCCTCGCGCTCACGGGCGGACGCAACGCGTTCGGGCCCGGCGGCTGGCACAAGTCGCCCGTCGAGGACATCCTCCCCGTCTCGCTCGAGCTCCGGCGCGAGCACCGCAAGTTCCCGATGGCGATCGCCGTCGCGCTCGACCGCTCCGGCTCGATGACGATGCCCGTCGACGGCGGCCGCACGAAGATGGACCTGGCGGACCAGGCCACGGCCGAGGTGCTCGACATGCTCGCGGACGACGACCGCATCGCCGTCTGGGCGGTCGACACCGCCGCGCACCTCGTCGTTCCGATGCAGAGCGCCTCGTCCGCGCGCGCCGAGCGCAAGAGGATCCTCTCCATCGAGTCGATGGGCGGCGGCATCGACGTCGAGGCGGCGGTGACCGCCGCGCTCGCCGCGCTGCGCGCCTCTGACGCGCCCATCCGGCACCTTGTCGTCTTCGCCGACGCCGCCGACGCGGAGAACCCCGGTCTCTCGTTCGAGATGGCGCGCGCCGCGCGCGACGCCGGGATCACCGTGAGCGCGATCGGCCTCGGCACCGACCACGACTCCGACTCGCGGGTGCTGATCGACCTGGCGGACGCCGGCGGCGGCCTCTGCGCCTTCACCGAGGACGCCGGCGAGCTGCCGCGCCTCTTCGCGCAGGACACGATGCTCGCCGCGCGCGACGTCATGGTCACGAACCCCACGATTCCGCGCTTCACCGCCGCGCTCCCGCAACTCTCCTCGCGCCTGCCGCTCTCCGGCGCGCCCGCCGTCGGCGGGTACGACCTCACGTACCTCCGACCCGAGGGCACCGCCGCAGCCCTGACGACCGACGAGAACGAGGCCCCGCTCCTCGCCTTCCGCCCCGTCGGCGCCGGCCGCACCGCGGTCTTCACCGGCGAGGCCGACGGCGACCTCGCCGGCCCCTTCGCCCGCTGGGAGCACGCCCCCGAGCTCCACGCCGCCCTCGCGCGCTTCGCCGCCGGCGCCTCCGAGTCCTCCCCCGCCGGTCCCGCCTTCCCCCTCGCGATCCCGACGCTCACCCCGACCTCCCTCGACCTCGACCTCTATCCACCCAACCTTCCAACTTCTTCAACCCCTTCAACCCCTTTACCCTTTACCCTTTCCACTTTCAACCTGACCATTCTCCGCACCTCCTCCTCCGGCCGCACGCACTCCGAGCGCGTTCCGCTCGAATGGACCGCGCCCGACCGCCTTTCCGCGTCGATTCCGCTGCACGGCGGCGACACGGTCCTGCCCGTCCTCTCCGACCCCGCCACGGGCGCGACGCGGACGCTCCCGCCGGCGCGCCTGCCGTATTCGCCGGAATACGCGCCGGACCCGGACGGCGCGGGCGAGGCGCTTCTCGAATCGCTCGCCGACCTCACCGGCGGTCAGCGCCTCGCCGATCCGGCCGCGGTCTGGGCGCTCCTCCCGCGCGAACCCGTCCCCTTCGAGCTCGCGCCCTTCCTCTACCTCCTCGCCGCGCTCCTGCTCCTCCTCGACATCTTCGACCGCCGCACCGCGTTCCTGTCGCGCCGCCACGCGGCGCGACAGGAACGCAAGGTTGAAAGGGTTGAAGAAGTTGAAACGGTTGAAGAGGTTCCCAACCGCCGACAATCGGTCCCCTCCTCTCCTGCAACCCCTTCAACTCCTTCAACCGCTTCAACCCCGCCGGCAGCCCCGCCGCCGGAGGATCCCTTCGCCCGCGCGAAGCGCCGCTCCGCCTCCCGAACCCAGGGCAGGTAGAGGCATCCTTCTCTACCAGTCGCGGACGCCGGGGCGCGGCGGAAGGTCGTGCTGGCGCCGGCGGCGCTCGTCGGCGCGGCGCTTCTCCGCCTCGAGGATGCGCGCGAGCAGCTCCTCGTCCGCCTTCTCGGCCTCGTCCTCGGAGCGCTGCGCGGCCTGGGCCTCCTTTTCCTCGGCCTCCTGCTCCTGGGCGTCCTGCTGCTGCGCGTCCTGCTGTTGGGCGTCCTGTTGCTGGGATTCCTGCTGCTGCGCGTCCTGCTTCTGGGAATCCTGCGAATCCTGGGACTGCTGCTGTTGCTGCTGGTCCTGCTGCCCGCTTTGCTGCTGATCCTGCTGCTGTTGCTGCTGCTGGTTCTGCTGTTGCTGCTGTTGCTGCTGCTGGTTCTGTTGCGGCGGGTTGAGCAGTTCTCGGATGCGGAGCATGTTGGCGAGCGCGGCCTCGGCGTCGGGGAGCCGATCCTCGGGAAGGACGCCGTCTGGCGTGGGCGCCGCCGTGCGCAGGAGCAGGTGCGTGCCGCGGGTTTCGTCGCAGAGCCGCTGGATCTCCTTCGCGACCGACGGGGGCTTCGCCACCGAACCCCCTTCGGCGGACGTGACCTCGTCGAACATCGAAGCCGGCTCCCCCGCTGGGGGAGCTGGCGCGCCCGGCGCGCCTGAGGGGGTCGCGGCGGCGAGGTCCTGCGCGGCGTCGGGGACGGGGTTCTCCTGGAGCCACTGCTGGATGACGGAGGCGAAGCGGTCGAAGAGCCCGATGGCGGCGCCCTGCTCCTCGACGGGCGTGCGGATGCGCGAAGGGTCGGCCGCGCGCGCGAGGGCGTTGCTCTGCGCGTCGATGGCGAAGTCGAGCAGCTTCGGCGGCGGGGCGGCCGCCGCGAGCAGGCCGAAGAGGACGCCGTCGGACTGGCGCATCATCGCGAGCGCGCCGGGGTCGAGACCCTCGAGCGCGTCCGCGGCGGCGACGGAGCGGTCGGACGCCTCGACGAGGGACCGCTCGGCCGCCGCGCGCTCGACCTCGTTGGTGAGCTGCGGCAGGAGTTCGCGGCGGAGCGCTTCGAGGACCGGCGTCCACGCCTCGGCGGCGGCGCGCTGCGCGCCGGCGGCGTCCTCGAGCGCGCCGATGCGCGCGGGCGA
>CACWKU010000240.1 GCA_902761575.1 uncultured bacterium
GCCGCCTCGGCGGGCGGCGCGCCGGCGAGGGCGTCGCGGCACGGACGGTCGAGGTCGGAGCGCGCCGGGCGCGGATAGGCGGAGGGGTCGATCTGGTCGAAGGAGAAGCCGGGGCGGTCCAGCATCGCGTCGCGCAGGAGCGCGAGCGGAATCTCCGGCAGCGCCTCGTCCGGCGCGGGCGGGAACCACGCGACGTGCAGCGCGACGTCCGCGTAGGCCGGGTCGGCCGAGTGGCCGTGCGCGTTCCAGTCGCCGGGCCGGACGTGGACCTCGATGTCGCCCCGGCGGAGCTCGCCGCCGATCTCGAGCCTTGCGCCGCGGAAGTCGGGGCCGGGCCCGCCGTTCCAGCGGCCGGGGTCGAGGACGCGGATCGGGCGCCCGCCCGTCGTGACGAGACGCGCCGGGCGCAGCCGGGCGTCCGCCCAGATGCACTGCAGGTGGCGCTCGTTCCAGGCGAAGCCGGCCGTCGCCGGCTCGCGAGCGGTGTCCGCGGCTCGCAGGCACGCGGGGAGCGGCACGCCGGAGGCGGACCCCGCCACGGCTAGCGCCCCCGCACGGTCGCGGCGTCGGTCTCGATCATCTCGCGGAACGTGCGCTGCGCGGGCGTGAGGCGATCCGCGTCGATTCCGCCGACGTCCGCCCCCGTGCTGCGAGCGGTGCGCAGGACGACACGGGGGATGCGGTTCGCGACGAGGTAGTCGCGCACCTCGACGAGGCTGTCCTGCGTGACGCCGCGCTGCGCCTCGAGGATGACGGCGCGCTGGGCGGTCTTGCCGCGCTCCTCGACGAACGCATCGCCGCGGAGCTCGCGGACGAGCTTCTCGCGCGAGACCTTCCGCCCCTGGTAGGACAAGGAGCCGTCGCGCCAGACCTCGACCGTCATGCCGTAGTCGCCGTGGCCCTTGTCGACGCGCTTGGTGACGACGCATCCCGAGGCCAGCGCCGCGCACAGGAGGATCAGGGGAATCGCTTTCATGGGGCACATCCTACCAAATCCGCCCCGCCGTGGCAAACGCAGGAACGCGCCGGGGCGCTCCCCGAGTCGGGATCTCGACGGAACGGCCGCCGCCGGGAGCGCCCGGCGGCGGCCGTTCGTCGGACGGGACCGCTACTCTCCGGCCGGCTTGGCCGGCTTGAACCCGACCTCCTCGTTCGGCTTGAGCGCGAACGGCGTCACCGCGATGCGCCAGAAGCGGATCGGCGAGCTCGTCGTGTCGAGGCCCTCGAGCCACGCCAGGTCGGCGTCGGTCGCGGCCGCGAGAGGGACGAGGTTCTCCTTCCAGGCGCGGCTGCTCTCGACCGTCGTCCACAGGGGGGCGGCGAGGTCGGTCGCGGTCGCGACCGTGCACCAGATCGACTCGTTGGTCGGATACATCCTGAGCATGTTCTCCGCCGTGCCCATGTCGTAGGCCAGCTTCGCCGCCTCGTAGTCGAAGCGCACGATCATCAGGCCGTCGGCCTTGAGCTGCTCGAGCGCGTAGACCGTAACGCCCGCCTCGCTCGCATCGGCCGTCTGCGCGACCTCGTAGCGGACCGGGTCGCCGGAGAGGACCGTCAGCTCGTGGCCGTCCAGCGCGACGCGCAGGCGCTGCGCGGGCGCCGTCAGCGTGACGGAAGCGTCGGCGTTCGTGAGCAGCGTGATGACCTCGGGCTCCGCCACGAGACCGCCAGCCGCGGCAATCGCGTCGGCGATCGCGAAGTATTTCGTCTCGCCGACCTGAGCGATGTAGACCGCCGTGATCGTGAACTCGGTCGTGGCGGGGTCGGGCAGCGCGTAGTTGCCCGCCTCCGCGCCCGAGAGCGACGCCGTGGCCGTGTAGGTGCCGGGCGCGATCTGCTCGCCCGAGACGTCAACGTTAACGACGTCGCCTGCCACGACGCCGGTCACCGCCGCCGTCGGCGCCTGCGACTCGCCCGTGAAGATCAGGTTCGTGCCCGACCAGACGAGCCCGAGCGGCCTCTTCGCGATCGTGAAGGTCACGGTTGTGGAGTCTTTCCAGGCGTTGATGCCCGTGATGGTGACGGAGGCGTTCTCGCCCGCGTTGGTGTTGTTCGCCCAGGAGAGCGTGTAGCCGTCCGCGACGGCGATCGCGACGCCGTTCGTCGTGACCGTGACGGTCGGCGTCTTGCCGGCGCCGTCGTAGACGCTGCCGTCGGCGACGGTGATCGTCGTCTCGAGGATCGACTTCTGCGGAAGGACCTCGTAGCCGCCCGTGACGGGCGCGGCGTAGTAGCCCTGCGCCACGTAGTCGGACGGATCTTCCGTAAAGAACCCGCCGGTGACGGAGATCGTCAGCGGTGTCCCTTCGATCTCACCGTTGATGGTGCCGCCGGAGATGGAAAGCAAGGTGCCGTCGTGACCGTTCGAGTCCGTGCTAACGATGTTCACGACCGCGTTGGTGGTGATCGTGCCGGTCGCGTTGTGCCGGATCCACACGCCCGGGGTGTACCAGTTGTCTCCGCTCGCCCCGGTGGCCGTGCCGCCGGTCAGGGTGACGCTGCTGCCGGCGCCCTCGGCCTGGGCGCTTACGACCGAGCCGCCGGCAATCGCGATGGCGCCGCCATTCGTGGCAATGACGTAGCCTTCGATCGCGCCGGACACGAGCGTCAGATCGCCGCCGGGGCCGACGTAGAAGGCCTCGTCGTCATCGGTGGCGATGGCGCCGCCGCCGTTCTCCGAACGATCGACGATCTCGACCTTGGCGGCGATCGCGACGGCGTTCGTGACGGGCGGCTCGGAATCGTCGCCCGCGAGCGTCCATGTCTTCCCGTTGAGGTCGAGCGTGATCGGCGTGTCGATGTCGACCGCGGGTTCGGCGACGTCCGCGAGGAGCTGGAGCGTGGCATCGGCCGGCGCATTCGTGATCGCGCCGGCGAGCGTGGCGTAGTAGTTCGTGGTCGCGACACCGCCGTCGGCCACGGTGATGACCATTGCCGCCGCGGCGGTGATTTCGAAGTCGCCCGGAACGACCGTCACATTGTAGTTCGCGTTCGCCGTGTAGCTGGCCGTCAGCACGCCCGCGTAGGTGCCGACGTCCTCGTCGGCGTTCGTGCGGCTGTACGTGATTTCGCCCAGGTCCCCATCGGCCACGAGACCCTCGACCGTGCCGGTGAAGGCCGGATCCTCGGTCCCGAATGTCTTCGACGAGGACGCCACCGCGATCGTCACCGCCGCCTTCGTGATCGTGAAGGCCGAGTCCTCGACCGTGAAGCGAGCCGTCACGTTCTCGTCGCCGTAGCTGAACTGGCTCTCGGACAGGCCGTAGGGGTAGGCCTTCACGTCCTTGCCGGTCACCGTCGGCTCGCCGTCGTAGACCACCTTCGTCTCGTCGAACAGCGGCGACTCGCTCGTCGCGGTGTACGCGACGTTCGTCGTCTGGTTCGCGCCGTTGTACACCGCCGTCGACGCCGTGCCGGTCACCGTCACGTCGATCTCCGCCTTCGTGATCGTGAAGGCCCCGCCGTCGACGCCGTGCCCGCCACCGTGATCGCGATCTCCGCCTTCGTGATCGCGAAGGCCGCGTCCGTCACGTTGAACGTCGCGTCGATGTTCGCGTCGTCGTAGGCGAACTGCGTGTTCACCAGGCCGTACGGGTAGTCGCCGACCGGCGTGCCGGCGACCGTCGCGGCGCCGGAGTACCGCACCTTCGACTCGTTGAAGAGCGCCGACTCGCTCGTCGCGGTGTACGCCACGTTCGTCGTCTGCTCGGCGCCCGTGTACACCGCGGAGCTGGCCGTGCCCGCCACCGTGATCGTGATTTCCGCCTTCGTGATCGCGAAGGACGCGTCCGTCACGTTGAACGTCGCGTCGAGACTTGTCGAAGAGCGCCGACTCGCTCGTCACCGTGTACGCCACGTTCGTCGTCTGCTCGGCGCCCGTGTACACCGCGGAGCTGGCCGTGCCGACGACCGTTACGTCGATCTCCGCCTTCGTGATCGCGAAGGCCGCGTCCGTCACGTTGAACGTCGCGTCGATGTTCCCATCATCGTAGGTGAACTGGCTGTTCGCCAGGCCGTACGGGTAGCTGCCGACCGTCGTGCCCGATCGCTCGTCGCGGTCCAGGCCACGTTCGTCGTCTGGTTTTCGCCGTTGTACACCGACGTGCTCGGCGTGCCCGCGACCGTGATCGAGATCGACGCCTTCGTGACCTTGAGCTCGCCGTCGACCGCCGTGATCGAGTAGTTGGCGGTCACGTCCGCGCCGAGCGCGTTGGTGATCGACGTGACGGAGACCTCGTTGGTGGAGACGCCGACGGCCGTCTGCGTGCCGGTCACCGTCGCGACGGCGATCGTGTCGCCTTCGGCGAGGCCGTCGGAGGTGTAGACGTCCGCGAGGAGCGCCGTTCCGTCGTAGGTCTTCGAGGTGCTGCCGGCCGTGACGACGACCGGGCGGTTCGTGACCGAGAGCAGGACGTTCGTCGAGACGGCGACGTAGTTCGCGTTGGTGGCCTGGACGAGGACATTCAGCGTGTCGACGCCCATGAGCGCCGGCACGACGAGCGTCCAGTTGGTGCCCTCGGCGCCGTAGTCGACGCTGTAGCGGACCGTCGTGCCCGTCTCGGGGACGACCTGGACGGCGTTGGAGTGCGCCGTTCCGTCGTAGACGCCGATCCAGTCGGAGGCCTGCAGCGCCATCGTGCCGGGAGCGATCGTCAGAGCGCCGTCCTTGCCCTCGGCGATCTGGAAGGTCACCGCCAGGTTCTCGTCCGTGTAGCCGAACTGGCCGGCCGTGAGGTTCTGGTTCGTCGTTCCAACGTCGGTCAACGCCAGCGTCGCGACGCCGCTGAAGGTCACCTTCGTCGCGTCGAAGAGCGTCTCACCGGCCTCTTCGTCGCTCGTATAGGTGAGCGTCGGCGTGTAGCTCTGCTCCGCGCCCGTGTAGATCTTCGTCGCCGTCGTCGACTCCACCGTCACGGC
>CACWKU010000241.1 GCA_902761575.1 uncultured bacterium
GAGCCCGCGAGCTCCTGCGCGCCGCGGGCCTGGGCGACCGCCTCGGCCACCGCCCCGCGGAGCTCTCCGGCGGCGAGCAGCAGCGCGTCGCCGTGGCGCGCGCGCTCATGAACGGCCCGGAGATCCTCCTCGCGGACGAGCCCACCGGCAACCTCGACGCGTCGACGGGCATGCAGATCCTCGATCTCGTCTTCGACCTCGCGGGCGCCTTCTCCTCCGCGCCGCCCGCGCTCGCGATGGTGACGCACACCGACGCCATCGCCGCGCGCTGCGACCGCACGCTGCGCCTCGAGGCCGGCCGCCTCGCGTAGGCGCCGCTAGAGCGCCTTGCGGACCTTCGCCGGGACGCCGAGGGCGAGGGAGCGCGGGGGGATCGGGGAGACCACGACGGCGCCCGCGCCGACGACGGCGCCGTCGCCGATCGAGGAGGCGGCGTCGAGGACCGTGACGTGCGCGCCGAGCCAGCAGTTGGGAGCCGACCATCGTCCCCTCGCCGATCGCGAGGTCGTTGGACGAGAACACGATCACGTTCGCGGAGAGCGAGGCGTTCGCGGCGAGCGAGATGTCTCCGTTCTTGCAGTAGATCGTCGTGTTGCGCCCGACGAAGACGCCGTCGCCGAGCGTGATGCCGCGGTTCGACGAGCCCTTCGCGTCGAGCGTGGAGCGGTCGTCGAGGATCACGCCCTCGCCGAGGAAGATCTTGGACGGATGCCGCAGCGTGACGCCGCGGCCGATCGCGACCTTGCGCCCGCACGCGCCGAAGAACGGGCGGTAGAGCTTCGAGCGCAGGAAGAGGCCGAGCGCGCCGGGGACGTTGCAGAGCAGGAGCTGGAGGATCTCCATCAGGACCGCCTTCCAGCGCGGCATCGGCCCGTAGGTGACCTCGAAGTACTTCCGCGCGGCCGACCCGCCGCCGCCGAGGACGGTCTTGAGCTTCGCGCCCTCCGTCTCCGGCGCGGGGGGCGGAACCGGAGCAACGGGCTCCGTCTGGGTGTCTTCGGTTTCGTTCATGTGGCGAAAGAACATACCAGAACCGCGCGGGCGCGGCAAGCGGCCGTCAATGCGGCGCATGGTGGTGGCGGATTTTCGCGCGAACCTCCTCGGGAAGCGGGATCACGCGCCAGACGAGCGCGACGAGCGGCGCGAGGAGGACGAGGACCCCGAGGAAGAACGTCCGGTAGGCCGCGAGGGCGCGCGGGCCGGGGACGTCCGTCGCCCCACCCGCGGAGACGCGTCCCATGAGCAACGCGGTGAGCGCGACGCCGACGAGCCCGGCCAGGACGCCCATCGCCGTGTAGAGCACGATTCCGGCGGAGATGCGCAGGCGCGGCTCCATGGCGGAGAGGTAGTAGTGCATGATCGCGGTCTCCACGACCGAGCGCGCGAACCCGAGCGCAAAGTAGCCGCCGGTCCAGAGCGCGGCCATCGCGAGGCCCGCGCCGGCGACGGAGCCGTCCGGCAGCAGCGCCCAGAACGCGCAGATGCCCAGCAGCGCGAGGAATCCGCCGAGCATCTCCTTGCGCGGCCCCCAGCGCCGGCCCATCGGCCCCGTGAGCCAGGACCCGACGCCGCTCCCCACGACGAACGGCATGGTGTAGAGCATCGCCTGCAGGTCGGTCGCTCCGTAGCCGCGCTTGAGGATGATCACCGACGCGGGCTGCACGAGCATTAGCGCCAGGTTGAGGCAGCAGCACGCGGCGACGTGCCGCCGGAACGTGCGGTCCGACGCCACCTCCCTCAGGTCCGCGCGAACCGGCTTGCGCGCGCCGTCGCGGAGCGTGGCGCTCTCGTGCGCCCGCCCGAGGAACCACGAGGACCACGTCCCGAACGCGGACCCGACGCAGACGATCCCGACGAGCGCCGCCGTCTCCTCCGCCCTCGTCATCGCGGCCAGCACGCCGGCGAGCCCGGCGGCCATGCCGACGTAGAAGAGCGCGTTGAACAGCCCGAGCGCGCGGCTGCGCCCCTCCGCCGTCGCCGCCTCGCCGTAGAGGGGGCCCTGCAGGACGACCGCCGCCGCGCGGCATCCGTAGAACCCGAACGCGCCGACGAGCACCATCGCCGAGGCCAGCATCGGCCGCCCGCGCGCCCAGACGAGCGCCGCGGCGATCAGCAGCGCGAACCCGTTTCGCGCGATCCACGCGCCGGCGGAGCTCTTCGCCGCCCCCCAGCGCGCCGCGAGGAAGCGCCCGAGCGGGAGCATCGCGAAGCCGACGTAGAGCATCGTCCCGATCGCGGCCGTGACCGCGTCCGGACAGCCCAGCCGCACGGCCGCGAGGACCATGATCGTCTCGCCGACGCAGACGTAGGACACGCCGTTGACGAGGCTGAAGAGCGCGATGCGCCGAAGCGAGACCCGGCGCTCCTCCGCGGTGAGGGGTCGATCGAAGATCATGGGACGGTTGCGGAAACGGGGGGCGGATTCTAGCACCGCACCGCCCGGATTGCCAGCCTGCGGGCCCTCATGCGCGTTTTGGCTTGCCACGCGCGCGTGTTCCGCCTATAATCGGCGGGGCTTTCGCGCACCGGAAACCTCCCATCCCATTTCCCGACATGTGGAACAAGTTCAGGAACCTCTTCACGAACGACATCGGCATTGACCTCGGCACCGCCAACACCCTGGTCTACGCCAAGGACCGCGGCATCATTTTGCGCGAGCCCTCCGTCGTCGCCGTGCAGGAAGGCACGCGCCGCGTCCTCGCCGTGGGCGAGGAGGCCAAGCGCATGCTCGGCCGCACGCCCGGCAACATCATCGCCGTCCGCCCGATGCGCCAGGGCGTGATCCAGGATCCGGACATCACGCAGAAGATGCTCCAGTACTGCATCAAGAAGGCCAACACCCAGCGCCACGCGATGCGCAAGCCGCGCGCGGTGATCGCCGTCCCCGGCGACATCTCGCAGGTGGAGAAGACGGCGGTCAAGGAGGCGGCCCTCCACGCCGGCGCGCGCCAGGTCTTCCTCATCGAGGAGCCGATGGCCGCCGCGATCGGCGTCGGGATGCCCGTCACGGAGCCCGCCGGCAGCATGATCGTCGACATCGGCGGCGGCACCACCGACGTCGCGCTCATCTCGCTCGCCGGCATCGTCTACTCCAAGAGCGTCCGCGTCGGCGGCGACGAGATGGACCGCGCCATCATCGAGCACATGAAGGACCGCTACAACCTGCTCATCGGCGAGCGCATGGCGGAGGACATCAAGATCAAGATCGGGTCCGCCTACAAGCTCGAGCAGGAGCTCACCTACGAGGTGAAGGGCCGGGACCTGGTGAAGGGCCGCCCGATCACGCTCGAGATCACGTCGCAGGAGATCCGCGAGGAGGCGCTCAACGACGTCGTGACCGAGATCGTCTTCAGCGTCACGCGCTGCCTCGAGAACGCGCCGCCGGAGCTTTCGGCGGACCTCGTCGACCGCGGCATGATGCTCGCGGGCGGCGGCTCGCTGCTCACCGGCATCGACCGCCGCATCGCGGAGATGACGCAGCTGCCGGTCCACGTGGCGGACGACCCGCTCTCCGCCGTCGCCGAGGGCGCGGGCCGCGTCCTCGACCAGATCGAGTGGCTCTCGAAGGCCGCGGTCCCGGACCAGCGCGCCCGCTAGCGCGTCGCGCGCCCGGTCTCCGGCCGCCGGACACCGGGGCGGAGGAGCCGGACCGTGACCACCCGAACGCGAATCAGCCTCGCCGTCGCCGCGGCCGCCGCCGCGGCCGCGTACTTCGCGCTCGCCGCGCGCCTCGGGCCCTCCGCGGAGTCCTCCGCGCGCGCCGCCAACGCGCCCTTCGGGAAGTTCGCGCGCGCCGTCCCCGGCTTCCTCTCCCGCGCCGCAGCCGCCTTCTCCGGCGGCGCCGCGGCCGC
>CACWKU010000242.1 GCA_902761575.1 uncultured bacterium
GCGCCGCGCGCGAGGCGCGCGACCGCGAGGCCGCCGCGACGCCCGCCGCCAAGATCTGCCCGCCCGCCGAGGTCCGCAAGGCCGTCGAGGAGGTGCGCGAGCGCCTCGCCGCCGCCGGCGTCGGGTTCGAGCTGGCGGAGGTCGGCGGCGGCTACCGCCTCATGAGCAGCGCCGCCTGCGGCCCGTGGCTGCGCCAGATGCTGAGCAAGGGTCGCGCCACCGTCCTCTCGCGTCCGGCGATCGAGACGCTCGCCATCGTCGCGTGGCGCCAGCCCGTCTCGCGCAGCGAGATCGAGAGCGTCCGCGGCGTCAACGCCGGCCACGTCATCAAGGCCCTCATGGAGATGGGGCTCGTCCGCATCGTCGGCCGCAGCGACCTGCCCGGCCGCCCGTTCCTCTTCGGCACCACCCCCGCCTTCCTCGAGCACTTCGGGCTCGCGAGCCTCGACGACCTCGAGAAGATCGAGGAGGCGCGCGACCTGGCGCGCCCGCGGGAGGAGGACGCCGCCGCCGCGAAGGCGCCGCGCCAGGCCGAGTTCACCATGCAGGTCAAGTAGGAAGGCGAAGCCGCGATGAAGGTCTGCGTCCTGTGCAACGAAACCCTGCCCGCCGCGCGCGGCGCGCTCGACCGCGTCCGCCGCGCCGCGAAGGCGCTCGGCGTCTCGCTCGTCGCGCCCGCGCAGGCGCGCCGCGCCGACCTCTTCCTCGTCCTCGGGGGCGACGGCTCGATGCTCCGCGCCGTGCGCGAGCGCTCCGCGCTCGGCATCCCGTTCCTCGGCGTCAACGCCGGCTCCCTGGGCTACCTCACCGCGACGCCCCTCGAGGGGCTCGAGGAGGCGCTGCGCGCCGCGCGCGACGGCGAGTGCGCCGTCGAGGAGCGCTCGCTCCTGCGCGCGCAGGTGCGGCGCGGCGGCAACGGCCGCGCGGGCGCCGCGCGCCTGGCGCTCAACGACCTCGTCGCGATGCGCGGCGAGACGGGCCGCGTCGCCGCGCTGGAGCTCTCCGTCGACGGGCGCGACGTCTCGACCTTCCTCTGCGACGGCCTGATCCTCGCGACTCCGACGGGCTCCACCGCCTACTCGCTCTCGGCGGGCGGGCCGATCCTGCTGCCGGCGGCGCCGGCGTTCGTGGCGACGGTCGTGTGCCCGCACACGCTCGCGACGCGGCCGCTCGTGCTGCCGGCGGAGAGCGTCGTCACGGTGCGCGTCGCGCGGTCCGAGGCGCCGGTCGCCTTCTCGGCCGACGGCGTCCTGTGCGCGCGCCTGCGCCCGGGCGACACGTTCTCCGCGACCACCGCCGCCCTCCGCGTCCGCCTCCTCTCCCTGCCCGACGCCGACCCCTTCGCGCCCCTGCGCACCAAGCTCGGCTGGCGCGGCACCGTCCTTCCCTGACCCGACCATGGACCCCGACACCGACACCTCCTCGCCGTTCCCCGAGACGGCCGACATCGAGACCTCCAACGACGACTACGCCACGCGCTTCCGCGGCGCGACGGGCGCGTGGATGCTGAAGGTGCAGGAGCGCGGCGTGATGAAGCTGCTCGGGGCGCGCGTCGCGCCGGGCGCGACCGTCCTCGACGTCGGCGGCGGCCACGGGCAGCTCGCGCATCCGCTCGCGGACGCGGGCTACAAGGTCTCCGTGATCGGCAGCGCGCCGAGCTGCCGCCACCGGATCGCGGACCTCGTCGACGCCGGACGCTGCTCGTTCGAGGTCGGCAACGTGGTCGAGCTGCCGTATCCGGACGGGAGCTTCGACGCCGTCGTCGCCGTCCGCATGCTCACGCACTGCGAGCGCTGGCCGCAGCTCGTGAAGGAGATGTGCCGCGTCTCGCGCGGCCCCGTGATCACGGACTACCCGACCTCGCAGAGCCTCAACGCGATCGCGCCGGCGCTCTTCAAGGCGAAGAAGAGGTTCGAGAGGAACACGCGCCACTGGACGCTCTTCCGGCACAGGCAGGTGCGCGAGGGCTTCGCCGCCGCGGGCTTCCGCGAGACCGGCCGCTACGCGCAGTTCTTCCTCCCGATGGTCGTCCACCGGGCCCTGAGGTGCAGGCCGCTCTCCGCCCTCCTCGAGGGCTGCTGCCGCTGCCTCGGCCTCACCCGCCTCTGGGGCACGCCCGTCATCGGCCGCTGGGAGCGCGCGGACTAGCGCGCCCGGCTAGGCGCGGGGACGGCGGACCTCGGGCGGGACGCCGCGGAGGGCGCGGATGCCGCCGAGGAGGAACGCGCAGATCTCGCGCGTGAAGTGCTCGGCCTCGGCGGGCGAGGGCGTGTCGGTGCGGAAGAGCGCGCGGCGCGCCGTCACGTTCATCGCGAGGCAGCTGAAGAGCGCGTTGATCGCGAAGACGCAGAGCCCGACCTGGTAGTCGGTCGCGTTGGGGCCGATCGTCCGGCGCAGGCGCGCGGCGAGCTCCGCGTAGCGCGGGGCGATGTGGTTGGAGAGGATGTCCTGCGAGACCGGCGAGGGTGAGGACACCTCGTGCGTCATCAGGCGGCGCAGGACGCCGCCCGCGCCGGTGTCGAAGACCGAGGACACGCACGCGCGGACGTACTTGTAGAGCCACTCCCGGTCGGCGTCGGCCGAGAGGGAGGAGAGCCCGATGCCGTCGGCGTCCACGGCGTCGGCGAGCGCGCGGTCCCAGACGGCGCGGTAGAGCCCCTCCTTGCCGCCGAAGTGGTAGTTCACGGCGGCGATGTTGGCGTCGGCCGCGCGGCAGACGTCCTGCACGCGCGCGCCGTGCCAGCCGCGCTCGGCGAACAGCGCGCAGGCCGCCTCGAGGAGACGCTCGCGCGTGGCGGCGCGGGACGGGCTGCGAGGGGCGTCCTTCATCCCCGGAGGCGGACCCAGGCGAGGGTGAAGGCGGTCGAGAAGGCGATGCCCCACAGGAAGCCCGCGAGGACCTCCGTGCGGGTGTGGCCGAGGAGCTCCTTGAGCTTGGCGGCGCGGAGGCGGCGCTCCTTGCGCAGCTCCTCCACGATCTCGTTGAGGACCTGCGCCTGCAGGCCCGCGGCGTGGCGGACCGTCGCCGCGTCGAACATCGTGATGATCGCGAAGACCGAGGCGAGCGCCGTGACCGGGGCGTCCCAGCCCTGCGTGAGTCCGAGCGCCGTCGCGAGGCCCGTCACCGTGGCGGAGTGCGCGCTCGGCATCCCGCCCGTGGAGACGAAGTAGCGGAAGTCCACGCGGCGCGTCTTCGCGAAGTCGATGGCGAGCTTGATCGCCTGCGCCGAGCACCACGAGAAGAAGGCGGCCCAGAGCGGGATGTTCGAGAAGACCGTGAGGTCGAAGGGGTGGATCGGGTTCAAGTGACGAGTGACGAGTGACGAGTGACGAGTGACGAGTGACGAGTGACGAGTGACGAGTGACGAGTGACGAGTGACGAGTGACGAGTGACGAGTGACGAGAGGGGCTAGTAGGCGTTGCGGACGGCGAAGAGGGTGCGGAGGAGGATCTTGAGGTCGAGGGCGAGGGACCAGTTCTCGAGGTACCAGAGGTCGGCGTGGAGGCGGTCCTCGATGGAGGTGTTGCCTCGGAGGCCGTGGACCTGCGCCCAGCCGGTGATGCCGGGCAGGCAGTCGTGGCGGCGCATGTAGTGGTTGATCTTCTCGGCGAAGCGCTCGACGAACTCCGGGCGCTCGGGGCGCGGGCCGACGAGCGACATGTCGCCCTTGAGGACGTTCCAGAACTGCGGCAGCTCGTCGAGGTTGTGCGAGCGCATGAACGCGCCGATGCGCGTGCGGCGGGGGTCGTCCTCCGCCGCCCAGACCGCGCCGGTGGCGGCCTCGGCGTCCTGCCGCATCGAGCGGAGCTTGTAGATCGTGAAGGGACGGCCGCCGTAGCCGCAGCGCGTCTGGCGGTAGAAGACCGGACCGGGCGACTCTCGCTTCACGAGGACGGCGAGCACGGCGACGATCGGCGCCGAGACGAGGAGCCCCACGAGGGCGCCGGCGACGTCCTCGAGGCGCTTGGCGACGCGGTTGCGGAACTTCTCGAGCGGCGCGCGCGCGAGGCCCAGCAGCGGTACGTCGTCGATCGTCTCCACCTCCAGCGAGAGCGTGAGCATCCGGAAGAGGTCGGGCACGACGTTGAAGCGGATCATCCGCTTCTCGCACTCGGAGGCCAGGTCGTAGAGCAGGGAGGAGTCGCCGCCGGGGTTGGTGACGATGACCTGGACGATGTCCGGCAGCGCCTCGAGCACGGAGCGAAAGTCGGCGGCGTCGCCGAGGACGTTGGCCGGGTCGATCGCCGGGTCGGGCGTCTCGCCGGGCCTGGAGCGGAGGAATCCCGAGACGCGGACGCGCAGGCGCGCGTCGCCGGCGAAACAGCGGGCGAGGCGGGCGGCGGTGGAGTCCGTCCCGACCATCAGGACGCGGTTCGTCGGCAGCGCGCGGCGCGCGGCGAGGATCTCGGCGCGGAAGAGCAGCGCGCGCTCCAGCAGCAACAGCGCCGAGAAGGCGAAGAAGAAGACCACCACGACGCCCGAGGAGACGTTGTAGTAGTTGCGAACGAGCGCGACGCCGACGAGCAGCGCGACCGTGACGGCGAGCGCGCCGCGGACGAGCCGCGGGACGTGCGCGTGGAACGTGCCGCGCTGCGGGCGCTTGTAGAGCTTCAGCGCGCGCAGCGAAGCGTAGGCGAGAACGGCGGCGGCCGCCGCCAGCTTCCAGTAGGCGGAGTAGAGGTCGATCGGCGTGCCGAACGGGATGGAGAACCAGCCCGACTCGAATCGGAGCCAGACCGCGAGGTAGACCGCGCCGAACGCGGCCGCGCAGTCCGCCGCGACCGCCGCGACGGAGAACCAGGAGTCTGCGGTCGACCGGGCCACGGCCGGCTACGCCGCGGGCTCCTCCGCGGCGGGGGCCTCGGGTTCGGCGGCGGGGGCGGCCACGGGCTCGGCGGCAGGAGGCTCTGCGACGGGGGCCGCGGGCTCGGCGGCGGGG
>CACWKU010000243.1 GCA_902761575.1 uncultured bacterium
CACGTCTTCGAGCTCGTCGGCGGCCTCGGCGCGAAGGCGCTCGCCGCGGCGTCCGCCGAGATCGCCGCCGTGCCGGCGGGGGAGGGGCGCGCGCTCGTCGCCACCGGGCCGCTCCTCGGCGAGGGGTTCGACGACC
Organism: uncultured bacterium; assembly: GCA_902761575.1. GTDB lineage: Bacteria > Verrucomicrobiota > Kiritimatiellia > RFP12 > UBA3636 > UBA3636. Next base: position 137 of record CACWKU010000243.1, read on the forward strand.
CGCGGCTCGACACGCTTCTCCTGGCGACGCCGCTCTCGTGGCGGGGTCGGCTCGCGCAATACGCCGGGCGCCTCCACCGCCGCTTCGAGGGCAAGCGCGAGGTGCGCATCTACGACTACGCCGACCTCGGCGTTCCCTCGCTCGCGCGGATGTTCGACCGGCGCGTCGAGGCCTACGACGCGATCGGCTACGCGGTGCGGATGCCCGTCACGGCCGTGGCGGGGTGGCCGGACGGCGTCGCGGTCCCGCTCGATCCGGCGTGGAGCGAAACCTACGCCGCGAGCGCGCGGCGGCTCTGCGCGGACGGCGCCGACGCGCAGCTCGCGGAGCTCTTCGTCCGCGCCGCGTGGAGCGCGCCGCCGGAGGGCGTCGCCGAGGTCCTGCGCGCCCGAAGCGCGGCCGAGGCGTTCCTCTTCCGGCGGCTCGAGACGCTCCCCGCCGCGCGCGGGCGCTTCGCGCTCAACGCGGCGCTGCCGATCCCATTCCGCGGCGGCGCGACGCTCGAGGTCGACCTGCTCTGCCGCGACGCGCGCCTCGCCGTGGAGCTCGATGGCGCGCGGCACCTCTCCGAGGAGAGCTACCGCCGCGACCGCGAGAAGGACCTCGCGCTGCAGCGCCACGGCTGGCTCGTCCTGCGCCTCCTCGCCTCCGACGCCACCGCCCGCCTCGGCGACGTCCTCGACGCGATCCTCGGCGTCCTTCCGGCGCCTCCGGCCGGCACGGACTCCGGCTACGCCTCGAACGGAAAGCGGTAGGGGAGCGAGAAACGGTCGCGAAGCTCGACGAGCTCCCTCTGGATCGATTCGCCGACGGGGACGCCCCTGTCCTTGCGCTCCTGCCAGGCGATCCACTCCTTCTCGCCGGCGGTGTAGATGCGCTCGGCACCGGGGGCCTTCGTCGAGGCGCGGAGCTCGCGGCAGATGCCGCCCGCGGTCTTCCGGAACGTGTCGAGCCCCATGAAGAACTCCGGGTTGACCACGAAGAAGAAGTGGCCGAGGCGGTACATCCGGTCCTTGCCGTCCGGCCCCTTGCCGGAGAGCTCCTTCATGTAGGGGCCGCCCGCGAGCGCGGCGGAGAGGATCTCGACGATCGTCGTGAAGCCGTAGCCCTTGTAGCCGCCGGTCTCCTCGCCGAGGCCGCCGATCGAGAGCAGCGCGCAGTTGCCCTTGCGCATCTCGGCGAGGATCTCGCCGGAGTCGGTCATGGTGCCGCCGTCCCTCGTGACGACCAGCCCCGCGGGCGTCGGCTTGCCGCTGCGCTCGTAGAACTCGATCTTGCCGTTCTGCACGATCGACGTGGCGCAGTCGAAGTTGAACGGGAAGCCCTCGTCCGTCGGCATCGTGAACGTGAGCGGGTTCGTGCCCATCATCGGCTCGACGCCGAAGGTCGGGGCGACGGACGGGCGGGCGTTCGTGCCGGAGATGCCGATCATTCCGGCCTTCTCGGCCATCGTCGTCCAGTAGCCGGCGATGCCGTAGTGCGTCGAGTTGAAGATCGTGCCGCCGGCCATGCCGTAGGTCCGTGCCTTCTCGATGAGCATCGTCATCATCCGGTGGCTCGCGACCATGCCCATTCCGTTGTTGGCGTCCATGACGACGGTCGTGGGCGTCTCCTTGACGATGTCGGTCCTCGTGACCGGAAGGAGCGTGCCCTTCTCGATGCGGTCCAGGTAGATCGGCTTGAAACGGTTGCAGCCGTGGCTCTCGATGCCGCGGCGGTCGGACTCGAGCAGCACGTCGGCGCAGATGCGGGCGTCCTCCTCGGGCACGCCGTACTTCGCGAACACGTCCACCATGAACGCGTTCATCATGTCCCAGGGGACGCAGGGGCGGTCGTCTTTCATCGTTTTCATCCTCCGGAATCGCCGAAGCATCGGGTTCCATCGTTCTTTTCGGGGGGTTATGCTACCAGAAAAGGGCAAACGGGACAATCGGCGGCTCCGGACCCGGTCCCCGAACCCGGCGGCAGGCCGAAAAACCTTGCCGCGGAGAACGATTTCTGGTAGGATTAACCCCCGTCAGCGAAACCCATTCCATCGTTTTCTTCCGGAGACAATCCGTCCCATGTCCGTCGGCGAAACCCTACGACAAGCACGCGAGGCCAAGGGCCTCTCCCTCGAGGACATCAAGAACTCGACGCAGATCATGACGCGCCAGCTCCAGGAGATGGAGCACGACGACTTCTCCTCCTTCGCCGCGCCAATCTACGCCAAGGGATTCATCCGCCTCTTCGCCCGCGCCGTCGGCCTCGATCCCGAGCCCCTCGTGAAGGAGTTCGCCTCGCAGCCGATGAAAGGCGGCGGCGGTTCGCCGGCACCGAAGGCGGCGCCCGCCCCCGCGCCGGTTGCTCCCGCTCCCGCGCCCGCCGCCGCCCCCGCGCCCGCCGCCGAGACCGGCGAAACCAACGACGGCGAGGACTCGGGCGATCTCTTCTCCCTGGCCGCCAAGCCGCGCCGCGCGATTCCTCTTCCCGGCGTTTCCGACGATGCGAAGCCCTCGGGCGCGCCCGCCGCGGACGCGCCTCGGCCCTCCGCCGCCGAAACGGCGAAGCCGGTCGAAAAGGTCGTCGACACGACTCCCCTCGCCTTCGAACTCCGCCCCGCCCGCCAGCCGCAGCCGGAGAAGCGCGTCGCGGCGCTCGAGCCCGGCATGCCGGCCCCCGCGCCGCTCCCGTCACCGCAGATCGAGATGCGCCCGGGCGAGCGCGCCGAGTTCATTCCGCCGCCCGCCGCGAAGAAGCTCCCGGAGCCTTCTTCCGCCGCCTGTCCCGGCACGGCCCTTTCCGGGACCGGAAAGCCCGTCGCGCCGGATCCCATTCCTCTCGAAGGTCCCGCGTTCCGTTTTCCCGAGCCCCGTCCCCTGCCCCGCTCCGCGCCCGCCGCCGAACCCGGTCCCGCGAAACCGGCCATCGCCTCCGCACCGCTGGCGCCCGCCCGGCGGCGACCGGTCGACACGGCGGCCGACGAGGAGATCGTCGCCGCGAAGGCGACCGCCCCAGTCCCCGCCGCAACCGACGAGGACGAGGAGATCGTCGTCGCCAAGGCGCCGCGGCGCCGCCGCGGGCCGCGCTCCGACGCGCCGAACGCAGCCGCCCTTTTCTTCGCGAACCTCGGAGCTTCCCTCCGCCGCGCCTTCACCCCGCGTCGGCTCGCGCTCGCCGCGGGCGCCGTCGCCGTCCTCGCGATCCTCGTCGCCGGCGGAATCTGGCTCGCCTCCGGCTCCCGCGGCGGCGATGCGCCCGCGCCGGCCGCCCCCGCC
>CACWKU010000244.1 GCA_902761575.1 uncultured bacterium
CCGGGCGCGCGCTGCACCTCGGACGGGACGCCCCAGAGAGCGGCGGCGCCGTCCGCGCGCCGCCAGACGCGCCCGGTCGCTGCGTTCGTGGCGGGGTCTGCGGCCGCGACGGTCGCGGCGATCAGCGCCAGCGCGGCCGCCGCGACGGTCTTCGACGTCTGTCGTCCGGCGTCCGGCATCGTGCGGCGACCGCGCTAGATCTGGCCGGAGGCGGCCTCCTTGATGAGCGCCTTGCCGATGACGTCGCGCTGGATCTGGTTGGTGCCCTCGTAGATCTGCGTGATCTTGGCGTCGCGCATCATTTTCTCGACGGGGTACTCCTTCATGTAGCCGTAGCCGCCGAGCGCCTGGACGGCGTCCGTCGTCACGGACATCGCCACGTCGGAGGCGAAGCACTTGGCCATCGCGGAGATCTTGGAGAAGTCCTTGATGCCGGAGTCCATCGCCTGCGCGCAGCGGTAGACGAGCGCCTTGGCGGCCTCGACCTTCATCGCCATGTCGGAGAGCATGAAGAGGTAGCCCTGGTTGGCGCAGAGCGGCTGGCCGAACTGCCGGCGCTCGCGCGAGTACCTCACGGCGCACTCGAGCGCGCCCTCGGCGATGCCGAGCGCCTGCGCGGCGACGGACGGGCGGCTCTGGTCGAGCGTCTTCATCGCGACGAAGAAGCCGCGCCCGCGGCCCCAGATGAGGTTCTCCTTCGGGACGCGGCAGTCCTGGAAGACGAGCTCGCGCGTCGCGCTTGCGCGGATGCCCATCTTGTTCTCCTTCTTGCCGAAGCTGAAGCCGGGCGTGCCCTTCTCGACGATGAAGAACGACGCGCCGCGAGCGCCGCGGCCGGGATCGGTCATCGCGCAGACGGTGTAGATGTCGGCCTCGCCGCCGTTGGTGATCCACTGCTTGGTGCCGTTCAGGACGTAGCAGTCGCCGTCCTCGACCGCGGTCGTGCGGACGCCGGCGGCGTCGGACCCGGCGTTCGCCTCGGTGAGCGCGAACGCGGCGATCGTCCCCTCGGCGATGCGCGGAAGGTACTTCCTCTTCTGCTCCTCGCTGCCGCAGAGCAGGATCGGGAGCGTGCCGAGCGCGGTGCCGAAGAGCGAGAGGGCGATGCCGGCGCAGTACTTGGAGAGCTCCTCGACGGCGACGACCATGTCCATCGTCCCGCCGCCCATGCCGCCGAACTCCTCGGGGATGAAGAGGCCGAAGAGGCCGGCCTCGGCGAAGTCCTTCGCGATGTCGGTGGGGAAGATCCCCTCCGCGTCGTACTTCTCGCGGACGGGGAGGATCTTCTTCTCGCCGATTTCGCGGCAGGTGCTGCGGATTTCGAGCTGGAGTTCGGTGAGGCCGAGGTCGGACAGGGATTCCATGGGTGTGCCTTTCGTGGCGGTTGCGTTTCGGAAGGGCGCGGAGACTAGCAGAAACGGCCCCGGAACGCAACCTACTGCCGCCAGGCGGTGCGGTCGGCGGGGGCGGGGCGGAGGCCGAGGGCGCGGCGCAGCAGAGGTGGACGACGCCCGTCTTCACCTTCACGACGGTCGCCGCGCCGCCCGGCGCGGTGGCCGCGCGAGGAGGAAGACCATGCCGACGGCGAACCGCTCGAGCATCACGGCGGCGAAGAGGATCGGGTGGCGGAGGACGCGGCGCCACTTGCCGTTCTCGAGGAAGACGCCGAAGAACCGGTATCCGAGCCCGAACTGGCGCCGGACCGTGGCGTCGTTCCCCCACTTCCTCCGATAGGCGTCGAAGGAGCCCGCGTAGTAGCGCTTCTTGCGGAGCAGCCCCGGAAGCGAAAGGCGCCGCTCGTCGTGGAGGAGGGCGCGGTCCGTGAGCGCGGTGCGGGCGCCGAGCGCGAGGACGCGGCGGTCGAGGTCCCAGTCCTCGCAGGCGAAGAGCGTCTCGTCGAAGCCGCCGGCCCGCTCGAGGAGGGACTTGCGGAAGACGCGGAGGCCGTCGATGCAGGTCGCGTCGTAGAAGCTCCGCTCGAAGTTCCGGGCGCGCGTGCGGAGGCCGGGGCCGGTCCGGACCTCGCGGACGTAGAGCGCGTCGACGCGGTCCTCCGCGATCCGGCCGAGGATCTCGGCGAGGGTGTCCGGAGGGACGCGCATGTCGGCGTCGACGAAGAGGACCCACGGCGCGGCGGCCTCGCGGACGCCGCGGTTGCGCTGCGCGCAGCGCTCGGGGCCCTGCCCGAAGACGCGGGCGCCGGCCGCGCGGGCGGCCTCCGCGGTGCCGTCGGGGCTCGCGTTGTCGACGACGATCGTCTCGACGTCGCCGCGCGCCGCCGCCTCGCGGAAGCAGGCGAGGCAGTCGGCGACGTTCGCGATCTCGTTCTTCGTCGGGACGACGACGGAGAGCAACGGCGCGCTCATGCGAGGAGCTCCGCGGCGCGGGCGCGCGCCCAGGCGTCGGCGGCGAGGATCGCGCCGAGGTCGGGCGCGCCGACGCAGGGCGGGGTCTCGTCCGCCACGCGCCCGACGGTCTCCCAGATCGCGGGGAAGGACGCCTTCCCCGCGAGGAACGCCTGGACGGCGACCTCGTTGGCGGCGTTCATCGCGCACGTCGCGGTGCCGCCCTTGGCGCAGGCGTCGCGCGCGATGCGCAGGCACGGGAAGCGCTCCGGGTCGGGCTCGCGGAAGTGCAGCTCGCCCGCCTCGGCGAGCGAGAGGCGCGGCAGCGCTCCGTTCGCCGCGCGGTCGGGCCAGGTCATCGCGTACTGGATCGGCAGGCGCATGTCCGGCACGCCGAGCTGCGCCAGCTGCGCGCCGTCCTCGAACTCGACGAGCGAGTGGACGATGCTCTCGGGATGGACGAGGACGCCGATGCGGTCGGCCGGGACGTCGAAGAGCCAGCGCGCCTCGAGGATCTCGAGGCCCTTGTTCATCATCGTGGCCGAGTCGATCGTCACCTTCGGCCCCATCCTCCAGCGCGGGTGCTTCAGCGCGAGCGCGGGCGTGACCTTCGCGAAGTCGACCTCGGGGCGGAAGAAGAACGGGCCGCCCGACGCGGTGAGCCAGAGCTTCCGGACGATGGGCTCCGAGGGCGCCGACGGGAGGCCGGGCCTCGCGCGGCCGCGGACGCAGGCCGGGAGGCGGCCGCAGTCGTTCAGGGCCTGGAAGATCGCGCTGTGCTCGCTGTCGATCGGCAGCAGGTCCACGCCCTTCTCGCGGGCGCGCGCCGTGACGAGCTCGCCGGCGGCGACGAGGACCTCCTTCGTCGCGAGGGCGACGTCGTGGCCGGCGTCGATCGCGGCGAGGACGGGCCCGAGCGCGGCCATGCCGACCATCGCGCAGACGACGAGGTCCGCGTCGGGGATCGCGGCGAGGTCGCGGACGGCCTCCGCGCCGCCCGCGACGCGGGCGCCGCCGGCGAGGGCGTCGGCGGCGCGCTTCGCGGC
>CACWKU010000245.1 GCA_902761575.1 uncultured bacterium
AGAGCGCCAGGCCGGCGGTGGCGGCGACGGCGAACGGCGCGCACGCGCCGAGGCCGGCGTTGGCGGCGACGGCGGCCGCGCCCTCGCGGCCGGAGGGCGTCGCGTAGAGGATCGCGAGGGCGCTGAGGAAGATGCCGATGCCGCAGATGATGCCCATCAGCGCGCCGGTGCGCAGCTCGTGGAGGAAGAGGCGGCCGAGCGAGTGGCGGCGGCCGGAGCCGGACGCGATCTCGCGGATCATGAGGACGGAGCTCTGCAGGCCCGTGTTGCCGCCCATGCCCATCACGTTGGGGATGAACGCGGCGAGGACGATGACGAGGCCGAAGACCTTGCCGAACGAGCTCATGATCGACGCGGTGACGACGCCGCCCAGGAGCGTGATGAAGAGCCACGGCAGGCGGTACCAGCAGGAGCGCCAGGCGGAGACGTTGCCGAGCTCGTCGTCGGTCGTGCCGGCGAGGCTGAGGATGTCCTCCTCGGCCTCCTCCTTGATGATGTCGGTGGCGTCGTCGTGGGTGATGCGGCCGAGAAGGTATCCGCGGTCGTCGACGACGGGGATCACGGAGAGGTCGTACTTGGCCATCGTCTCCGCCACGTCGGCCTGGTCGGCGTCGGAGCGGACGGAGAGGACGTCCGTCGCCATGATGTCGCCGAGCTTCGCGGAGCGGACCTTCTGGCGCAGCAGGTCCCAGATCGTGATCGCGCCGAGGAGCTTGTCGTCCCGGTCGACGACGTAGACCTGGTAGACGTGCTCGTCGTCCTCGCTGCGGGCGATGGCGTCGAGCGCGTCGTCGACCGTCTGGTCCGGGTGGAGCGAGACGAGGTCCGTCGTCATGATGCCGCCGGCGGAGTCCTCCGGGTAGGTCATCAGGCGCGAGACGTCGTCGGCGTTCTCGTCGTCCATCCCCTCGATGATCTTGGAGGAGACCTCCTTGTCGTCGAGCTCGCCGAGGACGTCGGCGGCGTCGTCGGGGGCCATCTCGTTGACGATGTCGGCGGCGTCGGCGGCGGGCATCGCGGCGGCGAGTCCGGCGGCGAGGTCGGCGGGGAGCTCGGCGAGGACGTCGGGCTTGATCTCCGCGGGGAGGCATTCGAAGAGGCGGGCGAGCGAATCCTCGCCGTAGTGCGAGAGCAGCTCCGCGACGTCGGCGGCGGGCAGGTCCGCGAGTTCGGCGGAGATCTGGCCCCAGAGCCCTTGGTCGACGAGCTCGTCGAAGTGCTCCTTGCGCTCGGGGGAGAGGATGGGGGAATCGGGGGAGGCCATGGGGAGGACGGGGTTGAGGGGCCGTGGAGGCCGAAAAGGGGAAAGCGCCGGCGCGAAGTGAAGGGGGCGTGGAACGGATGCGGGACCGAATTCTAGCAGAACCGCGCTCCGCAGGGAATGAAAAAAGCAAGCGGCGTTTCGCGTTGCGCGCGGGCGCGGGAACGTGTAGAATGCACGGGCATCGCGGATGCGTTTCCGCGCAGGAGCACGACGATGGCCGAGACGACCGACACCGAACCGAAGAACGCCGCAGACACCGCCGCGGGGACGGACCCCGCCACGCCGCCGCAGGAGGCCGCCGTCCCGAAGCTGCCGCCCCGCGTCGCGCACTGGTGCTCGATGCTGCTCGACCTATCGCGCCGCAACCGCCTCCTCAACTTCAAGGACGGCGCCGGCGCCGTCCGCCTCGCCTTCGACGCGCCCGAGTTCCTCGAGGACGCCGTCGCCGAGGACAAGGTCTACCGCATCATCGAGGTCCCCGAGAAGGGCCCGAGGATCGCCGCGCTCTTCGCGGACGCCGCGAAGCCGGCACCCGCCGCGCCGGCCGCGGCTCCGGTCTCCGATCCTGCCGCGCAGTCCGGCGCGGGCGAATCGCCCGCGCCGGCCCCCTCCCTGAGGGGGCTCCCGCCGGAGGCGGGTGGGGGAGTCGATCCGCAAGCCGGCACGGAGGAGGAGCGGAAGGCCCGCGAGTTCCTCTCGAAGGAGTGCGCGGGCGGGCGGCTCTACGCGCTCGCGGGCGAGTCGGGCAACGCCTACAAGCGCCTGCTCGGCCTCTACCGTGCGGCGCGCAACGACCTGGAGGAGGGCGGCACGTGCACGCTCTTCCTCGCGCTCGGAGTCCTGAAGTGGAAGGACGGCAAGGGCGGCTCGGCGCCGGTCTACCGCGCGCCGCTCGTGCTCTACCCCGTCGAGCTGAAGCGCCTCCCTGGAAAGGAAGGCTTCTCGCTGCGCCGCACGGACGAGGACCCCGCGCCGAACGTCACGCTCCTCGAGATGCTCCGCCGCGAGCAGCGCGTCGAGGTCCCGGGCGCGGACCCGATGCCCGAGGACGAGCACGGCGTCGACCTCGCGAAGGTCCTCGCGTCCTACCGCGCCGCCGTCGCGCCGCTCGCGGAGTGGTCGGTCGAGCCCGAGGTCTGGATCGGCCGCTTCTCGTTCAACAAGTTCCTGATGTGGCGCGACCTCTCGTCGCGCCTCGACGACCTGGCCAGGTCGCCGATCGTCGCGCACCTGCTCGCGGGCGGCGGCGCGTTCGACGACGGCGTCGCGGCGGTCGACCCCTCGCAGGTCGACGCGCTCTCGGACGCCGCCTGGCCGCCGTGCCCCGTCGCCGCGGACTCCTCGCAGCTCTCCGCCGTGATGGCCGCCGTGCGCGGTCGCAACTTCGTCCTGCACGGGCCGCCCGGCACGGGCAAGTCGCAGACGATCACGAACCTCATCGCCTGCTGCATGGCCGCCGGCAAGACCGTGCTCTTCGTCGCCGAGAAGCGCGCCGCGCTCGAGGTGGTGCAGCGCCGCCTGCGCAAGATCGGCCTCGCGCCGTTCTGCCTCGAGCTGCACTCGAACAAGGCCGGCAAGGCCGAGGTGCTGCGCCAGTTCAAGGAGTCGCTCGACTACGGCGGCACCGAGCCGCCCGAGGCGTGGGACGCGACGCTCGCCGACCTGCGCGCGACGCGGCGCTCGCTCGACGGCGCCGTCGCCGCGCTCCACCGCGCGCATCCCTGCGGCCTCACGCCCTACCGCGCCTTCTCGTACCTGATGGCGCACGCCGGGGACGCCCCCGAGGGCGCCCCGGAGCTGCCGGACGCGCCGATCTCCGAGGGCGCCTACGAGGCGTCGGCCGCGCTCGCCGGGACGCTCGCCGCCGCCGCGCGCGACGTCCCCGACGAACTCTACGAATCGTTCGGCCCGATCGGCGCGACCGAGTGGACGCCCGCCTGGGCGGAGGCCCTCGCCGCAGCCGCCAGGCCCCTCCCGCCGCTCGCCCGCGCGCTCTGCCGCGCGGCGGCGCCGCTCGGGGAGGATTGGGGCGAGACCGAGGCGAAGCTCCTCGCCCGCGAGCGCGGACTCGCCGGTCGCGCGGCGTTCGCCGCC
>CACWKU010000246.1 GCA_902761575.1 uncultured bacterium
CCCGCCCCGCCCCGCCGCGCTCCACGGTCCGCGCCCCGTCCTTTCCCCCGATCGCCCCGACATCGGATTTTACGTCCCCGACGACTGGTTCGACCGCTTCCTCGCCAAGGGGTCCGTCCCGCTCGTCGTCTCCATCAGCCGCGACAAGCCGCGCCCCGTCAGCCTGCGCGACATCGCCTCCCACAGGGTCGACTACGAGGCGTCCCCGGAGGAGGACGACATGCTCTTCACGCTGGAGCACCTCTTCCCGCCCTCCTCCCCCGAATCCGCATCCCCCGCCCTGCCGCTCGACGCCCGCAAGTTCGCCGAGGTGCTCGACCGGCTGGCCGAGGACCGCCTCCCGCTCCGCACCGTCCGCGGCGAACCCGTCTCCGTGAAGCCCGTCGAGCGCGCCCTTCGCTCGCGCCTCGTCATCGACCTGGACAAGGAGACCGGCTCGCTGCTGCTCTCCGTGGCGGTCGACGTGCCGGCTCCTTCCGACGCGGCGCCGGACGCCACGCCGCCGCCGCCGCGCTTCCTCGTCTTCCGCGACCCCGCCGACTGGCGCCGCGACCGCGTCTACGCCCTGTCCGGCGCCTCGCTCTGGCCGCTTCGGGACCCGATTCCCTCCGCCTACGGGGCCGTCTACTTCCAGCCCTTCTACCGCCTCCCGCACCGCGAGTCGATCGACTTCCTCCGGCGCGAGATCCGCGGCGAGGGCCCGACGGTCGGCAACATGCGCAGCCTGCGGGACATCCTCGGTCCGGGCGGCATCGACAACCGCGTCGACGAGGACGCCTTCACCATCCGCCCCGGCCGCCCCAAGTTCACGCTCGGCGTGACCGGGAGCCCCGCCTCGCTCGTGCTCTCGCTCAAGGCCGTCTATTCCGGCCTCCCCGCCGCGGCGCCCGTTCGCGCGCGCGCGTCCGAGGACGGCTCCGGCGAGGACGGTTCCGCCGCCGAGGCATCCGCCCCCCAGGCCGCCGCGCCGATCACGGTGGACGTCGTCTCCGCCAAGGCCACCGACCAGTTCACGATCGCCGATCCCGAGGACCCGTTCCTCTTCTACGCCCGAAACATCGCCGCCGAGCGCCGAGCGCTCGACCGCCTCGCCAAGCTCGGGCTCGCCTTCGCCTCGCCCCCCGACGCGCCGCCCGAGGAGCAGACCTGGACGCTGCCCGCCATCGTCGGTGACGACAAGGTCCTCGACTTCTTCGCCGCCACCGCGCCCACCCTCCAGCGCCACTACTGGCGCGTCGTCCTCGACAAGTCCCTCCAGGCCTGGCAGCGCACGTTCGTCCGCGTCGGTCCCCGCGTCACGATCGCGAACAACCCCTCCGCCAACGCCTTCGAGTTCGGCTACACGCTCTCCAACCGCAGCGGGTCGGTCACGCTCACCGACGACGAGTACCGCTCCGCCGGCGAGCACTCGTTCGTGAGCCGCAACGGGCGCGTCATCCTCTTCGACCGCGACGCGATCGACGACCTCAACGGCATCCTCGACGAGGTCACCGTCGGCACCCGCGGCCGCCCGCGCAAGAACAAGAAGGACGGACCCGGCGCGATGCGCCGCGTCCTCTCCGTCCACACCCACTTCATCAAGAAGACGCTCGACTCGCTCGCCGGGTCCGGCGTCGTCATCGAGAGCGCCCCCGAGAGCTGGCTCCACGAGGCCGACACCGAGCAGATCCTCGCCGAGCTCAAGCCCGCCCCGCTCGTCGAGCCGATCAAGTCGCTCCTGCGCCCCTACCAGACGACCGGCGTCGCCTGGCTCCGCTACCTCGAGGCGCGCGGGCAGTTCGGCATCCTCGCCGACGAGATGGGCCTCGGCAAGACGATCCAGACGCTCGCGTGGCTCTCGCTGCCGCGCGTCCGCGGCGAGAAGGCCCCGGCGCTCGTCGTCTGCCCCACCTCGCTCGTCTTCAACTGGATCCACGAGGCCCGCCACTTCGTCCCCCACATGAAGACCGTCGCGATGTCCGGCGGCGAGCGCCACGCCGCCTTCGCATCCCTCGCCGAGGCGGACATCGTCGTCACGAGCTACGCGCTCATGCGCCGCGACATCGAGGAATACCGCAAGATCCGCTTCTCCGCGGTCGTGCTCGACGAGGCCCAGAACATCAAGAACCGCAACACGCAGAACGCCAAGAGCGTCAAGCGCCTCAACCACGACGCCGCGCGCCTCGTCGTCACCGGCACCCCGATCGAGAACTCGGTCGCCGACATGTGGAGCATCATGGACTTCCTCATGCCCGGCTACCTCGGCCACTACGAGTCCTTCAAGCGCAACTACGAGGAGCCTCTCCTGCTGCCGAAGGAGAACGAGGCCCACGTCGAGGCCGCCGAGCGCCTGCACGACAAGATCGAGCCCTACCTGCTGCGCCGCCTCAAGAAGGACGTCGCCACCGAGCTCCCGCCCAAGATCGTCCGGACCTCCTGGTGCGAGCTCTCGCCCGCCCAGCGCCGCGTCTACAACCGCATCCTCGAGCGCTCCCGCCGCGAGGTCACCGGCTCCGTCAAGGCCGTCGGCTTCGAGAAGAGCCGCATGATCATCCTCACGGTCCTGCTGCGCCTGCGCCAGGTCTGCTGCCACCTCGGCCTCGTCGACGAGTCCGGAGAGTCGGACGCCCTCCCCTCCGGCAAGCTCGACCATCTCAACGAGATCCTCGAGGAGGCCATGAGCGAGGGGCACCGCGTCCTCGTCTTCTCGCAGTTCGTCAAGATGCTGCAGCTTCTGCGCCGCGAGCTCACCGAGCGGAACATCCCGTTCTGCTACCTCGACGGCGCCTCCAAGGACCGGATGGAGCAGGTCGACAGGTTCAACCGCAACTCGTCGATTCCCGTCTTCCTCATCTCGCTCAAGGCGGGCGGCGCGGGCCTCAACCTCACCGGCGCCGACGAGGTCGTGCACTTCGACCCGTGGTGGAACCCGTCCGTCGAGGACCAGGCGACGGACCGCGCGCACCGCATCGGCCAGAAGAACACCGTCTACGCCCTCCGCCTCATCACCGCGAACACGATCGAGGAGCGCGTGCTGCAGATGCAGCGCCGCAAGCGCGCGATCATCGACCAGGTCGTGGGCGGGGACGAGGCCACGATGGCCAAGCTCACCTGGGCCGACGTCCAGAAGCTCCTCGACATCGAATGACCGCCCTCGCCGCCTCCGCCGTCCTGCTCGCCGGGCTCTGCTTCACCGGCCTCGCGTTCGCCGCGCTCCTCGCGCTCGAGCGCGGCGCCGCGGCCTACGGCGCCGGCTACTCGTCGCGGACCTCGCGCGCCTTCGAGGACCTCTTCCTCTTCATCCCCCCGAGGCGCCTCGCCGAGATC
>CACWKU010000247.1 GCA_902761575.1 uncultured bacterium
CTCCTCCGAGGGCTCGTAGGCGGTCGGCCGCACGATCGCGACGTGGCGGAACGGCGCCTCGCGCGCGAGGTCGAGCGCCGGCACGCGGTGGCGCACGGGGCCGCACTGCTGCGCGACGACGGGGTGGCGGCCGTCGCGCCGCACGGGCGTCGCGGAGAGTCCGAGGAAGAAGCGCGCGCGGAAGCGGTCCGCCACGCGCTCGAACGTCGCCGCCGGGAGGCCGTGGCATTCGTCGACGATCACGAATCCGTATCGCATCGCGCCCAGCTCGGCGTCGGGCCGGCGCAGGAGGCTCTGCAGGATCGCCACGTCGATCCGGCCCGTCGTGCGGCGGCGCGCGCCGCCGCCGATCCGGCCGATGTCGCGCTCGCGCAGGCCGAGGAACTGCGCGAGCCGGGCGATCCACTGGCGCTGGAGCGTGACGCGGTTCACGATCACGAGCGCGCTCCGCCCGCGCGCCGCGACCATCCACGCCGCGAGGACCGTCTTGCCGAACGCCGTCCCCGCCTCCAGCACGCCGGCGTCGTGCCGCATCATCGCCTCCGCCGCGACCTTCTGCTCCGGCCGCAGCTCGCCCTGGAACGCAACCTCCAGCGCTTCCCCCTCCTCCCGTTCGTCCCGGACCCGCAGCGCCGCCCCCATCCGCCGCAGCGCCTCGCGCGCGGCCTCAAGGCAGCCGCGGGGAAGGGAGAGACATGGCTCCTCGCCCGGACCATTCGCAGCGGCCATTGCGAGTTCTTGCTTGACTTCGGCTTCGGAATGTGGTTGACTGAACTGCAACGCAGACGGAGTGGAGGAAGCCACTCTCCCACGTGCCATCTGTTCTGCGGCTCCGGCGAGTGGCATCAGCCGGGGCGTTTCTTTTTCTCTCTCACGGGCCAACTTGCTCCGTCCCTTCGCCGATGCTTCGAATGTCACGGCAAATACGTCCGCGCGAGCATTTCCGCCGTCGTCAAGCCGGACGACGACCTCGAGGTTCGTCCCTCTGTGCGTCTCGCCGAGAAAGCTGATGCTGATCGGGATCCGCGAACCATCTCCGAACAGCTTCGTGTTGACGACGCAGGCGTTTCCACGGACGGTTGGTTCGATTCTGTCGAGGTTCTCGCGTTTGTGCGGATTGTGCGCTCGGCCGTTCCAAGGTTTTCCCGGGACGGGGAAACCAGTCCCGTGTGTCGCGCCGTGGATGGCGTATTCCGCCCACGCCTCCGCGTTCGAGACGCCGCGCGCGCGGCTGCGCGGATCCGGACAGAAGTAGAGGTATCGGTCGTCGGGAAGAGGCACGATCCGGCCGAACGCATACCGGAAGAACGCCAGCGCGTCCCGCTGGATGGCGTCTCGCTGCGCCTCGTCCGCCGGAACGATCGTCCCGTCCGCGATCTGCGCCGCGAGGACCGACCCGACGACGCCCGGCATCGCCTCCGCGGATACGTCGCGCGCCCAGTCGGCGACCTTGCGCCGGACCGCCGCCTTGCGGTCGATCGGCATTGCCTCGATGCGAGCATGGGACTCGATGCGCGGGATGCCGCGGACGGGACGGCGCGTGCGCTCGGCGTCCTCGAACACCGGCGAGAGGAACGCGGCCGTCTCCTCCAGCGCCGCCGCCGCGCCGGGCGGCAGCTCCGCGAGCGGAATGCGAAGGCGGTCCGAGAGGGTCCCGCTGACGCGGGAGCGACGAGTGACGAGTGACGAGTGACGAGTGGAGGATTCCGTATCGGCTGGAGCATCGCGCATGATGCATTGTTCCCGGTCGACCGACGCGACCGGATAGATCCGCCCGCGCGCGGACTCGACGATCCGCTCGACACGCGAAGGGTTGAGGATCGGCGCGGCGGAGAGTGCGACCCACGGATCCGGCGCGGGCGCGAGCGTGGCGGGGTCGAGCGGCACGCCGAGGCCGCGGCGGCGCGCCTCGCCCTGAAGCGGCAGCGGAACGGGGACGCCGGGGCCCGTGACGGGCAGCATCGCCTGCTCGGGGAGGATTCCGTCCCACGCGGAGAAGGGAACGGGCGCGCCCGCGCGGCGCGCGGACGTGAGACACGCGGAGACGAGCGAGCGCGCCAGCCCCGCCGGGACCGGAGAGGAGAAGAACCACCAGAGGACGAACCCGTCGCCGGAGAGGGCCGAAGTCACGGTCGCGGGCGCGCCGAGCTCGGTCGCCGTACGCAGAATCGTACGCAGAGAGCGCAGAGACTCCTGCGCCGGCCCGTCCCGCGGCTCCCGTCTCTCGTCTTGAATCGCACGTCGCATGTCCGGCGAGCCGCGCGGATGCGCGGTCGACGGAACTTGCAAGGCCGCCACGCGGGCATCGTCCCCGATCAGAATCGGATAGCCGCCGAGGGCGAATGGCCTGCCGGACGGCGTCGCGCCGAGGAGATGCCAGCGGACGATCTCGTCCGTGAGCGGGAGCCACGCGCGATGGCGGCACGCGGAGCAGCGCTTCGACGGCTTGGCGCAGAAGCCGGGGCGCCACTCGTTGCCGCACGCGGGGGCGAAGCCGCTGCGGCCCGTGCCGCGGCTCGTCCAGCGCTTCGCCCAGGCGTCCGCGCGGCACGCGAAGCGCGCGCGGAAGAGCGCGAGCTTGGAGGCGTAGGAGGACGCCATCGACACGCAGAGCGGCGGACGCGGAGGTGCGGGAGGTTGCCAGGGCATTTCTAGGTGCCTCGGGACGGAGAAGCGTCACAGGAAGAGACGCTCGATGACGTCGGCCGGCAGCGTGTAGCCCTGCTCCTCCGCGACCTCGTACCAGTACGCGGCCTCGGCGGGATCGGGTTCGGTCCCGATGCCGAGCTCCACCCTGCGTGCGAACTCGAACGTCGCCTCCGCGTCACCCTGGACGCTCCGCCTGGCTAGGAAGCGCAGCTGCGCCGCGAGCGCGGCGTCGTCCGGCAGCCGGACGGGCGAAGGCGACGCGGCGCTTCTCTGCGCGAGGAAGACGGCCGCGGCGAGCACGGCGAGGAACGCGGCGGTGGCCGCGAGGAAACGATGATGGCAGGCGTTCATGGAGGTCCTTTCATTCGGTTCGAAGGTTCGAAGGTTCAAAGGTTCAAAGGTTCAAAGGTTCGCAGGGCGCAGGAGGCGTTGCGGGCCTGCGAACCTTCGAACGGCGCGCGTGCGCGCCTAGAACGCGTCGCCGAAGGCGTCGTCCGCCGGGGCGGCGGCGGTGGCCGAACCGAACGGCTGCACCGGCGCGGGGGGCGGGGCGAACGAACCGGCCGCGGCGGGCGGCGGGAACGGACCGGGCGCCGCGGGGCGCGCGCCG
>CACWKU010000248.1 GCA_902761575.1 uncultured bacterium
CGCGCCGGGGGCGGAGCTCGTGCCGTTCGCGCCGGGACCGCCCGCGCCGCCGCCGCCGCCGCCGCAACCGTCTTTGTCCGTGTCCGCCTTCCCGCCGTCGTGCCCGAGGCCGGCGGTCCCGTGGCCGGGCTGCACGCTCCTGCCGGCGGCGCCGCCGCCGGACGCGCCGTCGAGGCCGTAGTTTTCGGCGACGAGCTGGGTGTTGACGTAGTTGAAGTTTCCGCCGGCGCCGCCGCCCGGCGCGGTGTAGAGCGTGGCGCCCGCGACGGTCCCGAACGTCGTCTCGCCGCCGCACGCCGAGGCGGTCGCCGGACCCTCGTGGAGATGTTCGGCCCCCCACAGCTTGTCGAGGTGCCAGGACCGGTGGATGTCCGGGACGCCGCCCGCGCCGACCGTGAAGACGTAGGACTGCGCGGAGAGGTCGACGCCGGTCGCGGAGACCACGCCGCCGCCGCCGCCGCCGCCGCCGCGCGTCATGCCGCCCGCGCCGCCGCCGCCGGCGAGCAGGAGGGAGCTCCCGGGGCTGCTCCGGTGCGGCGTGAACGTGACGGTTCCGTGGCGCGAGAAGACGTAGGCGCGATACGGGGGGAAGGCGTCGACCACGCGGTCCGGCGCGCGGGAGAACGAGCCCCAGTCGTCCACGTAGGGCGCCTCCGACCAGCGGTCGAGCAGGACCGGCCCCGCCGCGGTTCCGTCCGGGAAGAGGTCGCCGGGCGCGGTTTCGTCGTAGAGGCGGATCTCGTCGAAGCACAGCGTCGCGTCCTCGCCGTCGTTGTCGAGCGAGAACTGCAGCAGGCTCATGCCGGCGATGTCCCAGCTGCGCGTCTGGTTCAGCTTCTGCCGGTCGAACCAGACCGTCTGCCAGCTGTTCGCGCTGGAGACGACGAGCTGGTGCCAGGACCCGACGGCGGAGACCGTCTCCCCAACGCCGTTGGTGAGCGCCGTGAACCCGTTTCCGGCGCCGATCTGGTTGCCATCCTTGAGGAAGAACGAGCCGTCGGAGCCGTTCGCGGGGGTGAACTGGAAGAAGCAGTGGCGGTCCGCCGCCGCCGGCGCGTAGAACCAGAGCGCGATCGTCCAGTCCTTCTGGAGGCCGGGATTGGGGATGGCGAGCGTGCTGCCGGTCGGCACCAAGACGACGCCCGTGCGGCCGTCGAGCTCGGAGAACGCGGAGAGCGCCGAGATCGTGGCGGAAAGGTTGGCGGGGTTGTTCGGGAGCGGAATGGTTCCCTCCTTGGCGGGCGAGCCGACCACCGCCTCGAACGGGTTCGACCGGTCGAACGCGTAGAGGGCGGCCAGCGCGGTGCGCGTCGCGCGGGTCTCCGATAGCTGGACGTACGTCGCGAGCCCCCAGTCGTTCACGAGGCGGAACCGCAGCGCGTAGTCCGTGTTCGGCGCGAGGTTCTCGACCGCGAACGTCGCGGCCTGGCCGAGGACGGCGTTCGTCTCGGCCGAGGCGATGGCCGTCGCGAAGCCGTCCGCCGACGCCTCGAGGCGGATCGTCGCGGACGCCGCGCCGATTCCGAAGTCCGTGACGGCGCCCGTCGCGGCAAGTCGCGCGGGCCCGCCCGAGAGGAACGCGCCCGTCCCGGACGGCGAGCCGGGGGCGCGCGTCGTGAAGGAGACCAGGGGGGAGGCGGCGCTTTCGTGCAGGTCGTTCTCGAGCTCCGCCTTCACGTAGTAGGTCGTGCCCGTCGAAAGGCCGACCAGGGAGACCGGCAGCACGTCCGCGCCCGAAACCACGTAGTTCGTCGTCCAGATCGGGTCGGCGAAGTCGTCCGTCGCGGCGAATCGCGCCGAGACGGACGCCGTCTCCGCGCCCGTTCCGATCGAACCGACGGAAACCGTGAACGCGGCGTTCGTGTACTGCCGGTCCGTCACGGAGACGCCGACCACCGGAGGGATGTCGCCGCCGTAGGGCTCCGCCTCCCCCGCCGACAGGAACTCCGCATCGGCCATGCTGCGGTATTCGGCCCACGCCCAGTCTTTCCCCGGGACCGCGTCGAGCAGGCGGACCTCGTCGACGCTGCCGACGAGAGGCGACTGGTACTGTTCCCCCGGATAGTCGCCAATGCCGAGGGCCACGTTGTTGTCCGTCGCGGCGGCGCCGGCTGTCGCTGATTTCATTAGGCCGCCGTTTTCGTAGATGGTCGCCGTCCGTCCGTTGTAGACGACGAACAGATGCTTCCATCCGCCACCAAAGTCCCGTTTTTCGGAAGCGATGTTGTCCTTGGAGGCGCCTCGCACGGCAATGGTGGTGTCTTTCTTCCAGATCAGCTCCCAACCGTCGGTGTCTTCCCAGTTTTTCTTCCGGGAAACGAGCCGGGCATCCTGGGCGGATTGGCCGCTACCCACGTTGAACCAGCCGGAAACGGCGAACGTGTCCCCGACGGAGTGCGAGTTGTAGGAAGGCGCCCTCAGGTAGGAGCGGGTCGACGTGCTGTTCGAGCACTGGCGGCCGTTCCCGACGGGGCCGGGCACGGCGACGGAAAGGGTCGCATCGCCCGTCGGCACGGCGTCGAGAGAGTTGGTCGACGAATCAGACACCGTCGTCCCGCTCGCCTCCGACATGTGCCAGACGCCGACGTAGCCGGCGAACGGACTCGCGGCGCAGACGCTTTCTCCGCTCGTGCCGCCGCCCCAGCACAGGACGAACTGCGTGCCGTTCGTCATCGTCGGGAGCGTCACCCAGACGAGCGACGTGCCCTGGGGGTCCCACGTGTCGATCTCGAACGGGAGGCCGTTGCCCTGCAGGTCGACGACGCACAGGTCGTCGCCCGTGGCCGAGAACGTCAGGTCGGCGTAGGAGAATCCGGACGGCGAACCGGCGGCGAGACGGACGAGAACGGGAAAGTTCGTGAGCTCGGTGCGGGACGTTTCGTTGGCGTTCGTGTAGCCGGCGACGGTGAACGCGGCGCCCTTGAGGAACGTCGCGCCGGACGGGCCCGGAAGGGCGCGCGCGGGAAGCGCGAGCGCGAAGAGGGCGGCGCAGAGGATGGACGGGAGGATTCGTTTCATCGGAAACTCCTTCGGGCGGATGGGGGAGGTCCGGACCGGCGGAAAGCCGAAGCCGGCGCAGATTATAGCGCGGACGCGCAGGAAAGGGAAGTAGAATTTGACCGAGGTGACTTGCCAAAGCAAACGCCGCATTGCCAGAGAAAACGCCGCCAGGGGCGTTTTCTCTGGCAAAGGGCGTTTGCTTGGCTGTGTCTTTTGGGGCCG
>CACWKU010000249.1 GCA_902761575.1 uncultured bacterium
AGGCGCGCGGCGCCCAGCGGCGGCGCCTCGGGGCAAGCCGGCTCGAACACCCAGCGCGGGTCGGCGGAGAGGCGGAGCTCCGCCATCGCGCCAAGGAAGCCGTCGAGCCGGCGGACCGCGCCCGCGCCGGCGGCGGGGCCCAGCGCGCCGACGTAGCCGATGCGGCGGTGGCCGGCGCGGAAGAGTTCGCGCACGGCGAGGAAGGTGGCGGCGCGGCCGTCGAAGTTCACCGCGTCGAGCGGCTCCGGGCCGAAGTAGTTCACCGCGACGGCGTTGCGGTCCGGCGCGGCCAGCGCGGCGGCGTGGGGGGAGCGGTCCGGGACGCGGAGCAGGACGGCCCCGTCGACGCGGCGCGAGGCGAGGCGCGACTCGCAGGCGAGGGCGCACTCCGTCCCGTCGCGCCCGCCGACGAGGAGCAGGTCGCGGCCGCGGGCGCGGGCGACGCGCTCCACCCCGGCGAGGAGCCGGGACTCGTAGGAGCCGGCGAACGTGGAGGCGGGCGACGGGAAGAGGCAGACGCCGACCGACCCGGAGCTGCGGCTCCGGGCGGAGCGGGGCGAGCGGCGGGGCGCGTAGCCCGCCTCCGCGGCCCGGCGGAGGATGCGCGCGCGCAGCTCCGGCCGGCATTCGGAATTGCCGGCCGATCCGTTGATCACGCGGGAGGCGACTGCGACCGAGCAGCCGCAGCCTTCCGCGATGTCCTGGAGGCGGATGCGGGCCATCGTGGGGTGCGGAAGAACGCCGCGATTATACGCGGAACGCGCGCGCGCGGCAAGCGCAAAGCGCGGAGCCGGGCTCCGCGTTGGACGGACGCGCCGGGCTCTGCTAGAATGGACGCGCATGAACATCCACGTGCTTGAAATGCCCCTTGACTACGGGGCGAGCCGCCACGGCTCCGACATGGGTCCCTCCGCGATCCGCCTCGCGGGCCTGCGCAAGCGGCTCGAGGGGCTCGGCCACCGGACGGAGAAGTTCGAGTCGCCCGTCGCGGTCCCCTCGCAGGAATACGCGAACCCCGGCAACCCGAAGGCGAAGTATCTCGGTCCGATCCGCACCGCGTGCGAGGCGCTCGCGCGCGC
This sequence comes from uncultured bacterium, assembly GCA_902761575.1. Classification (GTDB taxonomy): domain Bacteria; phylum Verrucomicrobiota; class Kiritimatiellia; order RFP12; family UBA3636; genus UBA3636. The sequence continues at coordinate 1,080 of CACWKU010000249.1, forward strand.
CGTCGAGGAGGCGGCCTCGGAGGGCGCGTTCCCGCTCGTGCTCGGGGGAGACCACTCCGTCGCGCTCGGATCGATCGCCGGGATGGGCGCATGGGCGCGGCACGAGGGGAAGCGGCTGGGCGTGCTCTACGTCGACGCGCACGGCGACTTCAACACGCCCGAGACCTCGCCCTCCGGCAACATCCACGGCCAGTGCCTCGCCGCGTCGTGCGGCTACGGCCTGCCGGAGCTCGTCGACCTGCACGTCCCGGGGCGCAAGACCGACCCGACCGCGGTCTGCTTCGTCGGAACGCGCGACCTCGACCCCGGCGAGCGCGAGCTCATGCGCGAGGCGGGCGTGACCGTCTTCTCGATGAGCGAGATCGACCGCCGCGGGTTCCCCGCCGTGCTCGACCGCGTGGCGGCGTTCTTCCGCGAGCGCGCGGACGCGGTGCACGTGAGCTTCGACATGGACGTGCTGGACCCGATGTTCGCGCCCGGCACCGGCATCCCGCTCCCAGCCGGGCTCTCGAACCGCGAGGCGCTGCTGCTCATGGAGGAGATGGCCGCGACGGGTCTCGTCCGGTCGGCGGAGATCGTCGAGGTGAACCCCGTCCTCGACGTCCGCAACCAGACGGCGGTCCTCGCCGTCGCCCTCGCCGCGCGGCTGCTGGGCGAGAGGACCTGGTAGCGCGGCGCGCTACAGCTCGAGCCCGTCGCGGCCGACGACGATCCCGCGCGGCTCGTAGAACGCGCGCATCTCGTCGTGCGTCGAGCCGCCGTTGTGCGAGAAGTGGTTCACCGCGCGGACGCAGCCCGGCGCGAGGAGCCCGAGCGCGTCGAGCTTGTCGTAGGCGCGCAGGATCGTCGGCGCGCTCATGTGGCCGCGCGTCCAGACCTCGGAGCCCGCGGGCCCCTCCGGCGCGCCGTGGAGCATGCCGGTGTCGTCGAGCACGGCGACGTCGATCGCGACCTCGCCCCGCAGCTTCGCGAGCGCGTCCCACGAGGCGTCCGGCAGCCACCCGGTGTCGTTGCAGACGAAGGCGGTGCGCCCGCGCAGCGTCACGAGGTAGACGCAGGGCTGCAGCTCCTCCCAGTGGTCGGCCGCGAACGTGCGGACGAGGGCGCCGCAGTCCGGCAGCTCGAAGGCGTCGAACGGCCGGAACTCGTGGAACGCGAGCCGGGACTGCCCGAGCTTCGTCTCGAGCGGCTCCTTGTTCCCGAGCCAGAACTCGCGCTCGATGCGGCGGCGCGTCGGCGCGGTGCCGTGGATCGTGAGGACCTCGTCGAGCGCGGGGACGGCCGCGAAGCCGCGCGAGTGGTAGAGCAGGTCGGAGGGCTGCAGATGGTCCTCGTGCGAGTGCGTCACGAGGATGTGGCGCATGCGGCGAAGGACGTCGCGGTGCGCCTGCCACGCCTGGAGCGCGTCGGGGCCGAAGTCGATCTGGACCTCGCCGCCGAAGTTGTAGCTTGTGCGGGCGCGGACGTCGGGGCCGCCCTTCGCGGCGGCCTCGCGGCAGACGCGGCAGTCGCAGAAGAGCGCGGGGACGCCTTCGGCCGCGGCGGAGCCGAGGACGAGGAGCTTCGGGCTTTCCATGGCCGTGGCGGGGCTAGTGCCGGCCGCCGCCGTGCGGGCGCGAGTGCTGGGGCGGCGCGCCGGCGGGCTGGTCCTGGGTCGGGGACTTGTAGCGGAAGACGATGCGCCCCTTCTCCAGGTCGTACGGGGACATCTCGATCGTCACCTTGTCGCCCTGCGTGATCTTGATGAAGTTCTTGCGCATCTTGCCCGAGACGTGCGCGAGCACCTCGTGGCCGTTGTCCAGGCGGACGGTATACATGGTGGCGGGCAGGACCTTGACGACGGTCCCGTCGAGCTGGATGGCGTCTTCTTTCGACATGGTGGTTGGCTGTTCCCCGTTGGTTTTGCGTCGGATGGGCGCGTATGATATGCCAATCCCCCGCGCGAGGCAAGCGGAATCGCGCGCCGCGCTCGGCGCGCTACAGCCCGCCGAGCGCGGCAAGGACCTCGGCGGGGGTTGTGACGCCCTCGCGGAGCTTGCGCGCCGCGTCGGCCGACATCGGCGTGCACGCCGCGCCGGCCGCCGCGCGGAGGTCGTCCGCGCCGAGGCGCCCGGCGTGGATCGCCTCCGCGAC
>CACWKU010000250.1 GCA_902761575.1 uncultured bacterium
GCCGCGTCGCGGTCGGCCCGGCGGAAGCCGCCGAGCGCGCGGCCGGCGTCGCGCCCGAGCATCACGGACTCGAGGACGGTGATCGGGAAGTCGGGGTCGAACTCCACGCCCTGCGGGACGAACCCGACGCGCCGCCGCGCCCGCTCCGGCGCCTCGCCCAGCACGCGCACCGTGCCGAAGCGCGGCCGCAGCTCGCCGAGCAGGAGCCGCAGCAGCGTCGTCTTGCCGCCGCCGTTCGGCCCCACGACCGCCGCGAGCGCGCGGCGCGGGATCACGAAGGAGACGTTGTGCAGCGCCTCGTTCTCCCCGTAGGAGAAGCAGACGTCCCGCACGGAGACGGCGGGCGTCTCCCGTTCCGGCGTTGTCGGTTCCATCGGCGCGCATTCTACCGCACCGCCCCCGCGAACGCCAGCGCGAACTGCGCGCGGGGCGGGCTTGCGGGCGGAGCGTGCGCCGTGCTAGAATCGCGCGCCATGAAACCCAAGCTCCAGTGGATCGAGGGCGGCGGGGCGACCTCCGCCGCCGGCTGGCTCGCCAGCGGCGTCGCCGCCGGCCTCAAGGCGGATCGCGACGACATGGCGATCCTGTGCTCGGACCGCCCCGCCTCGTGCGCCGCGCTCTTCACCTCCAACAACGTCCCCGCCGCGCCGGTCCAGTACGACCGTCCGCTCGCCGCGAAGGGCCGCTGCCGCGCCGCCGTCGTGAACGTCGGCTGCGCCAACGCCTGCACCGGCAAGGCCGGCTACGCGGACACGGTCGCGACCGGGAAGGCCGCCGCCGCCGCGCTCGGCCTGCCCGTCGAGGAGATCCTCGTCTGCTCGACCGGCACGATCGGCCGCCGCCTCCCGATGGACCGCATCCTCAAGGGCGTCAGGCTCGCCGCCAAGGCGCTCTCGCCCGACGGCGGCGCGAAGGCCGCCGCCGCGATCATGACTACGGACACGAAGCCCAAGCAGGCCGCCGCGTCGTTCCCGCTGGCCGGCGGGCGCGTCACGGTCGGCGGCATGTGCAAGGGCTCGGGCATGATCTGCCCGAACCTCGCCACGACGCTCATCTTCCTCACGACCGACGCGAAGGTCTCCCCCGCGAACCTGCGCCGCGCGCTGAAGCTCGCCGTCGCGAAGTCGTTCAACCGCGTGACGGTCGACGGCGACCAGAGCACCAACGACACGTGCGCGCTCTTCGCCAACGGCGCCGCGGGCCTCCCCGCCCTCGCCCCCGGACGCCCGGGCTGGGACGCCTTCGTCGCGACGCTCTCCGCCGTCGCGCTCTCGCTCGCCAAGCAGATCGTGATGGACGGCGAGGGCGCCACGAAGTTCGTCACCTGCGCCGTCCAGGGCGCCGCCTCCGCGGCGGACGCCTACGCCGCCGCGCGCACGATCGCGAACTCGCCGCTCTTCAAGGCCGCCTGCTTCGGCGGCGATCCGAACTGGGGCCGCGTCATCTGCGCGGTCGGCAACTCCGGCGCGAAGTGCGCGGAGCTGAGGACGCGCATCTTCTTCGACGACGTGTGCGTCTACGACCGCGGCCGCATCGCCTCCGCCGCCGTGAACGCGCGCCTCGCCGCCGTGATGAAGCAGCGCGCCTTCGAGGTCCGCGTGGACCTCGGCATGGGCCGCTTCTCCGACGCCGTCTACACGAGCGACCTCTCGCACGGCTATGTCAGCATCAACGCCGACTACACCACCTGACGCGGCGCGCCCGCGCCGCGTGATGGTCTGCGCCGGGGAGATCTCCGGTGACCTCTACGGCGCGGCGCTCGTGCGCGCCCTTCGCGCGCGCCTGGGCGCGAACACCGAATTCTTCGGTCTCGGCGGCGACCGGATGCGGGAGGAGGGCGTCGAGCTCTACGAGCACGCCTCGCGCACCGGCGTCATCGGCCTCTGGGAGGTCGCGAAGCGGGCCCGCTTCTTCTCGCGCCTCCTGCGCCGCCTCCGCGGCGCGCTCGCGGAGCGCCGCCCGGACCTGCTGCTCACGGTCGACTATCCGGGGATGAACCTCCGTCTCGCCCGCGCGGCGAAGGCGCTCGGCGTCCCCGCCGTGCACTGCGTCTGCCCGCAGGTGTGGGCGTGGCGCCGCGGCCGCATCCCGAAGATCGCCGCGTCGCTCGACGCGCTCGTGTGCTTCTTCCCGTTCGAGCCGGAGCTCTTCGAGGGCACCGGCCTCAGGACCTTCTTCTGCGGGCACCCGCTCGTCGACTCCGTCGCCGCGTCGCTGCGCGAGGAGGAGGGCGGTCCGCCGCTGCCGTGGGGCCCGGGGCGACGCGTCGCGCTCTTCGCCGGGAGCCGCCGCAACGAGGTGCGACGCATCCTCCCGGACGTCCTCGCCGGCGCCGCGCTCGCCGAGGAGGCGGTCGGCCCGTGCACGTTCCTGCTGCCCGTCCCGACCGCGGAGCGCGCGGCGGAGGTCCGCGCCGAGATCGCCGCGACGGCGCGCCGCCCGCGTCGCGTCGAGGTTGTCGAGGGTCGCTCGCGCCGCGTGCTGCGCGAGGCCGAGGCCGCCGTCGTGAAGAGCGGCACCTCCACGCTCGAGGCGGCGATCGTCGGCTGCCCGCACCTCGTCGTCTACCGCGTCTCGTGGCTCTCCGCCGCGATCCTGCGCCGGCTGATCACCGGCGTGCGCTGGATCGGCCTCTCGAACATCGTGCCGGGGAAGGACGTCGCGAAGGAGCTCATCCAGGACGCGCTCACGCCCGAGGCCGTGCGCGACGAGCTCGTCGCGCTGCTCGACGACCCCGCGCGCCGCGCCGCGCAGCTCGCGGACTTCGCGGAGACGCGCCGCCTTCTCGGCGGCGGCGGCGCGATCGAGCGCGCCGCGGACTTCATTTGCGGCTTCGCACGGTAGCGCGCCGGCGCGCCGGCGCGCGCCCCTTCGTCGATTGCGGGGCGCAGGGGCGCAGGGGCGCATTTCGCCCCTCGCGCCCCGTGAAAATCCAAAAATCTTGCGACGATTCTCCGCTCCAGAAGCGGCGTTTCAAGAAAAATGCATTTTCCTCCATTTTTCCGCTTGACTCGCGGGGGGCGCTTTGCTACCTTGCTGACCCGTTGCGCCGCGAACGGGGGCGCTCATCCATTAGGACCCCCCTCCGCCGGCCGACACCGGGCGCCTCGCGCGCCGCTCTTTGAAAACGGAACCGCTTTTTCGGGTCATCGCCCAACCGGGCGCGCCGCCACAGATGGCGGGGCGCGGGAGGCGGGGC
>CACWKU010000251.1 GCA_902761575.1 uncultured bacterium
GCGCGCAGGGCGCGGCGGACGCCTGCGCGGCGGCGCTCGTCCCGCCGCCGCTGCGGCTCGACATCCCCGGCCAGCGCTTCGCGGACTGGGAGCCCGCGATCCGGGAGCGGATCGGGGAGCTGCTCCGCGCGCGGCCCCGCCCGACTGCGATCGTGTGCAGCTGCGACGCCGTCGCGCGCCACGCCATCCGCACGCTCGCGAAGCGCGGCGTCGCGGTCCCGCGCGCGATGAGCGTGACGGGCTTCGACGACGATCCGATCGCCGAATGGGGCTCGCCCGCGCTCACCACGGTCCGCCAGGACTTCGCCGAAATGGGCCGCCGCGCGCTCGCGCTCCTCGCGGAGCGGCTCGTGGCGGGGTCTGCACCCCGCCACGAGGCCGTCCCGGTCTGCCTCGTCCGCCGTGCCTCCGTTTCCCATCCTCCGCACCGCGTCGCGGCGTGCCGCCGCGCCTGAACCATCTCAATCCTCCAGAACATACCGACCATGAAACCGATCCTCCTCCTCGCCGCCCTCGCGCTCCCCGCCGCCGCCTTCGCCGGAACCGGCTGGACGAACACCGTCGGCGGCGCGCAGCAGTTCCTCGAGCCCACCAACTGGAACGAAGGCGACGTGAACGGCATCTTCCCCGCCGAGTGGTCCAGCGGCTCCTCGGCGACGCACTCGATCCGGCTCACCAACGACTGGACCGGAACGATCCGGTTTCTCGGAAGCATCGTCAAGGAAGTGACGTTCGCCGGCTTCAACGCCTCGAACACCCGCGGCGAGGCCCGGACCATCACGCTCACGGGCGATCTCGTGATCCAGCCCGCGGTTTCGCAGTACACGGATTCGCGCATCACGTTCGACGCCAACGTCGGCTTCGATCTCGGCGGCGCGACGCGAACGTTCCTCGGCAATACCACCCTCGGGACGAAACTGCGCTTCAACGGACCGATCTCGAACGGAAACATCGTCCTCGACGGGGACGGCGCCGGGATGGCGCTGCTCGGCGCCGCCGCCGTGGACGGCGACGTTGTGCTCCGCCCCAACACGACGCTCTCCGCCGACTATCCGGGCTCCGCGACCTCCGTCAAGCGCGCGAACGACGTCGAGCTGCACCGCGCGACGCTTTCGGCCAATGCCCGCAACGCGAGCGACACGGCGCGGTTCGGCGCGCTGTCCGTCACGGGCGCCGACGCGCCGGGCGTCTCGTTCCTCCAGGTCGCGAACAACGGCAAGCTCGCCGTCGTCGAGGCCGCCTCCCTGTCCGTGGCCGACGGCGGCACGCTCGCCGTGATGGCGGGCGACCCCGGCGCAGCCCCGGACGTGACGACGGGCTCCCGCATCCTCTTCGCGTCCGCCCCGGCCCTCCGCGGAACCGGCTCCGCCGGCACGGCCGCCGCGCCGGTCCTTCCGGGCGTCGTCGTCGGCCCGAACGCCACGGTCGCCAACATCGCGGGCCAGTACGGGGCGAACCAGCCCGTGCTCGCCACCTACGACGAAACCGCCGGCGTCCGCAAGCTGGCCGACGCGGAAACGGCCGGCGCGGTCTCCGCGAACGAGGCCGTGAACCTCCTCGTTCCGTCGGCGACGACCCTGTCGCTCGACGCCGACGCGACGGTCAATTCGCTCCAGATGCGGGCCGCCACCTACAACTCCGGCTCGGAGAAGATCACCGGCGACGCCACGCTGACGGTCCAAAGCGGCATGGTTCTCGCCATTGCGCCGAAGGACGGTGCGAAGATCGACATCGCGCTCGACTTCGGCGAGACCACGGGCCATCTGGTCGCGGCCGGATCGGTCAACTACGGCGTGGATCTCACGAAGCCGGTCTACGGCACGGCCGGCCTCGTGCTGGCCAAGGGGTTCGTCACGACCTGGGACACGACCGTCGCGCCCTCGTCCAGCGCCCGCGGCTTCTCGGTCGCAACCACGGCCGACGAGGGGACCTATACGGGCGACACCTGGGTGCAGTGCATCGTCGAGATCAAGAACAACTCCCCCTTCCTGCCGCACGGAACGCGCTCCGGCGACACGATCGTGAACGGATGCCTCTCCTTCGGCTCGATCGCCATCAACGGGCTCTTTGGAACGGGCGCCGTGCGCGGCACCACGCTCGCGGTTGGCGAGGACGGCTCCGACGGCGACTTCGCCGGCACGATGGCGGTGGCGGCCGTGAACAAGGTCGGCGCCGGCACGCAGCGCCTCTCCGGCACCGCGACCGGCACGCTCAACGCCAACGCCGGCACGCTGCTCGTGGAGGGCGCCCTCACGGGTTCGGCCAATGTCGCGGCCGGCGGCGCCATCGGCGGCGGCGGCTCGATCTCGGGCGATCTCGCCTTCGCGGAGGGCGGGCTATTCGCCGTCGCCATCGCGGACGGCGCCGCGCCGTGCCTCGACGTGGCCGGCGCCGTCACGGGCTCCGCCCAAGTCACGGTCTCCGCGGCCGAACGCGTCCGCGACGATTTCAAGGCCTGCGTTCTGCGCGCCGGCTCGGTCCTCCCCTCGACCTTCACCTGCGCCACGAAAGGCTACAGGCTCGAACAGCGCGAGGAAGGCACCGAGCTCTGGCTGATCAAGAACCCCGTCGCCATGCTGATCGTGGTGAAGTAGAAGATCCGATGAAAACGCCACTGTCCATCCTTCTGACGAGCGGCGTCTGCGCCGCCCAGCTCGCCTTCTCCGCGAGCCTGGTCCCCAACGGCGGCTTCGAGGAAGGCGCCGACGCGCCCGCCACGTGGGGCGCGCCGAATCCCGCCAAGGGCATCGACTTCCCGGTCGAGGGCGGCAACCGCTTCGCGCGGATCCACTCCGACGGCGGCACCGCCATGCTCTACCGCGAGTTCAGCATCCCCGCCGGGACCGAGGCCCTGCGCCTTTCGTGGAAGTGGCGCGTGACCGGCCTCGAAAAGGGCGACAGGCCCTGGTTCGACGCGCGCATCATGATGGAGTTCATGGACGCCGGCCGCACCAAGGTCGGCGGCGCGCCCGGCGCGCCGAACCGCGGGTCCGACACCGCCGGCTGGGAATCGCGCGAGATTTCCTTCCTCGTCCCCGAAAACGCCCGCATCCTCAAGTTCATGCCCTCGCTCCTCAACGTGAAAGCCGGAACCCTCGACCTCGACGACGTCTCCCTCGAACCGATCGACGCCGCCCCGCTG
>CACWKU010000252.1 GCA_902761575.1 uncultured bacterium
CTCGCGGTCGTGCAGCGCCTTGCGCTCCGCGGCGGAGAGGGCGTCCGGCGCGACCGCGGCGAGCGCGATCGCGTTGCGGACCGCGGCGAGCGCCGCCGCGGGGGAGGCGGAGGCGGCGAACCGGGCGTCCTCGCGGAGGGCGGAGGCGGCGTCGGTGAGGGCGGGGGCCCGCGCGGCGGCACCCGCCGGAGGGGCGGGGGCGGCCTCCGAAGGCTCCTCGGCGGGGGCGTCGAGCGCCCGGCCGCATTTCGGGCAGACCCACGGCGCCTCGAGGTCCTCGACGTCGCAGTCCGGGCACACGACCGGCACCACGTCCTGCGCAAGGCAGGCGAGGGGAAGGAGAAGAAGAAGGCGCTTCATGGTCTCACGGTCTCACGGTCGAACGGTCACACGGTCACACGGTCCACTCGTCACTCGTCGCTCGTCACTCGTTACTCGTTACTCGTTACTCGTCGCTCGCGCTACGCGCGCGGCGCCTTGCGCCGGTTGAGGCGCGTCTCCTTCGAGACGGGCGGTTCGCAGAAGGGCGGGATGGAGTCGGCCTCGGAGGCGGCCTCCGGGACGGGCTCGCGCGGGACGCCGGGCGCGCACTGGTAGAGGCGGTAGCCGGGGCCGGTGCCGTGCGGGAGGACGTCGACGAGGTCGGGGCCGCGCCACAGGCCGTAGAAGTCCAGCGAGGTGATGTTCTCGAGGACGCGGACGGTCCGCAGCTCGTGGCGGAAGAGGGCGACGCCGCCCTTGCGGCACTTGGGGAAGGAGATGTGGTCCTCGCGGCGCTCGAGGCCGGCGGGGCGGCCGTCGATCGTGCCCTCGTGCGGCGAGGGCATCCACGGGTAGACGCGCAGGTTGATGCGGCAGGGCTTCTTGGTCCGGATGCGGATCTCGCCCGCGTTGGGGTAGCCGATCTCGATCTTGGCGAAGTCCGTCTCGCGGTCGACGGGGAAGTTGACGGTGATGAGGTCGCGGTTGAGCTCGACGGCGCGGCGCCACGCCCAGAGCATCGCGCGCGGCGCGGCGGCGGAGGCGCGGCAGGAGACGACGCGCGGGCCGTTGAGGAAGAGGAACGCGGGGGAGGTGCCGCCGCTCATGCCGCCGCGGAGGCGCTCGCGGATGCGCCGGTAGGTGCGCTGCGGGGTGTCGGCCGGCGGGCGGGCGGGGGAGGGGACGAACGACGTGTCGTCGAACTGCGACTGCACGAGGTGGTTGCGCCAGAAGCGGTGCACGTCGTCCCAGTACTCCGGGAAGTTGCACTCCACCAGCTCCATCGCGCAGACCATCATGTCGGCGGTGCAGGTCGCGTCGCACCGCTCGTCGGCCGGGAGCTGCCACTGCAGGAACTCCGGCACCCACCCGAAGGCGGAGGAATGGCGGCGGACGTAGTCGTAGAGCGACTTGGCGCGGGCGACGTAGCGGTCCTGCGAGAGGACGCGGCCGAGGCGCGCGAGGCCGGCCGCGGCGACGAGCGCCGCGTGGACCTCGCCCTGGAACTCCGTCTTGCTGCTGAAGAAGTGCGAGAAGCCGGTGATCGCGTTGGCGAGGCCGCGCGCCAGGTCGAGCGAGGCGGGGTCGCCCGTCAGCGTGTGGTGGACCATGACCGGGTGGATGAGCGTCGAGAGGCGCATCGTCGCGTCCGCGAAGCCGGTCGAGAGCTCGGGCGCGAGGCCGCGGCCGCGGACGGCGACGTCCGTCGGGAAGGTGTAGACCGGGGCGTCGACGGGGAAGGCGCCGGCGGGCGTGAGGCGGCGGTCGTGGGCGACGACGAGGCGGCGCAGGCCGGCGACGAGCCCGTCCGCGCGGGCGCGCGCCTCCCGGTCCGCCGGGTCGAGGGCGATCATCCGGTCGAGGGCGGAGAGGACGGGCCCGGCCTCGGAGAGGGCGCAGTAGTCGAGCTCCCCCGTCCATTCGCGCCGCTTCGGGAAGCGCAGGCCGCTCGACTTCTCCCAGCAGGCGGGGTCGAGGAGGATCTCGCGGAGGGCCTTCTCGGCCTTGGCGCCGCGCTCGGGGAAGCCGAGCATCTCGCGGGCGCACGAGACGCCCTCGTACCAGGCGGCGGCAAGCTCCGCGTCGTCGCGGCGCGTGTGCTCCGCGAAGGGCGCGACGACGAAGGGCAGGACCTGGCCCCAGGGCAGGCCGCCGAGCCTCTCGTCGCACATCCCCTCGAGGAAGTCCAGCGAGAGCGCGGCCTGGCGGAGCGGGTCGAAGACGCGGTAGCCGGCGGGCGGCTTGGCTTTGGGGGAGGATGGCATGACCGGTTCGGAGTGCGGAATGCCGGGCGGGCGGGCGCCGGGGAGGCGGCCGGAGGGCAGGGGGCCGCCCTCCATTCTGGTGCTCCGCATTCTCGCAGAAAACGCCCGAAAAATCAAGGACGAAATCAAAAATCGGTGCGGATCGCGAGCTCGCCGAGGAGGTCGGAGGGGAGGAGGGAGTCCGGCGAGCGACGGAGCGCGGCCAGGTCCGCTGCGCGGCCGTGGAGGAATGCGGCGGCGCGGGCGGCGTCGTACGGCGCGAGGCCGCGCGCGAGGAGGGAGGCGCAGAGGCCCGCGAGAAGGTCGCCCGACCCGCCCTTCGCGAGGCCCGGATTGCCCGCCGCGACGAGCGAGAGCGGGCGGCCCGGCGCCGCGACGAGCGTGCCCGCGCCCTTGAGGACCACAGTCGCCCCGCTGCGGGCCGCGAGCTCGCGCGCGGCGGCGGGACGGTCGGCCTGCACCTCCGCCGCGGTGGCGCCGAGCAGGCGCGCGACCTCGCCGGGGTGCGGCGTGAGGATGCAGTTGGAAGGGGAGAGGGCAAAGTTTAAAGTTGAAGGGGTTGAAGGGGTTGAAGAGGTTGAAGAGGTTGAAGGGGTTGAAGCGGTTGAAGAGGGCGGAAGGCGGCCGAGGAGCGTCAGGGCGTCGGCGTCGAGGACGAGGCCGAGGAGGCCGGGCGTGGAGAGGATCCAGCGGAGGCCGTCGGCGACGCCGGGCGCGGTGGAGAGGCCGCAGCCGGCGAGGACGACCTTGCCCGCGAGGTCGAAGCCGAGGGAGGCGAGGGCGGCGGAGGTCAGGTGCGGGGCGTCGTAGCCGCGGACCATGAGCTCCGGCGCGCGGGCGGCGAGCGACGGCGCGAGGCGCGTCACGAAGGCGATGC
>CACWKU010000253.1 GCA_902761575.1 uncultured bacterium
TCGAGATCTACGTCGGCAACCTCAGCTACGAGATGACCGACGACCAGCTCCGCGCCCTCTTCGCCAAGTACGGCGTCGTGGACTCCGCCCGCATCATCACCCACCGCCCCTCCGGCAAGTCCAAGGGCTACGGCTTCGTCGAGATGCCCCACCGCCCCGAGGCCGAGCTCGCCGTCGACAAGATCAACAACACCGAGGTCCTGGGCCGCCGCATCCGCTGCAACGAGGCCCGCGAGGACTCCCGCCCCGATCGCTAGGCCATGGCAGACTTCCGCAAGCCCTGGGAGCGCTCCGAGTTCCGCTCCCCCTCCGACCGCCCGCCCCGCCCCGGCTTCAAGAAGCCCTGGAAGAAGCGCGGCGGCGACGACCGCCCGCCGCGCGGCGGCGGCTTCAGGAAACCCTGGGAGAAGCGCGAGGACGGCGACCGCCCGCCGCGTCGCGAAGGCTCCTTCCGCAAGCCCTGGGAGGCCCGCCCCGAGGGCGGAGCCGAGGAGGGCGGCGAGGAGCGCCGCCCCTTCCGCCCCGCCCGCCGCTCCGAGGGCTTCGGCGGCACGTTCCGCCGCAAGCCGTGGGAAGACCGCGGCGAAGGCGGCGCCCGCCCGCCCCGCTCCGGCTTCCGCAAGCCCTGGGAATCCCGCGGCGCCGAGGGCGGCGAGAGTCCTGATGGCCGGGCTCCGTCCCGGCCTCCCCGCTCCGGCTTCCGCAAGCCGTGGGAGGACCGCGCCGAAGGCGGCGAGGACCGCCCGCGCAGGCCCTGGCAGGACCGCGGCGCCCGGAGTGGAGAGGGCCGAACACCGTTCGGCCCGCACGGCCCGAAGCGCAAGCCCCGCGCCGCCGCCATCCCCGCCGAGGGCGAACTGGTCTACGGCCGCCAGCCGGTGCGCGAGATCCTCCGCGCCGGCCGCCGCGCCGTGAGCCTCGTCGTCCTCTCCGACGGCGTCAAGGACAGCGAGGAGGTCCTCGAGATCAAGAACCTCTGCGCCGAGCGCGGCGTCAAGATCGAGTTCTACAGACGCGAGGACCTCGAGGCCTGGGTGAACGGCGCCAACCACCAGGGCGTCGTCGCCTTCTGCGCCGAGTTCCCCTACTGCGAGGTCGACGAAATCGCCGACGCCCTCGCCGCCGCTCCAGGCAACGCCGTCGTCGTCGTCCTCGACCACGTCCAGGATCCGCAGAACCTCGGCTCCATCCTCCGCACCTGCGAGTGCGCCGGCGTCCTCGGCGTCGTCCTCCCCGTGGACCGCGCCGTCGCCGTCACGCCCGCCGCGGTCCGCGCCTCCGCCGGCGCCTCCGAGCACCTCCGCATCGCCCGCATCTCCAACCTCGTCTCCGCCCTCGAGCGCTTCAAGGGCGCCGGCGCGTGGATCACCGGCCTCGAGGCCGTCCCCGGCGCCAAGCCCTACGTGAAGGTCGACTACAAGGGCAAGGCCTGCCTCGTGATCGGCTCCGAGGCGCACGGCATCTGCTCGCCCGTCCGGCGCAAGTGCGACTTCCTCTCGCGCCTGCCGCTGCTCGGCCGGGTGAACTCCCTCAACGCCGGCGTCGCCGCCGGGGTCGCCCTCTACGAGATGCTCCGCCAGCAGGGCGCCAACGAGTCCGAGGAGAACTTCCCAGCCGTCGATCTCCCGCCCGAGCCCGAGATTGCCGAGCCCGACCCCGCCGCCGTCGAGCCCCCGCCCGAGCCCGAGACCGCCGAGCCCGCCGCCGCCGACCCCGCCGCCGTCGAGCCAGCCCCCTCCTCCTTCGAGTAGGCCGCTACGCGCCGATGCCCGGCAAGCCCTTCACCCTCCTCTCCTCGACCCCGACCGAGCGCGGCTTCGCCGCGAGGCGCGGCGTCCTGCACACCGCGCACGGCGACGTGCAGACCCCGGTCTTCATGCCGGTCGGAACGCAGGCCACGGTGAAGACGCTCGAGCCGCGCGACCTGCACGATCTGCGCGTGCAGATCCTCCTCGGCAACACCTACCACCTGCTGCTGCGCCCCGGCAACGAGATCATGGCGCTCGCCGGCGGCCTCCACGCCTTCATGGGCTGGGACGGACCCATCCTCACCGACAGCGGCGGCTTCCAGGTCTTCTCGCTCGGCCGCCTCCGCAAGATCCGCCTCGACGGCGTCGCCTTCAACTCCCACATCGACGGCCGCCGCTTCCTCCTTGGCCCGAGGGAGTCGATGGAGACGCAGCGCATCCTCGGCTCGGACGTGGCGATGTGCTTCGACGAGTGCATTCCCTACCCCGCCACGCGCGACTACGCGGAGAAGTCCGTCCGCACGACTCTCGAGTGGGCCGCGCGCTGCAAGGCCGAGCCGCACGCGCCCGGGCAGCTGCTCTTCGGCATCGTCCAGGGGAGCGTCTGGCGCGACCTGCGCGAAACCTGCGCCCGCGAGCTCGCCGCGATCGGCTTCGACGGCTACGCCGTGGGCGGCGTGAGCGTCGGCGAGCCGGAGGACGTCCTCCTGCGCGGCATCGAGGACGGCGCCTTCGCCCTCCCCGAGGACGCCCCACGCTACCTCATGGGCGTCGGCGACCCGATCCAGCTGGTGGAGGGCGTCGCGCGCGGCATCGACATGTTCGACTGCGTGATGCCCACGCGCCACGCGCGCAACGGCTCCGCCTTCACGCGCCGCGGCTCCGTCCCGATCAAGGCCGGACGCTTCGCACGCGATCTCTCCCCTGTCGAGGAGGGCTGCGACTGCTACTGCTGCCGCCACTTCACGAAGGCCTACGTCCGCCACCTCCTGCACTGCGGCGAGATCCTCGGCGAACGTCTCCTCACGCTCCACAACATCCACTTCTTCATGCGCTTCATGGAGCAGATGCGCGCCGCGCTCGACGAGGGCTCCTTCCCCGCCTTCCGCGTCCGCGCCTGGCGCGACCTGCGCGGCTCGGACCCGCCCTCTCCCTGACGAAGCGTCCGGTTTGCGCGGCGTGGCGGGGTCTGCTATCATGCACGCCATGAAAGACACACGCCTCCGTGCGGCCCTCCTGTTCGCGCTCTTCGCGTCGGCCGCCGCGCTCTCCGCGCTCGCGTTCGCGGACAACGTCTCCGTCGTGGCCCGCTGGTGGGCCGCGTTCGCCGCCGCCGGCGGCGACGCGGCCGCGATGCCACCGGCTCGCGGTCGACCACTCCTGCGTCTCGACGTTCATCCCGACGCTCGGCTTCGCCCTCGCCGCCCGCGGCGCGTGGCGCGTGCTGCGCCGCCGCCCCGCCGACCCCGCGTTCTTCCCCTTCTTCCGGTCCTTCGACCAGCTCGTCGTCGCGCTCGGCCTCATCGGCACGCTCTGGGGCATCATCCTCATCGGATGGTACGACCTGGAGTCCGTCTCGATGCGCGACCTCATGCTCTGCCTCCACACCGCGCTCTTCTCGACGCTCGTCGCGGTCGTGTGGGTGTACCTCGTGGACCATCCGGTCGTGCGCCCGCTCCTGCGCGGCCTCTTGCGCGACGCGGGGCTCGATGGCGCCGCGCGCGAACGCGCCGCGCTCGACGAGCTGCTCGCCTCGCTCCGCGAGGGCGCCCGCGGCCTCCGCGACGCGTGGGACGGCGAGCGCGATTCGCTCGCCGCGCTCTCCGCGCTCGCGTTCGCGGACAACGTCTCCGTCGTGGCCCGCTGGTGGGCCGCGTTCGCCGCCGCCGGCGGCGACGCGGCCGCGATGCC
>CACWKU010000254.1 GCA_902761575.1 uncultured bacterium
GGGCTCGCGGCGCTGCCGGCCGCGTTCGGGCGTCTCCCCGCCGAGCCGGCGCCGCCCCTCTCCCCCGACGCCCTCGGCGACGCGCTCGACCGCCTGCCCGACCTGCCGCCCGCGGCCAAGCAGGGGCTCCTCGACGCCTGCCGCGCGGTCGTCCTCGCCGACGGCCGCACGACGGCCGACGAGGACCACGCCCTCTTCGCCGTCGCCGACACCCTCGACGCGACGGGCTGGACGCCCGAGGCGGCGGATCGGGTGGGGGGCGCCGCGCGCGACGCCGTCTGAGGCTACAGCCCGAAGAAGGCCGCGGCGTTGTCGTGGCAGACGGCGCGGACGAGTCCGCCGACGAGCGGGATGTCGTCGGGGAGGACGCCGCGCGCGATGTCGCGGCCGAGGAGGTCGCAGAGGATGCGGCGGAAGTACTCGTGGCGCGTGTAGGAGAGGAACGAGCGCGAGTCGGTGAGCATGCCCACGAAGCGGTGCAGGAGCCCGAGCTGCGAGACGGCCTCCAGCTGGCGCAGCATGCCGTCCATCTGGTCGTTGAACCACCACGCCGAGCCGACCTGCACCTTGCCCGGGACCGGGCCGCGGACGAAGTTGCCCGCCATCGCGACGAGCATCTCGTTGTCGCGCGGGTTGAGCGAGTAGAGGATCGTGCGCGGGAGGCGGTCCTTCGCGTCGAGCTCGTCGAGGATGCGCGCGAGCGGCGCGGCGACGGGCCAGTCGCCGATCGAGTCCACGCCCGCGTCGGGCCCGACGGAGCGGAAGATGCGCGTGCTGTTGTTGCGCAGCGCGTTGAAGTGCAGCTGCCAGGTCCAGTCCGTCTCGGCGTCCATCTCGCCGCAGAGCACCAGCAGGCGCGAGCGGAACTTCGCCTCCTCCTCCGGCGTCACGGCCGCGCCTCCGCGCGCCTTGGCGAAGATCGCGCGCAGCTCGGCGTCCGTGCAGGGCTCCGCGAGGACGGCGTTGAGGCCGTAGTCCGAAATCTTGCAGCCGCGCTCCGCGAAGAACGCGTGGCGCCTGCGCAGCGCCGCGAGGAAGTCGTCGAACGTCGCGACGTCCCGGTCCGCCGCGGCGGCGAGCCGGTCGACCCACGCGTTCCACGCGGCGCCGCCGCCGATCGCGAAGCCCTTGTCGGGGCGCCAGGCGGGAAGGACCTTCGTCCGGAACGAGGCGTCGGACGCGACGGCGGCGTGGTGCTCGAGCGAGTCGACGGGGTCGTCCGTGGTGCAGAGCGCCTCGACGTTGGAGCGCGAGATCAGCCCGCGCGCGGAGAACCAGGGCTGCGCGACGACGGCGTTGGCGCGCTCCCAGACCTCGTCGGCGGTGTCGCCGGAGAGCAGCAGGTCGTCGATGCCGAAGTAGCGCGCCAGCTCCAGGTGGCACCAGTGGTACATCGGGTTGCGAAGCGCGTGCGGCATCGCCTCGGCGAACTTCCGGAACTTCTCGCGCGCCGGGGCGTCGCCGGTGACGAAGCGCTCGTCGACGCCGTCCGTGCGCATGACGCGCCACTTGTAGTGGTCGGCGCCGAGCCAGACCTCGGCGATGTCCCTCCAGCGTTTGTCCTGCGCGATCTCCGCGGGCGGGAGGTGGCAGTGGTAGTCGATGATCGGGAGCGACTCGGCGTAGCCGTGGTAGAGCTCGCGGGCGGGCCCGTTCGAGAGGAGGAAGTCGTCGTGGATGAATTTCTTCATGGCGGAAGGCGGTTCGTTGGCGTCCGATTCTACCAAGAGCCCGGCGGAAAAGCAACGAACCGGAACCGAGCCTGCGCGGTTCCGGTTGATTGCGGCGGCGGAAACGGGTATACTCGGCCCCCGTACGGAACCCAACCCATGTCATACGAAGTCATCGCCCGCAAATGGCGCCCGCAGGCCTTCGAGGAGGTCGTCGGGCAGGACCACGTCGTCCGCACGCTGCGCTCCGCGATCGAGAAGGGCCGCATCGCGCAGGCCTACCTCTTCGCCGGCCCCCGCGGCACCGGCAAGACCACCCTCGCCCGCATCTTCGCCAAGGCCCTCAACTGCAAGGACGGCCCCACCCCGCACCCCTGCGGGAAGTGCCCCGCCTGCCGGGCCATCGCCAGCGGCTCGTCGTTCGACGTGATCGAGATCGACGGCGCCTCGAACAACAAGGTCGAGGACATCCACGAGAGCATCCTCTCCCAGGTCCAGAACGCGCCGGTCGAGGGCAAGTTCCGCATCTTCTACATCGACGAGGTCCACATGCTCTCGGCGGCGGCGTTCAACGCGCTGCTGAAGACGCTCGAGGAGCCGCCCGAGTTCGTGAAGTTCGTCTTCGCGACGACCGAGCCGGACAAGGTCCTCGGCACGGTCCTCTCGCGCTGCCAGCGCTTCGACCTCCGGAAGATCTCGCAGGGCGACATCTGCGGGCAGCTCCGGAAGGTGTGCGACGCGGAGGGCGTCGAGATCGCCGAGGACGCGCTCCTCGCCATCGCGCGCGGCGCCGACGGCGGCATGCGCGACGCCGAGTCCGCGCTCGACCAGATCATCGCCTTCACCGGGAGGAAGATCGAGGAGGAGGACGTCCTCGGCGTCTTCGGCCTCGTCTCCCGCGCGCTCATCGAGAACCTCGCGGAGGCCGTCCTGCGCGGCGACATCGCGGGCGTCCTCGCCCGGCTCGACGAGCTCGACCGCTCCGGCAAGGACCTGCGCCGCCTCGTGGCGGAGCTCATCGACCACTTCCGCAACCTGCTCGTCTGCGTCGAGCTCGGCGGCGAGACGAAGGGCCTCGACCTCACCGAGCCGCAGCGCGCGACGCTGCGCGCGCAGTCCGGCCTCGCGGACGCCTCCGCCGTCCTCGCGATCGTCGAGGAGCTCATCCGGCTCGACGGCACGCTCCGCCTCGCGCTCTCGCAGCGCACGCTCGTCGAGACCTCGCTCATCCGCTGCGCCCGCGCGTCGAGGCTCGTCGACCTCGGGAAGATCCTCGCCAAGATCGCCGCGCTCGAGCGCGCCGGCGGCCCGGCGCCGGCGGCGGTCCCCGCGCCGGCGGCGCCCGTCCAAACCACGGAACACACGGAACGCGCGGAAGGCCAAACCGCGCCCGTGGCGCGCCCACCGGCCCC
>CACWKU010000255.1 GCA_902761575.1 uncultured bacterium
CGAGGAGGCCGCAGCGCGGATCGAGTCCGCGCGCGAGGACGCAGCCCGCGCCGCCGCCGAGGCCGCCGCGAAGGGCGAGGAGGCCGCGAAAGCCGCCGCCGACCTCGAGGCGCTGCGCGACGAGAACGCGGAGCTGCTCGCCTTCTCCAACACGCGCGACGTCGAGGCCAAGGCCCGCATCGAGGCGCTCGAGGCGCGCCTCAAGGCGCTTCCGGACGACCCCTCCGTCGGCATCGGCCCGGCGGTCGACCTGGAGGAGACGCTCCATCGCCTCGACGCGCTCCAGGCGCGCGTCACCGACCTCACGCGCGAGCGCGGCGAGCTGGCCGAGAAGCTCGCCGCGGCGGAGGCGGGCCTCGCCGTGGCGAAGCGCCCGCTCGAGGGCGACATCGCCGTCGCGCGGCAGTTCGCCGACGAGGCGCTCGCCGCGATGCGCGACGAGCTGGCGGAGGAGAAACGCCGCGCCGAGGCCGCCCGCGCCGCCTCCGGCGCGCGCCAGGACGCGCTCCGCGAGCGCATCGGCGCGCTCGAGCGCGCGCTGAGCCGCGACCCCGGCGAGAAGTCGCGCAGCGAGCTGGCGGCCGAGCGCAACGAGAAGACCATCGCCCAGCTGCGGCAGCAGCTCGACTCCGAGCGCGAGCAGCACCGCGCCGACATCGGACGCGCGAACGAGACCGAGAAGGCGCTCGAGGGGCGCATCCGCGCGCTGCAGCAGCGCGAGAGCTCGGTCCGCGAGCAGCTCCTGCGCGTCGAGAAGCGCACCGCCGACTACGACTCGCTCACGAGCCAGCTGCGCCGCCGCGAGCAGGAGGTGATCGAGCGGGCCAAGGAGCTCTCCGAGGCGCGCGAGCAGTGGCAGGTCGTCCAGACCGCCCTCCAGCGCCGCATCGACGAGCTCGAGCACGGCGCCGGCTCCCTCTTCGAGGAGGCCTCCGGCGGCTCCTCCGGCGACGCGCCCGCCGGGGACGGCTCCGCCGGAGCGCGCAAGTTCGCCCTTCCCGTCTGGGCGCAGAAGATGAAGTAGCGACATGAGCGACGAGCCCCGCGACAACCCCGTCCGATTCACGCCGCGCCAGTCCGCCATCGTGGCGAACGCGCTCGCGTTCCTCGCGCTCGCGGCGCTCGTCCTGCTCGTCGGCGCGATGCTCTTCTTCGGGCTGCGCTTCGTCGCGCACTACTCGGAGGTCCTCCTCCCGCCCGTCGCCGCGGTCATCCTCGCGAAGGTCGTCCAGCCGCTCTTCGACCGCTGCCGGCGCGGCCTGCTGCGCCTCGCGCCGGAGCGCCTCGTCCGCAACCGCGCGCTCCACGGCGCCGCGACGGGCGCGGCGATCGTCCTCGTGCTCCTGGCGATCCTCGTCCCGATCGTCGCGTTCTGCTGGTTCTTCGGCAAGCTCGTCGCGGAGCAGCTCGCCGGCCTCGCGGGCCGCGTGCCGGACGCGATCCAGTGGTGCCTCGACAAGATCCCCGACCTCAAGGCCTACCTGCACGAGCACGACCTCATGCCGCTCGTGAAGGAGCTCGACCCGGCCTCGTGGTTCGACGTCGGGGCGATCGCCGCGGGCGTCCGCACGCGCGCCTTCGGCATCGTCGGGCAGGTGCCGGCGTTCATCGGGTCGGTGACGAGCTGGCTGATGGTCCTCGTCTACATGATCTTCTACCTCGCCTCGCGCCCGATCGAGGGGAGCGACTTCTCCCGCGTGCTGCTCGGGACGAGCGAGAGGACGCGCGGCGCGGTGCGCTTCCTCGTGGACGAGTTCATCCGCATCGTCGTGGCGTTCTTCCGCGGGCAGGTCGTCGTGGCGATCATCGAGGGCGCGCTCTTCGGGCTCGGCTTCCAGTTCCTCGCGGGGCTGCCCTACGGCCTCACGCTGGGGCTGCTCGTCGGCCTCGTGAACATCGTCCCCTACATGGGCTCGATCTTCGTGATGCCGCCCGTCTGCCTCTTCGCCTTCTTCGGGCCCGGCGGCGGCTGGGGGACGCTCCTGCTGGTCGTCGCGAGCTGGGCCGCGGTCGGCCTCGCGGACTTCTACATCACCCCGAAGATCGTGGGCGACCGCACCGGCCTGAGCAACTTCGCCGTCGTCTTCTCGCTGCTCTTCTGGGGCTCCGTGATCGGCGGCTTCGCCGGCGTCTTCCTCGCCGTCCCGCTCTCGGCCTTCATCGCCGTCGCCTACCGCTTCGTCGCGCGCGAATACTTCTCGAAGCCGGTCGCTCCCGCCGCGGAGCTCCCGGCGCCCGCCGCGGAATCCGCCGGACCGCGAACCTGACCGCCCCGGGCGGCGTTTCCACCGAGAGATGGCCGACGACCCCCCGCCCCCGCCCGACGCCGCCGCGGCCTCCGCGGCGGAGGACGTGGCGCTGATGGAGCGGGCCGCTCGCGACGACCTCGACGCCTTCTCGGCCCTCGTCCGGAAGCACGAGCGGCCCCTCGCGAACTTCTTCGCCCGCAGCGGCGCCGCGGACGTCGAGGACCTCGCGCAGCAGACCTTCCTCAAGCTCTGGCGGACGCGGCGCGGATACCGTCCGACCGCGAAGTTCACGACGTTCCTCTACCTGCTCGCCCGGCAGGTCCTGATCGACTCCGCCCGCGCCGCGCAGCGCCGCGCCGGCCTCCACGAGCGCGCGGGCGCCGAGATGGACGCCGTCGAGCCCGCGCCCGCCCGGCGCGGCGAGTCCGGCGACGCGGAGGCCGCCCTCGCCCGCCTCTCGCCGGCGCTCCGGGAGACCGTCGTGCTCGTCGTGATGCAGGGCCTCGCCTACCGCGAGGCGGCCGAGGCGCTCGGCGTCCCGGTCGGCACCGTGAAGTCCCGCGTGAACGCCGCCCTCGCGCAGATGCGGGAATTCCTCTCCCGCTGACCGAACCATTCCGCCGCCGCGCGCGTTTCCATCCCTGAAACGACCCCCCGACCCCCTCTTCCCTCCGTGAACACCCCCGGACTCCAGGACGCCCTCGCCGACAACCCCGACTGCGCGGACCTCCTCCGCGCGCTCGCCGCCGCGCCGGACCGCGCCCCCGCGCGCTCAGTCGCCCCGGCCGTCCTCGCGGCC
>CACWKU010000256.1 GCA_902761575.1 uncultured bacterium
CCGAGGCCGCCGCCCCCGCGGCGCCCGCCGTCGAGGCCGCCGCCCCCGTGGCGCCCGCCGCCCCGGACGCCGCCAAGACCTCCGCCCTCGCGGCGGTCGCGGCGGAAATCGAAACGTCGCCCGACACGGACGTCGCCGCCACGACCGAGGCCTCCGCCGGCTGGCTCGACCGCCTCACGGAGATGGTCAACAAGGCGGACGACTGGGTCTGGGGCCCGACGCTCATCGGCGCGATCCTCGTGACCGGCATCCTGCTCACCTGCATCCTCCGCTTCGTCCACCTCTTCAACCTCCGCCGCGCGTTCCGCTACACCTTCCTCACGGAGTCGGACGGCCACGGCGAGGTGACGAGCTTCGGCGCGCTCTGCACCGCGCTCTCGGCCACGATCGGAACCGGCAACATCGTCGGCGTCGCCACGGCGATCGGCACGGGCGGCCCCGGCGCGCTCTTCTGGATGGAGGTCGCCGCGTTCTTCGGCATGGCCACGAAGTACGCCGAAGGCACGCTCGCCGTGAGGTACCGCGAGGTCGCGCCCGACGGCAAGGTCCTCGGCGGCCCGTTCTACTACATCGAGAAGGGCCTCGGCAAGGGCTGGAAGTGGCTCGCCGTGCTCTTCGCCGTCTTCGGCGTCGTCGCGGGCATCATGGGCATCGGCACGATCACGCAGATCCAGGGCATCACCTCGGCCTCCGACCGCTTCTTCCAGCTCTGCGTCTACAAGGGCGCCGCGGCGCCCGGCTTCGACCTCTTCGGCGCGCACTACTCGTGGGCGCTCGCGATCACCGGCCTCGTCGTCACCGCGTGCGTCGGCCTCGTCGTCATCGGCGGCCTCAAGCGCATCGCGAGCGTCTCGACGGTCGTCGTCCCGTTCATGGCGGTCTTCTACGTCCTCATCTGCGCGTTCCTGCTCCTGGGCAACCTCTCCAAGGTCACCGCGGCGCTCGAGCTGATCGTCAAGGCGGCGTTCAACCCGCAGGCCTTCACCGGCGGCATGGTCGGCACGATCTTCATCGCGATGCAGAAGGGCATCGCGCGCGGCATCTTCTCCAACGAGGCGGGCCTCGGCTCCGCGCCGATCGCCGCCGCCGCCGCCAAGACGAACGAGCCCGTCCGCCAGGGCCTCGTCTGCATGACCGGCACGTTCATCGACACGATCGTCATCTGCACGATGACGGGCCTCGCGATCGTCGTCACCGGCGCCTGGGAGCCCCGGCTCGGCCTCAAGGGCGTCGACATCACGATCGAGGCGTTCCGCCAGGGCCTCGGCTTCCTGCCCAACGCGGACCTCGTCGGGCCGCTCTTCCTCTCCGTCGCGCTGGCCTTCTTCGCCTTCACGACGATCCTCGGCTGGGACTACTACTCGGAGAAGTGCCTCGAGTACCTCGTCGGCACGAAGCGGCGCGGCATCGTCCTGGCCTACCGCCTGCTCTACGTGCTCGTGGTGTTCGTCGGGCCCTACCTCACGGTCTCTGTCGTGTGGGGCATCGCCGACACGTTCAACGGCCTCATGGCCTTCCCGAACCTCGTCGCGCTCGTCCTGCTCTCGCCGACGGTGGCGCGCCTCACGCGCGACTACTTCCGCCGCCTGAAGGCCGGCGAGATCAAGGAATGAACCGTCCGGCCGTGCGACCATCCGACCGTGCGACCGTCTGACCGTGTGACCGTCCGACCATGAAACAGAAGCTCCTCCTCCTCGCCTCGGTCGCCGTCGGCGTCCTCGCCGCGTTCCTCGCCCACGCCTGGCTCCGGGCGCGCGGGGCGGAGGTGGACCGCCGCCTCGCCGCGATCGAGCGCAGCCAGAAGACCGCCGAGATCCTCGGCGCGCGCCACGCGCTGCCGAAGGGCGCCGTCCTCAAGCGCGAGGACGTCGCGCCGATGCGGACGCTCGCCGCCGTGACGAGCGACGACAACATCCCCGCCGACCAGGCCGTCCTCGTCCTCGGCCGCCCGCTGCTGCACGCCGTCTCCGCCGAGGACCCGATCCTCTGGAGCTACATCGACGGCGGGCGCGACGCCTCGCGCGGCCTGGCGGACAGCATCCAGGCGCGCATGCGCGCCGTCTCGATCCCGGTCTCGGGCGCGGCGGCGGTCTCGGGGCTCGTCCGCCCCAACGACCACGTGGACGTGCTCGGCTCCTTCGCGCTCCCGGCCGAGGGCGCCGCCGCCGGCGGCGCCGAGCCGGAGCTGGTGACGCTCACGGTCCTGCAGAACGCCACGGTCCTCGCGACCGGGACGGAGACCGCGCGCTCGGGCTCGCGCCGCGAGGGCGCGGGCTACGGGACGGTGACGCTGCTCGTCTCGCCGCGCGAGGCGGAGGTGCTCGTCTTCGCCCAGCAGATGAAGGGCCGCCTCTTCCTGACGCTGCGCAACCCCTCGGACCTGCACTTCGAGGAGAAGCTCCCGCGCGTCGACTTCCGCAAGATCGAGGAGGAGCTCGAGGGCCTCAACGCCGAGCGCCAGAAGCGCCTCGGCGCCGCCTCCCGCGCCACCGCCCGGTAGCGCCCCCGCCGTCCCGGCGGACACATGGCCGCGGTCCCCGCGGCCGCTACCCCTCGCCGTGCCCGTGCTCGCCGCGGTGCGGGGCGTCGAGCCGCGCGAGCAGCTCCTCGATGTGGTCGGCGTGGAGGTTGCGGACGACGGCCAGGCCGCCGCCCGCGAGCGGCTCGAGCCGCGCCTCGGGGTCGGCGCCGCCGAGCGCGTGCAGGTCCGCGCCGCGGTTCACGCAGAGCAGGTGCGTCGCGTGCGCGGCGACGACGCCCAGGTTGTGCGAGACGAGCACCACCGCCCGCTCCTCCGCGAGGCGCCCGAAGAGCGCCACGAGCTCCTCCTCCGTCCGGTGGTCCACGTTGGCCGTCGGCTCGTCGAGGAGCAGCAGCTCCGGCTCCGCGACGAGCGCCTGCGCGATCGCGACGCGCTGGCGCTGCCCGCCCGAGAGCGCCGCGAACGGTCGCCCGCCGAGCCCCTCGAGCCCGACGCGCGCAAGCGCCGCAAGCGCCGCGTCGCGGTCGGCCCGGCGGAAGCCGCCGAGCGC
>CACWKU010000257.1 GCA_902761575.1 uncultured bacterium
CGCCTCCCGGCGTGGGCCGCGCTCGCCGTCGCGGGCGCGGCGCTCGCCATCCTCTGCCTCGCCCTGCCGTCCGCGCCGGAGCCCTACACGGGCAGCCTCAAGGAGCTCTCGCGCCGCTACCTCGCCGCGGCCCAGCCCGACCCGGTCTTCCACTGGGCGAAGTGGGAGCTGGCGTTCTTCGCGGGCGTCGCGGCGCTCTGGGTCTTCTCGCTCTTCACGCCGGGCGGGCTCTGGTACGCCGGCGCCTGCACCGCCGCCCTCGTGCCGCTCGCGGCGCTGCTGCGCAACGGCTGCCTGCTGGGCCTCACGCACCCGCTGAGCGGCTACTTCGCCGCCTGGTGCGCGATCGGCGCGGCGATCCTCGCGCTCGCGTGGCTGCTGCTGGAGCGCGGCCGGACCGTCGCGCTCGCCGTCCTCTCCGGCGGCGCCGGCCTCGCGTTCTACGGGTTCATGCCGATCGCGGGCGACGTCTGCCCGCCGCTCAACTGGGGCTATCCGCGGACCTGGGAGGGCTTCAAGCACGCCATCTCGCGCGGCCAGTACGAGGCGATCGTCCCCGAGTCGGTCTTCACCGCGAAGTTCATCCGCCAGATCGCGACCTACTTCGTCGACATCCGCGCGCAGTTCACGCTCGTGCTGGCGCCGCTCGGGCTCGTGCCGTTCGCGGCGTGGAGCCTGCGGCGCGGCCCGGCGCCGGACGGCTCCGCCCGCCCCGCGGCCCGGATGCTGCCGTTCGCCGTCGGCGCGGCGGTCCTCGGCGCGGCGCTCACGGTCCTCGACCGCCTCTCCGGCGCGCTGGACCTCACGCACCTCCGCCTCGACAAGCTGCTCTTCCTCGCGCTGCTGCTGCTCGCCGCGGTCGGCCTGCTGCAGCTCTTCGTCGACCAGGTCGTGCCGCTCGCGCGCCGCGGCCTCGACGAGTCGCTCGACCGCTCCTCGCGCCTCGTCTCGTTCCTTTCCGGCGCCGGCATCCTCGCCGTCGTCGCCGTGGCGGGGTGCCTCTTCTTCAACCCCGTGGCGGAGTTCGCGCTCGAGGATCTCCTCGGGATGAAGGACGGCGCCGGCGCCTACCGCGCGCTCGACGTCCTGCTCACCGCCGTCCTCGGCGCGGGCTGGCTCGCGCTCCTGCTCTGGCTCTCGCTCCGCGTCTGGACGCGCAACCCGGCGATCGACGCCGGCGTGGACCGCGTCTCGGGCCGCTGGCACCTGATGACGTTCGTCTGCTTCGTGATGATGAGCTTCCTCCTGATCGCGCTGGCGAACCCGCGCGGCGACGTCCAGGACTCCTTCATCCAGAAGGTGAAGTTCATCGCCTCGCACGGCCTCTACGCGCTCTGGATCGGCTACGGCATGGCCTACGCGCTGCGCTTCCTGCGCGACGACCGCCGCGTCCGCGCCGTCTTCGTCCCGGCCTGCGCCGCCGTCGCCCTCGCGCCGCTCATCCCGGTCCACGAGAACTACTTCAACTTCGAGCTCTACGACAAGACCTCCGCCGCCGACATGGACGGCCACGACTTCGGCTGGCAGTTCGGCAACTACCAGCTCCGCGGCGCGCCCGCGATCTCCGAGGAGCTCCGCGACGACGAGGAGCCGCTCCCCAACCCGTGCTACCCGCCCGAGATGGGCGAGAACGCCGTCTTCTTCGGCGGCACCGACCCGGGGCGCTTCGTCCCGACCTACATGATCTATTCGGCGCACGTCCGCCCCGACGTCTACCTCATCACGCAGAACGCGCTCGCCGACAAGACCTACCTCGACACGATGCGCGGCCTCTACGCCGACGCCATCTGGATGCCGACCGAATACGACAACCAGGTCGCCTTCCGCGAGTACGACGACCGCATCCAGCGCGAGATCCGCGAGGGCCGGCGCGACCCCTCCGACACCGGCGGCCTCACGCACGACGCGCAGGGCCGCGTCTCCGTGAACGGCGCCCTCGCCGTGATGGAGATCAACGCCATCATCGCCAAGCAGATCTTCGAGCACAACAAGTCGCTCCACGACTTCTACGTCGAGGAGTCCTACGCGATGCAGTGGATGTACCCGTACCTCACGCCTCACGGGCTCATCATGAAGGTCAACCGCGACCGCGTCCCGCTCCCCGCCGCCGCCGCGAACCTCGACATGGACTTCTGGGACTGGTACGTCCGGCGCCTCCTCGGCGACCCCGGCTTCGCCCGCGAGATCCCCGCGCGCAAGTCCTTCAACAAGCTCCGCTCCGCCCTCGCCGGCGCCTACCGCTGGCGCGGCGACCTGCGCCGCGCCGAGACCGCCTACCGCCAGGCGCAGTCGCTCTACGCCTACTCGCCCGAGTCGTCCTTCCGCCTCGTGCAGGACGTCCTCGTCCCCGAGCGCCGCTTCGAGACGGCGACCGACCTGCTGCTCCACCTGCGCCGCCTCGACCCGAACAACCGCAACATCCCCGTCGAGACGATCGCCGACCTGCGCGACCTCTCGCGCCGCGTCGAGGAGCTGCGCCCGAAGCTCGACCCCGGCCCCGACGGCCAGCCCGCCATCACCGAGGAGGAGCTGCTGGAGCTCATCCCCAAGGCGCTCTCCTGCGGCGCGAACGACGTCGCGCAGCGCGCGCTCATCGCCGGGCAGATGCGCCGCGGCACCTCGCGCCTCTTCCCGGTGAAGCTCGGGCTCGTCCTCTGCGACTCCGGCCGCCCCGAACAGGCCGCGCGCTTCTTCGACACCGTTCCAGAGCTCCTCGCCGACCCGAGCCTCTCGGGCTCCGACGTCCGGACGATCTCCACCGCGCTCATCGCCGCGAACAAGCCCGCCGCCGCGCTCTCGGCCCTGCGCCCCTACCTGCGCGCCCGCGGCGCCGAGGACTGGCGCGCGTGGGTGCAGTTCGCCCTCGCGAGCCACCTCCTCGGCGACGAGAACAGGGCTCTCACCGGCATGGAGCAGGCCCGAAGGTTCGGCGGCCAGGAGGCCATCGAGCTCATGCTCAAGAGCCCCCTCGCGAAGCTCCTCCCCTCCCCCGCCCCGCGCCCCTGATGCTCGACTTCGCGTTCCGTTGCA
>CACWKU010000258.1 GCA_902761575.1 uncultured bacterium
GGGGCGCGGGCGGGGGCTCGGCGGTCTCGGCCGCCGGAGCGGCGGGGGCCTCCGGAGCGGGCGCGGGCTCGCCGTCCGCGGGGCGGACGGCGGCAAAGGCGGCGGCCTCCTCGGCCTCGGCGAGGAACTGTGCCTCTTCCTCCGCGATGCGGATCTGCTCCTCCTGTTCGGGCGTCGGACGCGGGATGGGAATCGAGAGCGGCGGAGCCGCAAGGGCGGCGGGCGCGGCGAGCAGGGAGGCGGCGAAGAGCAGGAGCGGCCTTTTCATCTCGCGGCTCCTTTCTTCGCGGGCCGCTCCGACTCGACGGGCCATTCAAGGGTGAACGAGACGTCGTGCGCGTCGGGCGAGTCCGGCCGCGGGACGACGGAGAGCGCGACGAGCGTCGCGGCGGGATGCTGCTCCGCGGTGTCGGCGAGGAAGTCGAGCAGGTTCCACCAGCCGGCCGTCGCGCGGAAGACGACGGGCTGGCGGGCGAAGTATCGGGCGCCGGCGGGCGGCGCGGGCGGCGGGGCGCCGGGGTCCGCGATCGGGAGCTTTGTCTGCTCCATCGCGGGGACCGTGAAGACCACGCCGTGCCTCGCGGCGAGCGGGCGCAGCTTGGCGGCGGCGGCCTCGGAGAGGGAGTTGACGAGCGGATCGAGGACGAGCCGTTCGCAGCGGTTGGAGACGTCGGCGGCGAGCGCTTCCGTCTCCTCCTCCAGCTTCTGCGTGCGGGAGGCGTCGCGATGGATGCCCTCGAGCTTCTCGGTGACCTCGGCGTTCGCGGCGGCGAGCTCGCGGCGGGCGGCCCGCGCCGGCAGGATCGCGAACCAGACGATCAGGGCGGTCGCGGCGAGGCAGCCGGCCGTGGATAGGATTGCGGTCCGCGTCTCGCGGGGGAGGCCCTTCCACCAGATCGCGACGGGGTCGGGCTTCTTCGGGGGCTTGAACGTTCCGACGGGGCTCATGGCGCGTTCCCTCCTCCGTTGGCGGCCGCGGCGGGCGCTCGGCGCGGCGGGGTCTTCGGGGGCGGCGAGAAGGACCGCGGCGCGCCCGCGGCGACGATCTCGAATCGGAACGTGCCCGGAGTGACGTCCGTCCGGAACGAGCCGGGCGGGACCGCCGCCGAGACGAACGCGTTGGTCGCGCCGCCCTCGCGGATCGCGGCGACGAGGTCCTCGACGTCGCGCGGCCGGGACGTGACGCCCTGGAGCCGGAGCGTCGCGCCGGGGGGCGCCTTCTTCGCGGCGGGGGCGCCGGGCGCGGGGCGGGCGGCCACCGGGAGCGGATAGGAGAGCTCGAGCCGCGCGAGGGCGGTATCCTCCGGAACGGCCTCCGCGACGGCCGCGAGCGCGGGTCCGAAGAGTACGCGCCCGTCGAGGAACCGGTCGAGCTGGCCGGCCTCGGCCGCGAGCGCCGCCTTGCGCGCGACGATCGACTCGTAGCGGGCGACGGTGGCGGACTGCTCCTGGATCTGCTCCTCCGCGCGGGCGTTGCCGGAACGGAGCATCGCGTTGGAGAGCAGCGCGAGGCCGGCCCAGACGGCGGCGGCCAGGAGGGCGAGGCCCGAGAACATCGGGACCATCACGCGCGCCCGGATCGGGCTGTGGCCGCGGCGTTCCTCCTCGCGCAGCAGGTTCACGTGGACGAGGCGGCTCATGTCGCGTCCTCCTCTTCCTCCTGCATGGCCGCGGCGGCCGCGCCGAGCGCGGCGGCGAAGCGGCCGGAGACCTTGTCGAAGTCGGGCGGGAGGTTGGCGCCCTCCTCCTGCGGGAAGTCCGCGATCGGGTCGCACGTCGTCGCCTCGCGCCCCGTCTGGTCGCGGAAGATCGCGGCCCAGTGCGGCGCGAGCGCCGGCGGGCCGGCGACGAAGAACTTCTCCACGACGAGCCCGTTGCGCCGCAGCACCCAGTCGGTCGAGAGCTCCGCCTGGCGGAAGATCGGCATCACCAGCGGGCCCAGGAACGGCCCCGGATCGACGAGGCCGCCCTCGAGCAGCTCCTTCGCCGTCGCGTTGTCCACGTTCATCGGGCCGGCGACGGCGTGCAGCGAATCCTCCTCGCCGACCGAGAGCTCGCGGTAGAGCGCGACGGCCCCCTTCGCGAAGAGCGCGATCGTCGTCGTGTTCGACGCGATCTGGACCAGCACGGCGGTTCCTCCCGCCGCGCTGAGGGCGGGGGACGCGGCGAAGGCGTTCACGCGGGCGAGCGGCGAGACCTGGATCGAGACGGCCGTCGGCTTGCGGCCTTCCGGCAGGAGGCGCGCGACGCGCCTGGCGAGCTCCTCGGGCATGAAGGCGACGAACGGGAGCGAGCCTTTCTTCCCGGTGGCGGAGGCCTTCGTGCGGAGCGTCGAGGCGTCGAAGTCCGCCGTCGCGTCCTCGACCGAGTCGGACTGGCGGACGAGCGCGTCCGGCGCCGTCACGGCCAGCGCGGCGGCCGGGGCGCGGAACGCGGGCGGGAGCGACCAGGGGCCGCGCATCTCCGCGGGCATGGCCCGGATGGACTCGATGTCGGAGACGACGGGGACGAACCCCGCCGCGACGATGCGGAGGAATCCCTCGGGCGAGCGGTGGAGGCGGACGGCCGGCGCGCCTTCGGCGAGGCCGGCGCCGACCTCGATTCCGACGACGTCGGAGGGCGGCTCCTTGCGCCGGACCTTCGCCTTCGGCTTGCCGGAGGCCTTCGGGGAGTTCTCCCCCTGTGGTGGTTCTGTGGGAGGCATGACGGGGGGATTGTAGCACGCCGACCCTCTCGCGCGCAAGAGGGAACCGAGTCAGAGCTCGAACGCCTCGCCGTCGAAGGTCGGGAGGACGGCGGGGCCGTAGCGGCGCGCGATCTCGGCGTGGGGGACGTCGTGCCCGATGTGGATCAGGCGCGCGCGGCGGCAACGCGCCTCGCGGAGGGCCGCGGCGGCCGCGTCGAGCGTGAGGTGCGCGGCGTGCGGGCGGTCGCGGAGGCAGTCGAGGAAGGCGAGGTCC
>CACWKU010000259.1 GCA_902761575.1 uncultured bacterium
TCTCCGCGGGCCGCTCCGCGGGCGCGGCGGGCGCCGAGGCCTGCGCCGGCGCGGCGTTCGTGAGCGAGTCGAGGTATTCGGGATGCGCGTCGACGTATTCCTTGAGGGCCTTGCGGTATTCGGCCTGCTGCCGGTTGGAGTAGTACAGCCACCCGCCGAGCAGTGCGACGAGGAGGAAGACGATGAGCTTGTCGGATTTGTTCATGGTTGGAAAAGGGTCGAACGGTTAATCGGTTTGCGGTCCGTCATTCAGCATTGTGCATTATGCATTGTGCATTGTGCATCGAGCATTTCCCGAACAGGCCCGGCCATGTCTCGGGAACGGGGTCGTAGCCGTGCGGACCGAAGGGCCGGCAGCGCAGAAGCCGGCGCAGGGTGAGCCAGGATCCCCGGAGCAGGCCGAAGCGCTCGAGCGCCTGGATGCCGTAGTTCGAGCAGCTCGGCTCGAAGCGGCACGAGCCCGTGAAGAGAGGCCCGACCGTCGTCTGGTAGGCGCGGATGAGGAGAATGCCGAGGCTCTTCACGGCGTAGCCTCCGGCAGCAGGCCCGCCGCGCGGCAGACCTTCTCGAGGTCGGCGCGGACCTCGGGCTCTCTCGCCTCGAGGATGCGGCGCTTGGCGACGAGGACGAGGTCCCAGGGGCCGCCCGCGAAGGACGGGCGCAGGCGGCGGAACGACTCGCGCAGGAGCCGCTTGGCGCGGTTGCGCTGGTGGGCGTCGTGGAAGGTGCGCTTCGCGGCCGTGACGCCGAGGCGGTGCGAGGCGGTCTCGGACGGCGCGTGCCACGCGACGAGGTAGCGCCCGACGCGCTTCGTGTCCGACGCGTAGAGCGCCTCGAACCGGCGGCGGGAGGCGATGCGGGCGGAGCGGGGGAAAAGAAAGGCGCGCCGCCGGGGCGTCTCCGCCCCGACGGTCGTTCCGTCGGCGGTTCCGGCCGGATTCTCGGCCATCGCCGGACGCCTTCCCTAGACCTGGGTGAGGCGCACGCGGCCCTTCTGGCGGCGGCGCTTGAGGACCTTGCGGCCGTCGGCCGTGGCCATGCGGGCGCGGAACCCGACCTTGCGGGCGCGCTTGATCTTGGAGGGCTGGTAGACCTGCTTCATGTCGAAACTCCTGATGCGTTGCGTGAAACGCGGGCGAAGGATAGCGGAAACCGTCCGCCAAGTCAACCGGAAAAACCCGGCGGCCGTCAAATCGCCTTGCAATTCGGTTCCCGTTCGGCTATTGTCTCTGCCCGGCGGCCGACCGTTCCGCCTCCACCCCGCCACGCGCGCCTGCGATACCCCCCCATGCTCGAATTCCTCCATTCCGGCGGCCCCGTCCTGTGGCTGATCCTCGCGCTCGGCGCGATCGCGCTCGTCGTCTTCCTCGAGCGCTCGCTCCAGCTGCACCGAGACCGCATCGACTCGACCGACTTCCTCCAGGGCATCTTCAACGCCCTCGGCCGCGGCAACGACCGGGAGGCCCTCGCGCTCTGCGAGGAGACGCCGGGGCCCGTCGCCCGCCTCGCCTCCATCGCGATCCGCCGCCGCTCCGCCCCGCGCGAGCGCCTCCTCCAGGAGCTCGACCAGGCCGGCTCCGCCGAGGTCGCCCGCATGGAGCGCCGGCTCGCGTTCCTCTCCCTCATCGCCCAGGCCGCGCCCGTCCTCGGCCTGCTCGGGACCGTCCTCGGCATCCTCCGCGCCCTGCTCGCCTGGCGCGCCGCGCTGCCGCTCGCCGCCTCGGCCGGCATCGCGGACGGCCTCGTCGCCGCCGCCGTCACGACCGCGGCGGGGCTCGCCGTCGCGCTGCCCTGCTACCTCGGCTTCAACGTGCTCGTCGTCAAGATCGACCGCCTCGTCCTCGACATGCGCGACGCCGTCTCCGAGTGCGTCTGGTTCCTCGACCGCAACCCCGCCCGCGAAACCCATGCGTAGCCTCCGCCGCAAGAAGGAGCCGCCGCCCGCCTCCCCCGCGGGGGAAACGATCCCCCCCGAGCCGGCGTCCGCCGCGGCCGAAAAGCCGGGCGCGCCGCTGCTGCTCTCGTGGTTCTCCGAGCCGGGCTCGCCGGAGAAGCTCCGTGCGCACTACCGCCCCGCCGGGCGCTTCTCCCACGTCGCGTTCTCGGTCGCCCCGTGGTTCGACGCGCTGCTCCTCCTCGGCGCCTTCCTCGCCTTCCACCGCGCCGTGGCGCTCGTCCCGTCCGAGACCGTCGCGCTGCCCCGCGCGGAGTTCGCCTCGGGCGCGCGCTCGTCGCTCGTCCTCGTCGCGCGCGCCCTTCCCGCCGCGCGCGGCGGCGACCCGGTCTCCGCCGAGGTGTTCTTCGACGGCGTCTCCTGGAACCTCGCCTCGCCGGGGCGCGCGGCGGCGTTCCGCGACGCGCTCGCCGCCGCCGCCGCGCGCACCGCCGAGACGGGCGCCCTCGTCTACATGGACGCGGCCCTCTCCCACGGCGACGCCGTCCGCCTCGCCGGCCTGCTCCGCGACGCCGGCCTCGAAACCGCCTCGTTCGTCACGCAGCAGTAGATCTTTCGGTCGCACGGTCACACGGTCACACGGTCGCACGGTCACACGGTCACACGGTCACACGGTCGCACGGTCACACGGTCGGAAGGTCATTCAGCATTCGAAGTTGAGCGCATCCCGGACCAATCGAAGACGCATCCCCCGCCGGCGCTTCCACGCGCTGCGGATCGACACGCTGCTCGTCCTCGCGGTGGGCGCCGTCCTCGCGCTCGCGTTCCCGTCCGGCGCGGAATGGCGCGCCTCGCGACCTAGGACCGCCGCGCCGCCCGCGGTCGACCTCCGGCTGCTTCCGTCCGAACCTTCGAGCCTTCGAACCTTCGAACCTTCGAACCTCTTCTCCCCGACGATCTTCTCCTTCGGCTCCGACGACTTCCTTCCGCCGGACGATTCCGTCCCGGAGCCCGAGGCGGCCGCCGCCGCGCGCGTCGCGCCGCCGCCGCCGG
>CACWKU010000260.1 GCA_902761575.1 uncultured bacterium
CCCGCGCTGAAGGTCCTCGGCGACGTCCTGCCAGAACGCGTAGCGGTCGGCGGGGCGCTTGGCCATGAGGCGCAGGACGACGTGGGAGTAGCCGGAGGGGATGCCGGGGTTGACGTCCGTCGGATACGCGACGTGGCCGGTCTTCTGCATCTCGAGGACCTGCATCGGGTCCTCCTCGCCGGCGAAGGGCTCCTTGCCCGTCAGCATCTGGTAGAACGTCGCGCCGACGGCGTACATGTCCGCGTGGAAGTCGATCGAGCGGGACATCTCGATCTGCTCGGGCGGCATGTAGTTCGGGGTGCCGACGAGCATGCCGTCGTCGCCCTCGAGCGGGTTCTCGCCGGGACGGACGAGGACGGCGGACTGGAAGCCGGCGATCTTGATCGTGTCGTCGGGCTGGACGACGAACGCGCTGGGCTTGAGGTTGCGGAAGACGAAGCCGGACTGCTTCCAGGCGCTGTCGAGCGCGTCGGCGAGCTGGGCGACGAGCTTCGCGGCGCGGCCGGGGTCGAGCGCGCCGTCCTCGCGCAGGATCGCGGAGAGCGACTTGCCCTCGAGGCGCTCCAGCACGGCGTAGGGGACGCCGCCCTCGCTGCGCGAGATGTCGATGACCTGGATGAAGTTGCGGTGGTGGAGACGGGCGAAGGCGCGCGAGAGCTCCTCGAAGCGCGAGACGGCGCCGGCGTTCTCCAGCGCGTCGACGCGCGGGGTGAGCAGCGCGACCTTGCGGTCGAGGGAGATCTGGAGCGCCTCCCACGTCTCGGTCGTCGAGGTCGCGGCGAGGTGGGTCGTGATGTCGTAGCCCGGGATGCTCGGGACGGGCCGCGAGGAGGAGTCGGACATGGCGTGCGGAGATTGCGTTGGGTGGGAGGGGGGAGGGGATGCGGACGGGCTAGGCGCCGTGGCGCCCGCAGGAGCAGTCGCCGCCGCAGTCGCAGCCCTCGTCGTGCTCGTCGAGCGCGCCGAAGGCGTAGACGGTGGTGCTGCGGTAGACCTGGCCGGGGTCGAGGCGGACGGACGGGAACGACGGCTGGTTCGGGGAGTCGGGCGCGTGCTGCGTCTCGAAGCAGACGCCCCAGTGCCTCCCGTACTTCTGCCCGCGCCGCGCGGGGGTGGAGGGCTCGAGGAAGTTGGCGGAGTAGACCTGCACGCAGGGCTCCGTCGTCCAGACCTCCATCGTGCGCCCGCTCTCCGGGTCGGCGAGGAACGCGGCGAAGTCGAGCCCGGGGCCCTTGCGGTCGAGGACGAAGTTGTGGTCGAAGCCGCCGCCGACGCCCTTGAGGAGCGGATCCCTGCGGGCGAGCGCGAAGCGGTCGCCGAGGCGCACGGGGCCGCGCAGGTCGAGCGCGGTGCCCTCGACGGACGGCACGCGGCCGGTCGGGAGCAGCGCGGCGTCGACCTCGGTGAAGCGCGAGGCGTTCACCTGGACGAGGTGCTCCGCGACGTCGCGCGCGCCGCCGTTGAGGTTGAAGTAGGCGTGCTGCGTGAGGTTGACGACCGTGGGGCGGTCGGTCGTGGCGAGGTAGTCGATGCGCCACGCGTTGTCGCGCGTCAGGGTGTAGACGACGCGGACGAAGAGGTTGCCGGGGTAGTTCTCGTCGCCGTCCGGCGAGAGCGTCGTGAACTCGAGCGCGGGGCCCTCCGCCGCCTCGAACTTCCGCACCTGCCAGACCTTCTGGTCGAAGCCCTTCGCGCCGCCGTGCAGCGAGCAGGGGTGCTTCCGGCCGCCCGAGTTCTGCGCGAGGGAGCGGAACTCGCCGTCGAGGGAGAAGCCGCCGCGGGAGATCCGGTTGCCGTAGCGGCCGATGATCGCGTTCATGTAGCCGTTGGCGTGGTGCTGCTCCGGCCTGGCGCACGCGAGCAGGACCTCGCCGGGGCGGCCTTTCGCGTCGGGGGCCTTGAGTGAGGTGACGATGCCGCCGAGCGCGCTCGCCGAGAGCGACATGCCGGAAGCGTTTCGGATCGTGAAGACGGGGGTTGCTTTCATGCGTTCCGATTGTATCCCCTCCGCCCCGAAAAGGCAAGGACAATGCGCGCGCGCGGGGTGCAACCTTGCCCCGCGGAACGGGGTCTGCTAGAATCGCGCGCCATGAAACGCGTTTTTGCCGCCCTCGCCCTCCTCGCCGCGCTCGCGGCCCCCGCCCTCGCCGACGCCGACGCGCGCACGGAGGAGGACCGCCGCGCCTTCGCCGACGCGCTCTTCTCCCGCGGCCTCTACCGCCAGGCCGCCGTCGAGTACGCCCGCTTCCTCGACGAGTTCCCGAAGAGCGCCGACTACGCGCTGGCGTGCTTCCGCCTCGGCGAGTCGCACCGCAGCGCCGGCGACAGGGTCGAGGCGCTCAAGGCCTACAAGCGCGCGATCGACGCCCCCGACTCCCCCTGGCGCGGCAAGGCGATGTTCAAGCGCGCCGCCCTCTTCGCCGAGATGGGGCAGAACGAGCCCGCGGAGGAGCTCTTCGCGAAGCTCCTCGCCGCCGGCCCCGAGCCCGAGGTCCGCGAGCTGGCGCTCTACTACGACGCCGCCGCACTCGAGGGGCTCGGCCGCAACGCGGACGCCGCCGCGAGGCTCGAGACGCTCCTCAAGGACTTTCCCAAGGGCTCGATGGCCTCCTACGGCCGCCTCTCGCTGGCCCGCCTCCGCACGATCCAGGGCCCGACGTTCGACCCCGCCAAGGCGCGCGGCCTCCTCGCCGACCTCGCGAAGGACCCCGCCACGCCGCGCCTCGGCGCGGAGGCGCTCTTCCTGCTCGGCTCCGCCGAGCGCGCGGCCGGCAACGAGGGCGCCGCGGCCGACGCCTTCCGCGCCCTCTTCGATCGCTATCCCCAGGACGAGCGCGTCGCCGACGCCCGCATCCCCGCCGCGTGGGCCTTCTCGCGCGCCGGCCGCGCCCAGGACGCGATCGCGACGGTGGACGCCGCGCTCGCC
>CACWKU010000261.1 GCA_902761575.1 uncultured bacterium
CGCGGGCGGGGCCGCGGCGCGGGGAAGACGAGCGCCGCGCGACATCTTCGGAATCAGGTCGCGGGCGCGGAGGCGAGGCCGCGAGTTGGCGGTGGTTTCCCCCGGATGGCGGCCGGTCGACATCAGGACAGAAGGACCTCAGGACGAAAGGTCGCGCACCATTCGCCGAAGGAACGAGGTGCCGAGCGAAGCGAGAAACGACGGACCCCGCCACGCGGCCGCGTGGCGGGGTCCTCAAATCTTCGCCAAAATGTCCGGGATGTTGGACTTGTCCAGAGACGAGAAGGCGAAGCACCTCTTGCCGAGGTAGTTCAGCGAAGCGCCAACGTGGATCAGCACGGATCGGTCGAGAATCAGAAACCGGTCGTGGAACCTGTCCGAAGTCTTCACGGCGAGCGAGTTTCCGTACTGCGCGTTGAAGGCGGTCACGTCGGCGGCGTGCAGCAGCTTGTTCCGGGAGTTCTTGACCACGAGGACCGATACGCCGTTCCGCTTCTGCGCGACAAGCGGGAGAACGGAGTCGGCGAAGTACGGATCGATGACGATCAGCTCGGTCTTCGCCATCCGGATGAACCTCTTCATCTGATCGAACGCATCGTAGACCTGGCCGTCGTAGAAGATCTTCTGCGGAGGGAAGTCTCCGCCGTCCATCGCCTTGAAGATGACGTCGAAGCGCTCCTCGTTGCGGGTCTGGTCCGCGAGGCGAGCCGTCTTCTCAGCCAGTTGCAACCGCTCCGTCTCGGCGATACGCTCCATGAGCGGAGCAATCGAGGCGAGCGCGCGACGCATCGCGACGAATGCGTTCACGATTCGAATGCTCGCCTCGATCGCCACGTCGCTTCTCAGGACGCTCGCAAGCATGACGACCCCATGTTCCGTGAATGCATACGGCCTGTTCCGAACGCCCATCTTCGCGTATCGTTCCAGTTTGGAGGCCGCAACCTGTGACTTCCGATCTTCGCGAGATGCCGACAGATGATTCGCTACGGAATGACTGTTCGCGCTGGATGTCGCAATTTGCGACCTCCAATCTTCAAGTTCCTCCTTGGTCAGCTGGAACATGAAGCTGTCGGGAAAACGTCTGATGTTGCGTTTGACCTGCTCGTTCAGTCTCCGGGTCGCCACACCGAACAGTTCTGCCAGATCGCGGTCGAGCAGAACCGGAATTCCGCGGATCGTGAGGATGCACGACTTGATGAAGCCGTCGTCGATGAGGGCGGGGGCGGTGGGTTCCGGCATCGGCGATGCAGGGACGAGCGTGCGGTTTGTCTTGTTCATTGCTTTCTCCTTCCTGAGAGCAGGGTCGTTATCGGGTTGGCCGGCGGGGTTTTCCCGCGGAACGGGGGATAGACTGCCACAGCGCCCCGGGGAAAATGTCGCCTGGCAGGCGACATTTTTCGCGGGGCGCGCGCGAAAGCGCAATCCTTGTCGGCGGCTGGAGGGTTGTGGTAGACTTCCCCCGCGCCGGCGGACGAGGCCGCCGGTTTTCTCCACGAAGGGGACGAACGAAGATGGAAGACATTGAACCTACCGAGGCGGAGCGCGAGCAGATGCGCCGCTTCAACGCGTTCCGGCGCGTCTCGACGGGGATCCTGGCCAAGTGGGCGTGGCCGCTCGCGCTGGCCTTCTGCCTGCTCGCCGCCGCGTTCTCCGCGGCGATCGTGCGGCGCTCGGCCGCGAGCCCGGCGCGCTACGGCGCCGCGACGCGACTGCTCTTCTCGCCGCGCCAGGCGCCGAACGTCCCGCCGATGGGCGACCGCCAGCTGCTGGGCGTGCTCGACCGCGCGTCCCTCAAGCGCGCCGC
This sequence comes from uncultured bacterium, assembly GCA_902761575.1. Classification (GTDB taxonomy): domain Bacteria; phylum Verrucomicrobiota; class Kiritimatiellia; order RFP12; family UBA3636; genus UBA3636. The sequence continues at coordinate 1,805 of CACWKU010000261.1, forward strand.
CGGCGAGCGCCTCGCCGACCTCTCCGACGCGTCGCGCGCGCGCCTCGACGGCGACCTCTCGATCGAGCAGGAGCGCAAGCCGACGAACCTCTTCACGCTCTCGGCCGATGCTCCCACGCCGGAGGAGGCCGTCGCGAAGGTGAACGCCTACGCCGCCGTCCTCATCGACGAATACGCCGCCTACCGCTCGCGCGACCTGGACGCCTGGGCCGCGACGCTGGAGGAGCGCGCGGGCGACCTCGCGGAGCGCATCGCCGCGCTCGACGCCGAGGAGGCCGTCGCGAAGGGCGGCGCGGGGACCGTCTCGCCCGCCGAGACGCTCGCGCTCCTCAACGGCCTCGTCTCCGACCAGCGCCGCAACCTCTCGCGGCTCGGCTTCGAGCTCTCCGACGAGGAGGCGCGCCGCAAGCGCCTCGAGGAGTCCGCGGGCGACCGCGCGTCCGTCGTCGCCGCCTGCGCGCCGAAGATCCGCCGCGTCTCCGCCGAGCTCGCCGCGCTCGACGCGGAGCTCGCGAAGCTGCGCGAGAAATACACCGACGAGAACCCGCGCGTGAAGGGCAAGGCCGCGGACCGCGAGGCGCTGCTCGGCTCGTTCCTCGCGATGCTGCGCGAGAACGGCCTCGACGGCGTCGGCCCGGCGGACGTGGAGCGCATCGAGAAGGCGGCGGCCGGCCTCTCGGACGCCGCCGCGCGGGTCGAAGCGCTCGAGGCGAGCCGCCGCTCGCTGGAGCGCGAGATCGAGGAGAACGAGGCGCGCATCGCCCGCATCACGGCGTCGATCCCCGTCCTGGAGCGCATCCGCGTCGACCGCGACGAGCTCTCGCGCGGCCTGCGCGACCTGGAGGAGCAGCGGCGCGACATCCGCTACCTCTCGGCCACGGCCGCGGGCGACCTGCGCCAGATCGAGGCGGCGGGCGGCGCCTCCGAGCGCAGCCCCCTGCGCCTCTCCAACTTCGCCGCGGCGGCGGCCGCCGCCGCGCTCTGCGCGTTCGTGCTCGCCGTCTGGATCCTCGCGCTCGAGCTCGCGTTCGGCACCGTGCGCGACGCCGCGGAGCTCGGCGCCGCGGAGGACGTCCGCGTGCTCGGCGCGCTGCCCGCGCCCGGCGCCGGCGAGG
>CACWKU010000262.1 GCA_902761575.1 uncultured bacterium
GCCCGTCGCGCCGGGGTGCGGCGGCGGATGGAGCTGCTCGAACGCGGGAACGTCGTCGTCGTCATCCTCCTCGGTCGGAATGCCGCCGGGGGCGTCCAGATCCGGGGGCGGTCCGCCGCCGAATCCGGGGCCGGGCGCGTCGTCGTCGTCCTCGTCGTCGTCGTCCTCGCCGGGAAGCGGGTCGCCGTTGAGCGTCGCGCGGACGGCCTCGAGCGCCTTGTCGTAGTCGACGCCGAGGTCGGCGAGGACCTTCGCCGCGGTCCCCTCCCCCTCCTTGAGGAGCGCCAGCAGGAGATGCTCGGCGCGAACGGTGCGGGAATTGGCGCTGCGGGCCTCGGCGACGGCGATCTGGAAGACCTTCTTCGTGCGCGGCGTGTAGGGCAGCATCCCGATCTCGGCGGTGTCGGGGCCGGCGGGGGAGGCGTATTTCTCGATGGCAAAGCGGACGCCCTCGGCCGTGAGCCCGAGGCGGCGGGCGGCCTCGGCCATGTTGCCCTCGGAGAGGCTGGCGAGCCCGAGCAGGAGGTGCTCGGTGCCGATGGCGTCCTGCCCGAAGCCGTGCGCCTCGCGGTTGGCGATCTGGATGGCCTTCTTGGCGTCGGGCGAGAAGAAGTCGAACGGATTCATGGCGGCGGAGTCTACCACAGCCCTCGGCCCCGCGCAACGCGCCCGCGCGCCGTTAGGGGCCGGTCGCGGTGCGCGGCTCCTCCCGGATCAGGCGCAGGACGGAGTCGAGCAGCTCGTCCGGCGTGCGGCCCGCGGGCGACGGCAGCCGCCCGCGGCGGCGCAGGGGCGCCCCGCCGCGGTAGAGGTAGAGCAGGCCCCCGCTGAAGCGCACGCGCGAGATGCCGCGCTCGGCCGCGAGGATGCGGCAGAGGGTCGAGCGGAAGAGGCGCAGCAGCGGCTCCGGCGGCTCGCCGAAGCGGTCCGCCACCTCGCCCTGCAGCGCGCGGAGCTCGTCCTCGGAGGAGCACTCGGCCAGGCGCCGGTGCAGCTCGATGCGGCGCGCGTCGTCCGGGACGTAGTCCCACGGCAGATAGGCCGCCGCGGCGCCGCCCCCCGCCGCCGGCGAGCGCGAGAGGAACGGCAGGTCGAGCTCGACGTTCACCAGCAGCGGCGGCGCCTCGCCGCGCAGCCGCGCGACGGCCCGCCGCAGCAGCTGGCAGTAGAGCCCGAAGCCGATCGCGGCGATGTGGCCGCTCTGCTCGGCGCCGAGGAGGTTCCCCGCGCCGCGGATCGAGAGGTCGCGCAGCGCGAGCGCGACGCCGCAGCCGGCGTCCTTCGCGGCGGCGAGCGCCTCCAGCCGCTCGCGCGCGTCCGCCGTGAGCAGCTCCTTGCGCGGAACGAGGAAATAGGCGTAGGCCTTCGCGGCGCTGCGGCCGACGCGCCCGCGCAGCTGGTAGAGGTCGGCGATGCCGAAGCGGTCGGCGCGGTCGACGAGGATCGTGTTGGCGCGCGGGATGTCGATGCCGTTCTCGACGATCGTGGTGCAGAGCAGCACGTCGTAGCGGCCCTCGGCGAACGCGCCCACGACGCGCTCGGTCTCGTGCGGCGAGAGCTGCCCGTGTCCGACCGCGACGCGCAGGTGCGGGACGAGGCGGCGCAGGCGCTCGAGCGCGAAGCCGATCGTCATCACGCGGTTGTGCAGGTAGAAGACCTGCCCGCCGCGACCGACCTCGCGCAGGATCGCCTCGCGCACGACCTCGTCGGTATCCTGCACGACGTGCGTCTCGACGGCGACGCGCCCCGGCGGCGGCGTCCGCAGCAGCGAGAGGTCGCGCGCGCCGCTGAGGCCGAGGTAGAGCGAGCGCGGGATCGGCGTCGCGGAGAGCGTGAGGACGTCGACCATCTCGCACATCTCCTTGAGCCGCTCCTTCTCGCGCACGCCGAAGCGCTGCTCCTCGTCGATCACGACGAGCCCGAGGTCCTTGAAGCGCACGTGCGGGCCGAGGATGCCGTGCGTGCCGACGACGATGTCCACGGAGCCGTCCGCCGCGCCGCGCAGCGCGTCGGCGCGCTGGGCCGGCGTCGCGAAGCGCGAGTGCAGCGCGATCGTGACGGGATACGGCGCGAACCGCGCGCGGAAGAGCTCGTAGTGCTGCTGCGCGAGGACGGTCGTCGGGACGAGCACCGCGACCTGCCGCCCCTGCATCGCGCAGACGAACGCCGCGCGCAGCGCGACCTCGGTCTTGCCGTAGCCGGCGTCGCCGCAGACGAGGCGGTCCATCGGGTGCGGCCCCTCCATGTCCTCGCGCACGCGCCGGATGCACTCCAGCTGCCCCGGCGTCTCGCGGTAGGGGAAGCTCGCCTCGAACTCCTCCAGGTAGGGCGTCTCCTTCGCGAACGGCCGCCCCGGCATCTCCTTGCGCCGCGCCTGCCGCCGCAGCATCTCCGCGGCGAGCGTCTGCACGGACCGCGCCGCCGCGAGCTTCTCGGCGCTCCACCGCCTCGACCCGAGCGCGTGCAGCTTCACCGGCGCGTCGCCGGCGCCCGTGTAGCGCGAGACGAGGTTCGCCTGCGTGAGCGGGACGTGCAGGCGCGAGCCCTCCGCGTATTCGATGACCATCGCCTCGGCGCGCCCGCCGCCGGGAGCCTCCTCCTCGGCCGTCCCGAGGTAGCGCCCGATGCCGTGGTCGGCGTGCACGACGAGGTCGCCGGGCGAGATGCGGTCCAGGACGCGCGTCGCGAGCGCCTCCGCGGGGTCCTCCTCCGCGAGCGCCGCCGCGGCCTCGTCGACCGCCGCCGCGAGCCCGCCGTCGGGCGACGGGTCGAACGCCCACCGCCGCGACCCTCCCCCGCCCTGCGAGACGAGCGGCTTGCCCCGCCCGAAGAGGTCCGCCTGCGAGAGCCAGACCGCCCGGACGCGCCCGCGCGCCCCGACGACCTCGAAGCCGCCCGAGAGCGGCGCCTCGCGCAC
>CACWKU010000263.1 GCA_902761575.1 uncultured bacterium
CCGTCCGGCGTCCGCAGGACCGAGCGCGTGCCGGCGCCGTCCGGCTCGCACGAGACGAGCCGCCACTTCGCGGCGGGCGAGAAGCCGAACGACACGCGGCGCGGGTGGCGCGACGCGGCGGCGACCGCGGCCGCGCGCGGGTGGTCGATGCCGAAGACGAGCGCGCGCGAGGTGCGCGCGATGCAGTCGAGGAACACGCGCTCGAACGCGGCGACCGAGGGGAACCGGTCCACGTGGTCCAGGTCGAGGTTCGTGAGGACCGTCACCGCAGGCGAATACCGCGCGAGCGTGCCGTCGGACTCGTCCGCCTCGGCGACGAGAAGCCTCCCTTCGCCGCCGGCGACGTCCCCGCCGAGCGCGGCCGACGCGCCGCCGATGCACCAGAGCGTGTCGGCGGGGCGCTCCGCGCGCAGGATCGTCGCGAGGAAGGTCGAGGTGGTGGTCTTGCCGTGCGAGCCGCAGACCGCGTAGGTCTCGTAGCGCGCGGACAGGGCGGCGAGGGCGTCGCCGCGCGCGACAACGGGGATGCCGGCCGCGCGCGCGGCGGCGAGCTCCGGGTTGTCGTCGTGCACCGCGGGCGTGCGGACGACGAGGTCCGGGCGCGGCTGCAGGTGGGCGGGGTCGTGCCCCGCGACCGCGTGAATCCCGCGCGCCTCGAGCCAGTCGAGCAGCGGCGCACGCGAGCCGTCGCAGCCCGAGACCTCCCAGCCGAGGCGGCGCAGCAGGAGCGCGACGCCGGCCATCCCGACGCCGCCCGCGCCGACGAAGTGCGCGCGGCCGGGCTTCGAGAGATCCGGGAGGGGGGCGTCGCTCATGCGAGCAGGAGCTTGGAGAGGACGGCGAAGAGGCGCTCCTCGAGCTTCGCGGCGGAGGGGCGGGAGTCGGCGGGCGCGCGGTCCCACTCGAAGAGGTATTCGTGGGCGAGGCCCTCGAACGTGCGGACGAGGTCCGCCGCCGGGATGGCGCGGTAGAGGCCGGCGCGGAGGCCCTCCGCGAAGAAGCGCTCCGAGGCCGCACGGTATTCGCGGAAGAGCCGCTTGAACGCCTCGGGCGGCTCGCGACGCCCCTGGGAGCGCTGGTATTCCATCCCCATGCGGAGGAAGGGGCCGTGCGTGGCGTGGTGGCGGACCCAGACGCGGACGAACGCGCGCAGGCCGGCGGCGCCGGACGCGGCGGCGAGCGGAAGAACCTCGCGCTCGACCTCCTCCACGCGCTCCGTGGCGATGCGGAGCATGACGGCCTCCGCCAGCTCGCGCTTGCCGGGGAAGAAGTTGTAGATCGAGCCGACGGCGAACTCGGCCTCGCGGGCGATCTCGGCGATCGTGGCGCCGGGGAAGCCCTTGGCGGCGAAGACGCGCTCGGCGGCGTCGAGGATGGCGGCGCGGTGGGCGAGGCGCTCCTTCTCGCGGCGCGTCATCGGCTTCGCCGCCTCTCCGGCGGCCCCTGCGGTGGGCTTCTTCATGGTCGTTTACACTCCTTTCGTCCGCATTATCCCCGCCGCGGCGCATCGTGTCAATCAATATTTGAACGGTTGTTCACTTGATGAATTCGATCGCGGGGCAGACGGGAATCCGCTTGACGGGTGTTCGGGCATGGTCTAGACTCGCCGCGTTTCCCGAACACCCCGCCACCGCATCCCATGCTCCAGCCCAAGAAGAACCGCCGGTCGTCCGAGATGGACGCCCTCCTCGAGGAATACGAGGGCCGCGCCCCCGCCCCGCGCGCCGGATTCCAGCCCGGCGAACACGTCCATGGCCGCGTCGTCTCCGTCGGCGACCGCGTCGTCACGATCGACCTCGACGCCAAGACGCCCGGCGTGATCGACCGCGCCGCGTTCGGCGAGGAGCTGCCGCTCCCGGAGCCGGGCGACGAGATCGACGCCTACTTCGTCGCGCTCGAGGACGGCGCCGCGCGCCTCTCCCTCTCCGGCGGCGCGCAGCTCGACGCCTCCGACGAGGCGATCGGCGCCGCGATGGCGGCCGGCGTCCCGCTCGAGGGCAAGTACGAGAAGGAGGTCAACGGCGGCTTCGAGGTCCGCGTGAACGGCCAGCGCGCGTTCTGCCCCTACTCGCAGGTCGCGCTGCACCGCCCGCGCGAGGGCGCGCCATCCCCGGTCGGGACGACGGACACGTTCCTCGTCGTCGAGTACAACCCCGCCGAGCACACGCTCGTCGTGAGCCACCGCGCGCTCGAGGAGCGCGCCCGCGCCGAGCGCCGCGAGACGCTCCGCGCCTCGCTCTTCGAGGGGGACTTCCGCAACGGCGTCGTCACGAAGGTGATGCCGTTCGGCGCGTTCGTCGACATCGGCGGCGTCGAGGGCCTCATCCCGAACTCCGAGATCTCGTGGGACCGCTCCGTGAAGCCGGGCGACGTCCTGCACGAGGGCGACCAGGTCCAGGTGAAGGTCCGCCGCATCGACTGGGAGAACGAGCGCTTCACCTTCTCCCTCAAGGACCTCGCGAAGGACCCCTGGCAGGACTACTGCGAGGACTTCGGCGCCGGGAGCTACGTCACCGGCAAGGTCGTGAAGCTCGCGCCGTTCGGGGCGTTCGTTCAGCTCGTCCCGGGTGTCGACGGCCTCGTCCCGATCGCTACGCTCGGCCGCGGCCGCCACATCGTCGACCCGGGCGAGGTGGTGAAGGTCGGCGAGGAGCTCGACCTGAAGATCGAGTCGATGGACCCGGTCGCGCGGCGCATCTCGCTCTCGGTCGTCGACAAGCGCGTCGCGGCCCTGAAGCCCGGCGAGATCGGCGTCGGTGCGCGGCTCGAGGGCATCGTCGAGTCGTGCCGCGACTTCGGCGTGTTCGTGCGCCTCTCGGAAGAGAGGACGGGCCTGCTGCACGTGAGCGAGACCGGCTCGTGGCCGCTCAGGAGGCGGCCGCGGCGGAGGAGCGCGACGCGCAGGCCGCGCTCCGCGCGAACCGCGAAAGCGCCCGCTCCTCGGGCTTCGGCAACCTCGGCTCGCTGCTCGACTCCGCCCTCGCGCGCGGAGAGTGATCTTCGAGGTCGGCGCGGTTGAAGCGGCGCGGGGGTTCTGCTAGACTCCGCGCGCAGACATGGACGCCAACGAACAGAACGCCCTCGAGGCCCTGCGTGCCGCCGCCGGCGGGGCCCCCGTCTGCCTCGGACACGACTGGCTCACAGGCATGCGCGGCGGCGAGCGGGTGCTCGAATACTTCTGCCGGGCGTTCCCGGAGGCGCCGATCGCGGCGATCGTCGGCGACCCCGCCCTCGTTTCGCCCGAAATCGCGTCGCACCGGCTCCTGCTCTCGCCTCTCGGTCGCCTTCCCGGCGCGGTGCGCCATTACCGCAGGATGCTCCCGGTCCTGCCGTGGGCCGCGCGCCACACGCGCGTCCCGCGCGAAACGCGGCTGCTGCTCACCACCTCGCACTGCGTGGCGAAGGGCTTCCGCAAGCCGAAGGGCGCGAGGCACCTCTCCGTCGTCTTCACGCCGATGCGCTACGCATGGACGTTCTACGAGGAGTACTTCGGCACGTCGCGCGCCAAGGCCGCGCTCGTGAAGCCCCTCCTCGCGCATCTCCGCGCGTGGGACAGGCGCACCGCGGCGGACGTCGACCGCTTCGTCGCGATCAGCAAACACGTCGCGAAGCGGATCAGGGACTTCTACGGGCGCGAGGCGTCCGTCGTCTACCCGCCCGTCGACCTTGCGCGCTGCACGCCCGGCGCGGCGCCCGGCGAGGGCGGCTTCGACCTGATCGTCTCCGCGCTCGTCCCCTACAAGAAGGTCGACCTCGCGGTCCGCGTGTACACGAAGAACGGCTGGCCGCTCAAGATCGTCGGCGCGGGCGGGTGCGAGGCCGCGCTACGCGCGGCGGCGGGGCCGACCGTGCAGTTCCTCGGCCGGCTCTCCGACGAGGAGGTCGTCGGGCTCTACCGCCGCTGCCGCCTGCTCGTCTTCCCCGGCGAGGAGGACTACGGCATCGTGCCGCTCGAGGCGCAGGCGTGCGGGCGGCCGGTCGTGGCGTTCGGGCGCGGCGGCGCGCTCGAGACGGTGGCGGACGGCGTCTCCGGCGTCTTCTTCCCCGAGCAGACCGAGGACGCGCTCGAGGACGCCGTGCGGCGCGCCGCGCGCGCGACGTGGGACCCCGCCGCCATCCGCGCGAACGCGGAGCGGTTCGGGCCGGCGCAGTTCCTCGAGGGCATGGCGCGCGAGATCCGCGCCGTCCTCGCGTAGAAGGCGCTAGGCCGGGTCGATGCGGAGGCCGAGGCGGAGGTAGGTCGGGACGTCGAGGTCTTGGCCGTCCGGGGCGGCGTCCGCGGAGTCCCCTCCGGCGGACCGGGCGAGGGCGGAGGGCGCGTTCTCGTCGGCGCCCGACCACGAGCGGAAGAACATCGCGACGACGGCGATCGTCCCCTCCGCCTCGGGCTCGAGCGCGACGGAGAGGCGCACGGGCGTGCCGGGCGGGAGGAGACCCGCGACGGTCCGGACGGCGTCGCCGCACTCGGCGAGGCGCAGGTCGCGCCCGCCGATCACGCCGACGAGCGCGGCGCGCGCGGAGTCGGCCCGGCGCTCGAGGCCCAGCGACGGGTCGCGCAGCGCGCCCTCCATCGCGTCGGCGAAGCGGTCGGGGCCCTGGCCGCGGCCGAC
>CACWKU010000264.1 GCA_902761575.1 uncultured bacterium
CGAGCGCCGCGTCGATCGTCTTCGCCAGCGTCTTGCGAACCGCGAGCGCGTTGAACGGGCGCGAGAAGAAGCCTCCCTGCGCGCCGGAGTCCGCGAGCAGCTGCCGCGCGGCCGGTTCGCGCTGGCGGCCGCCGCAGAAGAGGATGCGCATGCCGGGGTTGGCCGCGAGGCCGGCGCCCGCGAGCGACGCGAAGTCCACGCCCTCCGTCGCGAGATCGCAGACGAAGAGCGTCACGGCCATCGTCTCGAGCGCGTGCCGGGCGAGCGCCGGGTCGCGCGTGTCGACGACGAGGCGGCCCGGGCCGTCCAGAAGCTTGCGCGGCCCCTGCAGCGGATTGCCGCAGAGCAGGACGACCGTGGCGGGGGCGGAGCTCATCCGAGGAGCGCCTCCGTCGCGGCGAGGACCTCGGAGGGCTCGGGCATCCGCCCGCGACCCTCGGTCCCGCACGCCAGCTCGCCCTCGCTGCAGTCCATCACCGCGACGCCGCGGGAGCGGAGCGTCGCGAGGTTGTCGCGCGTGGCGGGGTTGTCGAGCATCCCCTCGTTCATCGCCGGGGCGACGAGCTTCGGCCTCCGGCACGCGAGCGCGAGCGCCGAGAGCGAATCGTCCGCGATGCCGTGCGCCATCTTGGCGGCGACGTTCGCCGTGCAGGGGGCGACGACGAGCGCGTCGCACCAGTCGGCGAGGCTGACGTGCCCGGGGACCCACGTGGCGGGGTTCTCGAAGAGGTCGGTCGTCACGCTGCGGCGCGAGAGCGTGCGGAACGTGAGCGGCGCCACGAACTGCTGCGCGCCCCTCGTCATCACGACCGCGACCTCGGCCCCGGCCTTCACGTAGAGCCGCACGAGCTCGCACGCCTTGTAGGCGGCGATCGACCCGGTCACGCCGAGCGCGATCTTCCTCCCGGCGAGCGGGCTCCTCTTCGTTTTCATCGCCTTGGTTGCCATGGCGGAAATCCTATCACACCGCCCCTGCGCGCCGCAAGCGGACGAGGGCGCCGCGGAACCGCGTCATGCGCCGGAGGGAACGGCCCGGCCCGCGGTCTTCGCGAGGACCGCGGCGCGCAGCTCCGCGTAGGCCGTCGCGAGGTCGTCGTTCACGACGATCGCGGAGAACTCGCCCTTGCGCGCGCGTTCGCCTTCGGCGTTGCGGAGGCGCGTCTCGATGACGTCCGGCGCGTCCTCGCCGCGCTTCTCGAGGCGGCGGCGCAGCTCTTCGATCGACGGGACGTCGATGAAGAGGTCGAGGAACCCGCGGCGCAGCGGGGCGTCCTCCGGCATCTTCCGGACGATGTCCCGCACCTGCGCGGCGCCGGCGACGTCGATGTCGAGGACGACCCAGCGCCCCTCGGCGAGAGGCCCTTCGACGGCGCTCTTCAGGGTGCCGTAGCGGTGGCCGTGGACGAGGGCGTGCTCGAGGAACTCGCCCGCCGCGACGCGGCGGAGGAACTCTTCGTCGGAGAGGAAGTGGTAGGCGACGCCGTCTTTCTCCTCGCCGCGCGGCGCGCGGGTCGTGCAGGAGACGGAGTAGACGGTGGCCGGGAACTCCTCGCGGAGCATCCGGACGAGGGTGGACTTGCCGGCGCCCGACGGGGCGGTCAGCACGAGGAACAGCGGATGGGCGGTGTCGGACATGGTTCGCGCGTCCGGACTAGCCGGAAACGTCCCGGATGATAGCACACGCGCGCCCGCGTGGCAAGGTTCCGCGCTTGTTCCGCCGGGGCGATGCGGCTATAATCCGCGCCCATGCAAACGGACGCACGCCCCTCGCGCAAGGACCGCGCCGCCGCCTGGCTGTGGGCCGCGGCGGCGGTCGTGTGCTGGGGCGTGATGTTCCCCGTCGGGGACCTCCTGATGAAGGAGGGCTCGATGCCGCCGGCCGCGGTCGCGACGTCGCGCTACCTGCTCGCCTCGCCGATCCTCTTCGCGGCGGGCTTCGCCCGACACGGCCGGCGGATGCTGCCGCGCGGCGCGCGCGACTGGCTCGCGCTCGCCGCGCTCGGCCTGGTCGGATCCGCGGCGATGGCGCTGCTGCTCTTCCGCGCGCAGGAGCTCGTGCCGTCGGTGAACGCCTCGCTCATGGAGGCCTACGTCCCGATGCAGGTGCTGCTCCTGGCGATGCTCGGCGGCGCGCGGACGACGTGGCGCCATGTCGCGGGCATCGCCCTCGGCTTCGCGGGGTGCCTGCTCGTGCTGCGCGCGCTCGACGGCTCCGGGCTCCGCCTCGGCGCGCTCTCGCGCGGAGACCTCTTCGCCTTCCTCTCGGGCGCCTGCTGGGCGGTCTACACCGCGTGGGGCCGCCCGCTCGCCCGCCGCCTCGGCGGTCTGCCGTTCACGGCGTGGACGGTGCTCCTCGGCGGCCTGTGGCTGCTCGCGTGGCAGTTCGCGGCGGAGGGCGGCGTCGCCGTCCCGCGCACGGGACTCGAATGGCGCTGCGTCCTCTTTCTCGCCGTCTTCCCGACGGGCGTCGCCTTTCTCGGCTGGAACGAGGCGCAGAAGGGCGTCTCCCTCGCGCACCTGAGTTTCCTCGAATACTTCCCGCCGCTCGTCGCGGCGGTCGCCGGCGTCCTCTTCTTCGGCGAGAAGATCACCGCGTGGCAGTGGCTCGGCATCGCGGTCGTGATCCTCTCCGCCCGCCTCCTGCCGCGCGACGCCGGCTAGCGCCGGCGGAAGCGACGCGCGAGACGCGCGCGGACGGCTCCCGCGGCCTCGGGCAGCAGCGCCGCGAGCGCGGCGAAGTAGACCGCGCCGCCGAGCGCGACCTCGAGCGCGAGGCGGAGAACGTTCGCTTTCATGGAGCCGCCCGGCACGGTGCGCGCGAGCGCCGGCGCGGCGGCGATGAGCG
>CACWKU010000265.1 GCA_902761575.1 uncultured bacterium
CCCCAAAAGACACAGCCAAGCAAACGCCCTTTGCCAGAGAAAACGCCCCTGGCGGCGTTTTCTCTGGCAATGCGGCGTTTGCTTTGGCAAGTCACCCGCGCAAAACCGGGCTTTCGCCGCCGGCGGCGGTGTGGTAGAATCCCACGGACGTGAAGACCTGCCTCGCCATCTTCGATTTCGACGGAACGCTCGGCGACACGCGCCGCAACATCGTCCTGACGATGCGGGACACGATGAGGGCGCTCGGCCTTCCCGTGGCGGACGAGGACGCCTGCGCGGCCACCATCGGGCTCCTGCTCAGGGACGGCTTCGCGCGCCTTCTGCCGGGAGCCCCGGACGAAACGCTCGACCGGTGCGTCTCCGTCTACCGCCGGATTTTCGACGAGAAAAAGAAGGAACTCGCGCCGCGGCCGTTCCCGGGCGCGGCGGGCATGCTGTCGCGGCTCCGCGCCGCCGGCGTCCGCCTCGCCATCGCCTCTTCGCGCTCCTCGTTCACGCTCGCGCCGCTACTGCGCGACATGGGGCTCGACGGCGCGTTCGACGCCATCGTCTGCGGGGACGGCGTGAAGCACCCGAAACCGGCACCCGACGCGGTTCTCGAAGTCCTCCGCCGAATGGATGTCCCGGCCGCCGAAGCGCTCGTCGTCGGAGACATGCCGGTCGACATCGAAATGGGCCGCGCGGCTGGCGTCCGGACGTGCGGTGTCCTCTGGGGGAACGCCACCCGGGAGCGGCTCGCCGCCGCCGGCGCCGACGTCATCGCCGCCTCGATGGACGACATCGTCGCGGCGATCCTCCCGTGACCGGACGGGCGCCGGTCCGTCACGATTCTCCGAGCCAGTCGCGCAGCGCGGCCTGCCTCCGCACGGCCGTCTCCCTTCCGATGTCGTAGGCGGCCTGCACGGCTCGGCGGCTGCGGCTCAGGCGTCCGATGGGCAGCTTCGCCGGCGGCCGGAACACGAACACGTTGCCTTTCGCTTCCTCCGCCTCCACGAAGTCGACGGCGCGGTTGTACTCGTCCGAGCGGCGCGCGAGCGCGGCTTCCACGGCGGGGAGGCCCCGCAGCCACGGACGGAACGGCCAGAGCCGCGCCGGCCCCTTGCGGTAGCCCGCCGGCTGCGTGAGGACGACGACGTTGCGCGCGAAGCCGAGCGACTGCATTTTCGGCAGGGGAATCGAGTCGGCGATTCCGCCGTCGAGATACCGCCGACCGCCGATGCATACCGGCCGGGAGACGACCGGCATCGAGGAAGAGGCCCGAATCCAGTCGCAGGCCGCCTCGTCGGCCTTCTCCAGCTTCGGGTAGACCGGCTCCCCGGTGTCCGCGTCCGTGGCGACAGCCCAGAACGGAGTCGGGTCCGCCTCGAACGCGGGGCCGTCCCAGGGGTCGAGAACCTTCGGCAGCGTCCGGTAGCAGAACTCGGCGTTGAAGATGTCGCCCGTGCGCAGGAGCGAGCCGAGCCCCCAGTAGCGACGGTCGCGGCAGAAGCGGAGGTTGTAGCGCAGGACGCGCCCCGGCTGGTGCGACTTGTAGTTGCAGCCGAACGCCGCGCCGGCCGAGACGCCGATGATGCCGCCGAAGCGGACGCCCATGCCGTCGAGCGCGTCGAGGACGCCGGCCGTGAAGAGCCCGCGCATCCCGCCGCCCTGCAGGACGAGCCCGCACGTCGGAAGTTGGAAGGAATCGCGCCGCACGGGCGCGATTCCTTCGGCGCTTGGAGAGGTCTCGGACGTCATGCCGCGGATTCTAGCAGAACGTCGCCGCCGCCGCAAAATGTCGCCTGGCAGGCGACATTTTTCCCGGGGCGTTGTGGCAGTCTATCCCCCGTTCCGCGGGAACAGACCGCCGAACAACCCGATAACAACCCCGCCCGCAAGAAGGAGAAAACCAATGAACAAGACAACCCGCCCGCTCGTCCCGGTGCCGATGTCGGCACCCGTCACCCCCGCCGTCATCGACGACGCCTTCATCAAGTCGCGAATCCACACCATTCGCGGCGAGCAAATGATGCTGTCCAGCGATCTGGCGGAACTCTACGATGTCGAGGTCAAGTACCTTCATCGACAGGTGAAACGCAATCAAGCACGCTTTCCTCCCGATTTCGTCCTGCATCTTTCGCCGGACGAGCTCAAAGGTTTGAGGTGCCAAACTGTCACCTCAAACCGAGGCGGAGACCGGTATGGTCTTCTGGCGTTCACCGAGCAAGGCGTCGCCATGCTTTCGAGCGTCCTGAAAAGCGAACGGGCCGCGATCGTCAATGTCGCCGTCATGCGGGCGTTCGTCGCGATGCGGCGAGCCCTCCTGTCGCTCGGCTCCATGCTGGCCCGGGTCGAGGCGATGGAGCATCGGCAGACCGAGGACGAGGCAAGGCAGCTGACCGTCCAAGCGCGAAACGACGAGAACCAGGCCCGGAACGAGGAGCGCTTCGACACGATCTTCAAGGCGATGGACGGCGGGGACTTCCCGCCGCAGAAGGTCTTCTACGACGGCCAGCTCTGGGATGCGCGGGCGTTCGTGAACAGGCTCGTGAAGAGCGCGAGGAAGTCGCTCGTCCTCGTCGACAACTGGGCGACGGTGGAGACGCTGGACATGCTCGCCTCGAAACGGGCGGGCGTGTCGGTCCTGGTCGTCACGTCGGAACACCGCGACCATTTCTCGAGAATGCCGCCGCGCGGCTCCACCGCGGGCGGCATTCTGCTATTCTCAAATCCGTCAGCCACACCGAGCATTGGTCGATGCCGGCTTGCCCTCTCCCGTCAAAGAATTGTGATGGCGAACGAGATCGGAT
>CACWKU010000266.1 GCA_902761575.1 uncultured bacterium
GCTCGGCCGCGGCGGCGCGCGCGACGTCGCCGCCATCTCCGCCGCGCTCCGCGCCGTCCCGGCCCTCCGCGAGCGCCTCGCCCCCGCGGCCGACTCCTCCGCTCTCCTCTCCGGAATCCTCGGCGGCCTCCTCCCGCTCCCCGAGCTCGCCGACGAGATCGACCGCACGCTCGCCGACGAGCCCCCCGCGACGCTCGCCGACGGCGGGGTCGTCCGGCGCGGCTTCTCGCCCGAGCTCGACGCCCTCCGCGACGCGCAGACCGACGGCCGCGAATGGATCGCGCAGTACCAGGCCTCCGAGGCCGCGCGCACCGGCATCAAGAACCTCAAGGTCCGCTTCAACCGCGTCTTCGGCTACTTCATCGAGGTCACCGCCTCCCAGCTCGGCAACGTCCCCGACGACTACCAGCGCAAGCAGACGATCGCCGGCGGCGAGCGCTTCACTACGCCCGCCCTCAAGGAGCGCGAACAGCTCATCGCCGGCGCCCAGGAGAAGGCGCTCGAGCTCGAGCAGCGCCTCTTCGAGGAGCTCCGCGCCCATGTCGTCGCGCGCACCGGCGAGATCCAGGGTGTCGCGGACGCCGTCGCGCGCCTCGACGTGCTCTGCGCCTTCGCCGACCGCTCCCTCGCCCTCGGCTACGCGCGCCCGGAGATCGACGAGAGCGACGCCATCGACATCCGCGGCGGCCGCCACCCGATCGTCGAGCAGCTGCCCGGCTCCGAGCGCTTCGTCCCGAACGACGCCCGCCTCGACCGCGCCTCGCGCCAGATCCTCGTCATCACCGGCCCGAACATGGCCGGCAAGTCCACCTACCTGCGCCAGGTCGCGCTCATCGTCGTGCTCGCGCAGGCCGGCAGCTTCGTCCCCGCCGACGCCGCCCGCATCGGGCTGGTGGACCGCGTCTTCACGCGCGTCGGCGCGGCCGACGACCTCGCGCGGGGCCGCTCGACGTTCCTCGTCGAGATGCAGGAGACGGCCAACATCCTCCACAACGCCACGCCGCGCTCGCTCATCGTCCTGGACGAGATCGGCCGCGGCACGTCGACCTTCGACGGCATCTCCATCGCGTGGGCCGTGGCGGAGTACCTGCACGACGAGCCCCGCGTCAAGGCGCGGACGCTCTTCGCGACGCACTACCACGAGCTCACGGACCTGGCGCTCTCCAAGCCGGGCGTGGCGAACTGCTCCGTGCTCGTGCGCGAGCGCGGCGACGGCATCGTGTTCCTGCGCCGCATCGTCGAGGGCCCGGCCGACCGCAGCTACGGCATCGCGGTGGCGAAGCTGGCGGGGATGCCGGAGCCGGTCCTCGCCCGCGCGCGGCAGATCCTCTCCAACCTCGAGGCCAACGAGCTCTCCGAAGCGACGGGCCAGCCGGCCTTCGCGGCCTCGACCCCGCGCCCCCGCCGCGCCGCCCGCCCCGGCGACGACCGCCAGATGACTCTCTTCTAGCAAGTCCTCCGTGGCGGGGTGCGGGCGTGCCCGCACCCCGCCACGGAGGGCGTTGTATCGCCCGCGCGTTGCGCGGGCAAACCCCTACTACGTATCGGAAGTTTCCGTCTTAGAGATACTCTTTGCCAGACGAACATCAAGCTCAGAACCCTTGTTGCCCGGGCGGATTGCGAATATCGTCGGGTTCGATTTCAAAACTCGAATAAGGTCAAACCCTTTCGGGATATATGTTGTAGCTCGAAGTCCTCTCCGTACGGCGGAAGCCGGCGTCCAGCTCTTTTGAATCTCAAGGAACCATTTAATCCAGCGAATTGCGTCTTGACTGATTTTCTCCGAAGCCATCGGTGCGTTCTGTTTCGTTTTCCGACATGCTGTGGCGTTTTTCGTCGCGATTTTTGAAAGGATTGTTTGCTTTTGTTTTCTGTTGTTCGGATTCTGCTGTTTTCCTTGAAGTTTCTCAAACGGAAAGAACCCGTCTTTGAATACTTTGCACAGAGCAGGGAGCGTAGATTCCTTTCCGAACCCGTAGACTTTGCGATTTCCTTTGGAGATGAACTCGACGAGTGGACGGAAGTCCGTATCGGAAGAAACAAAGCAAAATGCGTTAATCTTGTTTTTGTTCTTGCGCAGCCGAAGTCTTACGGCATCCACGACAATCTTTACGTCGGCGGAGTTCTTATGAGGAACGAACCGTTCTTGTTCGACGATTTCAATGCCATGTTCCTTGCACTTTGCTTCCCATTTCTTACTATGGAGAAGAGTCGGGTTTCCGTACACCCGCTTTACGGTGGGCGTACCGAGTTTCTCAACCTTGATTTTGTTGAAGACGAGCTCGATGCTTTCTGGGTTCCCGACGTTTTCGGCGTCGATGAAAACGGCGAGACGGGGCAGTTCGTTTGATGTTGTCATGGTTCGGGGGGGTGTTTTGAGCTTGAAGGGCATGACCGACGGTTCATTCCCGCCTCCATGCGGACGCCTCCCGTTCATAACGTTCGGCTGGGGTAGGATGTCGTTGGCTCATATCCCCCGACAACGAGAGAGAGGCTAGCACACGGGATGGGCAAAATCAAGCCACTTTTTCCCGACGGGATTTCGATTCCACCGTGCGTGATTATTCATTGTTTTCCGCTTTCAGAGCATGAAAATACATCAATTTCACGCACGGTGAAATCAAACTCGTGCCGAACGACGAAGTCGCGAGCGGACGGACGCTGCCGACGTGGCGGGGGCGACGAGGAGGAGCGAAGCGGGGACCGCGACGAGGAGGACGAAGACGAGCGAGCCCGCCGCCCCTTCCGCCAGGACGCGCCACGGCGCCGCGAAGTAGGAGGAGCGAAGCGGGGACCGCGACGAGGAGGACGAAGACGAGCGAGCCCGCCGCCCCTTCCGCCAGGACGCGCCACGGCGCCGCGAAGTGGTGCGGGAAGCCCGGCCACATCGAGCCCGTCGAGCGCGAGACCCACCAGCCGCACAGCGCGCCGCCGGGGACGGCCACGACGATGCCCGCGAGCGCGGTCCGCAGCGCGCCGCGCGCGAGGCGCCACGCCAGCTGCGACTGCGTCGCGCCCACGGCCCGCAGGACCGCGAGCTCGCGCCGGGCGGCGTCGGCGTCCGCGACGAGCATCGCCACGAACCCGATCGAGAGGATCGCCAGGAAGACGAACGGCACGCGCGCGGCCTGTCCGATGACGTCGCTGCCGTGCGCGAGGGTGCCGTCGGCGATCTCGTCGCGCGCATGCAGCCGCACGGTCGCCTCGACCGGGTCGCCCAGCGCCGCCGCGATCTCGCGCTCGACCTCGCGCCCCGCCGGGAAGACGCCCTTCTCCGCGAGGAACGCCGGCTCGTACTCGACCCAGAGGTGCGTGAGGTTCACGGAGGCGAGGAACGGCCGCGGGTCGAGCCAGTTGGCGGTCTCGATCGAGACGAACGCCGGGCCGTCGGTCATCACGGGCGAGCCGTTGAGGCCGCGCACGAGACCGCGGCTCGTGACCATGTGCCAGTTGAGGTCGACGACGCCCGCGACCTCGAGCTCGTAGACGCGCTTCGGGCCGCGCCCGCCGCCGGAGGCGACGCGCAGCGTGTCGCCTTTGTGCAGACCGTGCGCGCGGGAGACCATCTCGGCGATGACGCACGCGTGGCGCGCCGGATCGCGCAGCGCGGCGTCGGCCTCCTCCCACGTCCCCTCGAGGAAGCGGAAGCGCGGCAGCCATTCGGCGCCGAGGGCGAGGACGTTGCGCAGCGCCTTGCGTCCGCCCGGCCCGGGGTCGCCGCGCCCGCCCGGCATCCTCATCTCGATCTCCGGCTCGAACGCGAGCTGGAGCGGATAGAGCTCGGAGATGCGGCGCACGCCTGGGAGGCCGTCGACCTTCGGACGCTCCAGCGGGTCGACGCCGGCCGGCAGGAGCGAGACGATCGCGTCGGGCCATTCGGGCGACGGCACGAAGCCGCGCATGAGCGAGGCGCCCCACACCTCGACCGCGACGAACGCGCCGAAGCCGAGCGCGAACGCGACGGCCATGCCGTGGCGGCGGCGGCGCGGGCGCTCCGCGAGCGCGTCGAGCGGACGCACCGCGAGCGCGGGCCGCAGAGCGAAGAGCACGGCCGCGAGCG
>CACWKU010000267.1 GCA_902761575.1 uncultured bacterium
GAGATCCAGTATCTCTGCCGCGAGTGCTTCGTTACGCTCGCCACGCCGCGCGCGAACGGCCTCGGCTGGAACTATCAGATCGACCGCTGGGGCTCCTACCCCCGCACCGTCTGGCCCGATCCGTTCTGGGCCCCGAAAGACATCGACTACGCGTTCTCGCCGCCGATTCCAGAGAGCGGGCATCCGATGCACGAGCCGCCGCTGCTTGCGCCGGAGGGCGACGGCGGCGAGGCCGTCTACCGCGCGTTCCTCGCCGACTGCGCCTTCTGGCTCGACCAGTGCCGCTACGTGGACGCAAGCGACCTCGTCGTGCGCGAGGAGGATCGCAGATCCGGCTCGTGGGAGTCCACGCTCGCGGCGTCGCTCTCCGGGATCACGCCGAACCAGAATCCCGTGCGCGGCTTCAAGACCGTCGAGGCGCGCTACACGCACAACGGAAGCACGGCGAAGTGGCAGGTGCGGTACGGTCCGTACAAGCTCTACGCCGTGAATCCTTCGCCGCTTCCGGCGAAGGCGCTGCTCGTGCTGACGCGCCACGGCGGGCCCCTGCCCGAGTCGTCGTCCCGTTCCTACGAGGAGCGCGAGACGGAGCGCAACACGCCCGGGCAGACCTTTCAGACCGTCGGCGGCAGCGTCTACGCGAAGTCCAGCACAAACGAGAAGCGCACGGAGTACCGGCACGGCGACACATGGGTCGCCGATGTCGTCGAGACGTACAGCGCGAGCGGCGTCGAGCCCGAGCTGAACGGCCAGGGTGAGATCATCGGCGCGGACTACTCGAACGCGACCGCGACGCGGACGCACACCGTGCGCGTGTGGAACGAGGCCGGCGACCGCAGCTGGCTGGACGAGGGCTCCTCG
The DNA here is from genome assembly GCA_902761575.1 of uncultured bacterium. Lineage (GTDB taxonomy): Bacteria > Verrucomicrobiota > Kiritimatiellia > RFP12 > UBA3636 > UBA3636. The sequence goes on from CACWKU010000267.1 coordinate 862, forward strand.
TGGACTCGCTCCTACTCGCAGCACAGCGCGTCGACGAACGCCGACGACGAGGCGTCGGCTGAGTATCGCCTCTTCGATCCGTTCGGCTACGGCGATGGCGCGGGCGTCTCTGGCACGTACGTCACCGTCCCCGCGTTCGAGCGCGCGCTGCTCGTCGATCTCGCGACCGCGTTCACGCCCGCGCTGAATCCGTCGTCGCTGCTGCCGACCGCCGACGAGGCGTCGCTCGACGTCCGTCTCTCCTGCACCCCGTGCGTCGTCCTCGACTACCACGACGCCTACAAGTTCAAGCTCGGCGAGGAATCCTAGATGCAGACCATCGACCAGCCCATCACCGCAACCGGCGCGGCCGCGGATCTCGCCGCGGGCGCCAACGCCTACTTCGTCGTCGGGATGCTCGCGACGCTGACCGTCCGCCTCGTCGACTCGTCCGGCGCCGCCGCGCCGCCGTCCGGCCTCGGCAACGTCGCCGCCTGGCGCTTCGTCCTCGCCGAGGACTGGGACGCCGCGACCGTGCCGTGCTACCGCACGGAGAGCGTCGCCTACGATCCCGGCACCGCGACGTGGATCGTGCCGCTCACGGCGACGCGCACCGAGCAGGCGCTCAAGGCGCTCGGCAAGAAGGGCGAGATCACGATCGGCTGCGAGCTCGTCGGCCTGCCGGAGAACGGCACGTGGGACAAGCCCGCGTTCGTCCTCCAGTGGAACGCGAAGCTGCGCGGGCGCCGCGACAGCGACGGCTCGCCAACGCCGGTCGATCCGGCGCCCGTGACCGCGCACGCCGCCACTCACGCCTCGACCGGCTCCGACCCCGTCACGCCCTCCTCGATCGGCGCCGCCGCTTCGACACACTCCCACGCGCAGTCGGACGTGACCGGCCTCGCCGACGCGCTGGCCGGCAAGGCGGCCGCGCAGCACTCCCACGCGCAGTCGGACGTGACGGGCCTCGCCGAAGCGCTCGCCGGCAAGGCGGCTGCGCAGCACTCACACGCCCAGTCCGACGTGACGGGCCTCGCCGAAGCGCTCGCCGGCAAGGCAGCCGCGCAGCACTCCCACGCGCAGTCCGACGTCTCCGGTCTCGCCAACGCGCTCGCCGCGAAGGCATCCGCGGCGGACGTGACCGCGATCCAGGGCGTGATCCCGGCCGACGCATCCGCCACGAACAAGCTCGTCACGCAGTCGAACGTTCCGCAGCCGCAGCTGCGCTACGCCCTCGTCGAGCCGGATCTCGCGGCGAGCGGCACGACCGTCTCCGCGACTCTCCAGGACCGCGCCGTCAACGCGGTGACGCTCGCCTCGACCGTCACGGCGGCGACGTTCACGTTCCCGGCGCCCGTGGAGGGGTTCGCTCGCGACTTCTTCCTCCGCCTCGTGATCGAGGGCTCGACCGTGCCGACGATCTCGTTCCTCGAATCCGGAGGCGGTTCGCTGGAGGACGCGTTCGACGCGGACGACGACGCCTGGGCCGAGATCGAGCCCGGCGTCAACGTCCTGATGTTCACCGAGACTTCGCAGGAGGCCGCGTCGTGATCTCCTTCGCCGTCAAGCACGTTGCCGACGCCGACACGGGCCGCGTCCTCGCGTCCCGCGCGCTCGGCGCAGCCGGCGGCAAGGTCAAGCCGGTGCGCACGCACTACGACCTGCGCGTCTCGTACGCGGTCCATCCGGAGAACGGCGACCCCGCCACGACCGTGCAGGCGCTCTTCCCGTCCGGGAATTACGACGCGCTCGCGACCGTGCCGACTTGGGCGCATCACCGCTTCGCCGGCTGGTACGAGAGCGCCGCGACGCCGACGACCGCCGCGCCGACCGGCACGGCGATCTCGGCCGGCGACTCCATCGTCTACGGGCGCACCGACGTCTACGCGCGCTGGCAGCTCCCGGCGACCGTCGCGTTCGAAGCCCTACGGCTCGCTCCCGACGCCGACGAAGAGCGGCGAGGTCTTCCTCGGCTGGTTCACCTCGGGCGGCACGCGCGTCACCGCCGCGAGCACCGTCGCCGCCGGCACGCTCACCGCGCGCTACGCCGCAGTCACCTACGCGACGAAGTGGGAGGTCGTCTGCACCTCGACGAGCTACCTCAAGACCGGCATCTACTCCGCCACGAGCCGCAACAGCGCGAACCCGACCGTTGTCGACTGGGGCGACGGCTCCTACGACGTCGTCTACGGCAACATCTCGCAGCTCGTCCACACCTACGCCTCGACCGGGATGCGCACCGTCCAGATTTCCGACAACATTTCATCGTTTGCGCTTTCGACGAGCAGTTCGACGTGGTATCAGACCACAACGAGCAACTACTACAACGTCCGCCGTATCATAGCCGTCTCGCCGAACGTCACGACCATCCCGAGCTACGCGTTCTACTACCTCTACTATCTATACGAAGTCACCTTCGGTGGCAACGGCGAATCGCTCACGATCAATTCCTATGCGTTCTACAGCGCGATGCGTAGCGGAAAGGCCGGAAAGATCGACCTGTCGGGCCGCAAGTGCACGAGCATCCCGTCCTACTTCTGCTACTACTGCTACTACCTCAAGACCTTCGTCTGGCCGTCCGGCTGCACGAGCGTCGGCAGCAACGCGTTCCGCTACTGCTGGTACTACTCGACCGCGAGCGGGACGGTCGCGATCCCGGAGGGCGTCACGAGCACCGGGACGTACGCGTTCGCGAACTGCACCTACCTCACGGCGGTGACGCTCCCGACGACGCTCACGACACTCGGCAACCAGACGTTCTACTACTGCTCGCGGCTCGCGACGATCACGGCGAACCGGACGACGGCGCCGACCGTCTCGTCGGCGACCTTCGGCAACGGCAACACATACTACACGGGGCGCAACAGCTACTCCGCGGGGACGAACAAGCTCTACATCCCGAGCGGCGCGACCGGCTACGACGCGAGCTACTGGGCCGACCCGCTCTGCAACAGC
>CACWKU010000268.1 GCA_902761575.1 uncultured bacterium
CGAGGGGTTCGAGGACCGCCTCGGCGCGGGCGGGCTCGCCGGTGGAGAGCAGAAGCCGCGCGAGGTCGAGCGTCGCGGCGGGGTCGCCCGCGGCGACGGGCTCCAGCGCCGCGGCGGCTTCGGCGGGACGGCCGTCGGAGAGCAGCGCGAAGGCGAGGTCGCGCAGAACGGGCCCCGCGAGTTCGTCGTCCGCGGGAAGGGAGGATCGGACCGGGGCGAGAACCGCGGCGGCCTCGGCGTGACGGCCGAGCGCGGAGAGCGCACGGGCGCGGAACCACGCCGCCGGGGGGGAGTGACGAGTGACGAGTGGCGAGCGACGAGAGTCCTTCTCCCCGGACGAATCGCCGTCCGGAAGCGAGTCGAGCCAGGCGAGGACCGCCTCGGGCGGGGCCGTGCGCTCAAGCGCGGCGCCGGCGACCGAGAGGGCGAGGCGCGCCGCCTCGGGCGATTCGGCGGAGGCGAGCGCGTTGGTCGCTTCGGCGAAGGCGAGGGAGGGAATCCCGTCGCGGAGCGCGGCTTCGGCGAGATCGGCGGCTTCCGCTCCCGCGGCCGCGGGCGCGGAAGCCGCGTCCGGAACCGCTTCCGCCGCGGGCGCGTTCGTCTGCGCGGCCGCCGGGAGGCAGGCCGCGCAGAGCGCGAAAAGCGGGAGAAACACGGCGAGGCGTTTCATGGCCGCGAGTCTACCACAGCCCTCGTTTCCCCCGCAAGCGCGCCTGTCCTGGCGCAGAGTCCCCCGCCGGCTTGCTGGCGGGGAATGGTGTGTGGTAGACTTCGCGGCAGAAAGGAGCACAGCCATGCCCATCCTCGCAGAATCGTCCTTCCCCGCGTGGGGAGTCGCAGTCGCCATCCTCGCCGTGGTCGCCGTGTGGGCGACGGGGGTCTTCAACGGCCTTACCCGGAAGAGAAACGGATACAAGAACGCCTTCGCGCAGATCGACGTGCAGCTCAAGCGCCGCTACGATCTCGTGCCGAACCTCGTCGAGACGGTGAAGGGCTACGCCAAGCACGAGCGCGAGACGCTCGAGGCCGTCGTCAAGGCCCGCAACGTCGCCGCCGCCGCCGCCGAGGCCGCCGCCAAGGCCGCCGGCGATCCCGACGCCATGGCCCGCCTCGCCCAGTCCGAGGCCGCCTTCGGCGGCGCCCTCTCGCGCCTGCTCGTCACGGTCGAGCGCTACCCCGAGCTCAAGGCCAACCAGAACTTCCTCGAGCTCCAGGAGGAGCTCACCGCCACCGAGAACAAGGTCGCCTTCGCCCGCCAGGCCTACAACGACGCCGTCACCGAGTTCAACAACGCCCGCTCCGTCTTCCCGACGGTCCTGCTCGCCGGCGCGTTCGGCTTCCCCGAGGCGAAGCTGCTCGAGGTCGAGTCCGCCGAGATCCGCGAGGCGCCGAAGGTCTCGTTCTAGTCACACGGTCACGCGGTCGGACGGTCGTCCTGAGACATGGGACGCGGGACGTGAGACGCGGGACCTGACGGAGGCCGGCGAATGCCCTCCTTTCTGGACTACCAGGAAAAGGCGCGCAAGCGCACGAGGCTCTTCGTCGCGCTGCACCTGCTGTGCGTCGCGGCGATCGCCTTCCTCGTGGGTGCGCTCGCGCTCGCGACGATGTGGCTCGTCGAGGGCGACGGCTCCGACTCCATCCCCCGCGCGTTCGTCGACGCCCGCCTCGGCCCGGTCGCGGCGGTCGTCGGGATCGTCGTCGCGATCGTCGCGCTCGCGACGCTCTACCGCACCTCGCAGCTGCGCGGCGGCGGCGGGAAGGTGGCGGAATCGCTCGGCGGGCGGCGCGTCCGCGCGGACACGCACGACCGCCTCGAGCGGCGGCTCCTGCACGTCGTCGAGGAGATGGCCATCGCCTCGCGCGTCGCGATCCCCTCGGTCTACGTCCTGGACGAGGAGCCCGGCATCAACGCCTTCGCCGCCGGCTGGTCGCCGAACGACGCCGCGGTCGCCGTCACGCGCGGCGCCCTCGAGAGCCTCTCGCGCGAGGAGCTCCAGTGCGTGGTCGGCCACGAGTTCTCGCACATCCTCAACGGCGACATGCGGCTCAACGTCCGGATGCTCGGCTCGATCTTCGGGCTCGTCTGCCTCTCCGTGGTCGGCCGCGTCCTCATGCGCGCCGGGGTCGAGATCCCGCGCTCGTCGCGCCCGCGCCGGTCCAAGGACGAGGGCGGCGTCCTCGGGATCGCCCTCCTGTTGATCCTCGTCGGCCTCTTCGTCTGGCTCCTGGGGCTGCTCGGCGTCCTCTTCGGGCGCATCCTCCAGTCGACGATCTCCCGCCAGCGCGAGTTCCTCGCCGACGCCTCCTCGGTCCAGTTCACGCGCAACCCGCACGGCATGGCCTCCGCGCTCGAGACGATCGGCGCCTCCGCGCGCCACGGCACGGTCGCCGCCGCCCGCGCGCCCGAGGTCGCGCACATGCTCTTCGCCGCCTCCGGCGCGGAGCGCCTCTTCGCTTCGCATCCTCCTCTCGACGCCCGCATCCGCCGCTTCGAGCCGGACTTCGACGGCCGCTTCGACCGCGCCGCCGCCCGCCTCGCGGCGCGCCGGCGCACCGGCGGCACGCGCGAGGAGGAGGACGACGACCGCGACTTCCCCTTCCGCGGCCGCGGCGGAATCCTCGGCGGCGAAATCGGCGTCCCCGGCGGCGGAATCCTCGGCGGCGCGGTCCTCGGCGAGGCGCTGCGCACTCCGCCGCCGGCGCGCGGGGGCGCGCGCCCTCCCGCC
>CACWKU010000269.1 GCA_902761575.1 uncultured bacterium
GTCACGCTCGCGGGCGGCCGCGGCGCCGCCGTGACCGGCCTCGCCGCGCGCCCCGAAGGCGGCGCCCTCGAAATCCCCGCCGAGCTCGGCGGCCTCCCCGTCGTCGAGATCGCCGACCTCGCCCTCTCGCCGGTCGCCGACCCCTTCGCCCGCAGCGCGCCGGGCGCCGTCCGCCCCACGCCCCTCCTTTTCGCGGACGCGACCTGGTACCAGACCGAGGTCGGGGCCGACGGAACCCCGCGGAGCGTCCGGCACGCCGCCGGCGACGGCTCGCCCTACACGAACCGCCTCGCCGTCGTCGTCCCCGAGGGCGTGCGCCGCATCGGCGCGCGCGCCTTCGAGGGGTTCGTCCCGATGGCGTCGATCCGCCTCCCCGCCACGCTCGAGGAGATCGGCCCGGGCGCCTTCGCCTCGTGCCCGCTCCTGCGCGAGGCCGTCGTCCCGCCCGGCGTCCGCGAGATCCCCGCCGCCGCCTTCGCCGGCTGCCGCGCGCTCGAGGCGGCCGTCCTCGACGCCCCCGCCGTCCGCATCGCACCCCTCGCCTTCGCCGCCTGTCCCGCGCTCGTCGCCGTCACGACCGCCGGCGAACCCGCCGGCCTCGACCCGTGGGCGTTCGTCGACTCGCCCCGCGCGAACGTCCTCCCCCGCGCCCCCGCCGAGCCCCCCGCGCCCGGGACGCCCGTCCACAGCGGAGCGCCGGATCCTCCGGCCGTCGCCGCGATCGCCGCACGGTTCGGACACCCCGCCACGGCGACCGTGACGGTCGTCGACGCCTCCGGCGCGCCCGTCCCCGGCGCGTGGATCGAGTGGCGCTTCCCGGCGCCGGAGGGCGCGCGCTTCGGCGTCGACTCCGTCGAGGGCCTCGCCCGCGCGGACTCCAACGGCGTCGCGCGCGTCGAGGGCCCGCACTTCGGCTCGTTCGCGGCGAGCCTCGTCGACCCCGCCACGGGAATGCGCTTCGCCCGCGAGACGACGGCCGCGGGCCGGCGTGCGCCCGGCCCGTCCGACTTCGCCCTGACGCTCGCCGACACGCCCGCCGCGCGCGCCGTCGGCGCCTCGACCGGCAAGCGCTCGTGGTGGAGCGACGTCGAGGGCTGGCGCTCCGAGGCCTTCGCCGCCGCGCTCCTGGACGAAGCCGCCGTCGACGCCCTCTTCGCCCTCGACGGCGCCCCCGTCGGCCTCGACCTCGCGCGCCGCGCCCTCCTCCCGCCCCTCGGCGACGGCGAGACCGCCGACTGCTACCTCCGCGCCTTCCGCCACTGGCCCGAGGACGCCGGTCTCGCCCTCGAGGGCATCGAGGTCCTCCCCGCGTCGACCGCCCCGTCGCTCGTCGCTCGTCACCCGTCACTCTACCTCCGCTCCCTTCCGCCCTGGTCCAACGGCCGCCGCCGCCGCGTCGGGCACCTGCTCCCGCCGCCGTGCGACTGGTCCTCCACCAACGGCTGGACCGGCTCGGCCCCCGCCCCGTGGCGCGCCCTCGCCGACTCCGCCCCGCTGCGCGTCCCCGTCCGCTCCCGCGGCGCCGAGGGCTGGGTCGAAATCGGCCCCGACGGCACCCGCTGGTCCGGCCTCCACGTCTCCGGCTTCCTCCCCGTCGAGCGCAGACCGTTCACGCGCGTCCCCGGCATCGAGGAATGCCGGATCTGGCGCGGGTTCGCACCGCAGCGCGGCTTTCTTGCCGTCGGGAAAACCGTCGACGGCGCGGCCTGCCTCCTCGGCCCCTGCGACAACGGTTCGTATCCCTGCGCGCCGTCCGCCTTTTCCGGCGCATCGAGGATTGCGCTTTCCGCGCAATCCTCCGATGCGCCGGATTTCCTGATCGGCGTCGACACGCTCTACGTCCCGCCCTTCGTCGAGGAAATCCCCGACCGCGCCTTCGAGAACTGCGGCGACCTGCGCTGCGTCGTCCTCGAGCCCGGCGTGCGCCGCATCGGCGCGCGCGCCTTCGCCGGCTGCACCAACCTCGCCGCCGTCCTCGTCCTGCCGGCGCCCGCCGGCGACAGGATCGCATTCCCGGAGGTCGCGCCGGACGCCTTCTCCGACTGCGGCGGCGCTCCGGAATGGATCGTCTCGGCCGTTCGGGGGATCGAAGTCGCGGACGCCCCGCTCTGGCGCCACACCCCGCGCGGCCTCTCCTACGCCGGCCCGCGCGTCCTCGACGGCTGGCTCTGGCGCGCCGCCCCGATGCCGATCCGCTCCGGCTCCTCCTCCTTCGTCCATCTCTCCGACTCCACCCTCCCCGCCGGCACCCTCTCCGTCCTCCCGCCGCCCCCCGACACTCGTCACTCGTCACTCGTCACTCGTCACTCGGCACTCGTCACTCGTCACTTGACCATTCCCGCCTCCGTCGCCGGCCATCCGGTCTTCGACTTCGACGCCGCCCGCCTCCCCGCCTCCGTCGCGACGCTCGAGCTCCCGCCGACGCTGCGCCGCGCGGACTTCCCCGGACACGTCCCCGGCGCCATCCGCACCACGGACCCCGCCACGGACCTCGACCTGCACGACCGCGAGCCGCGCCTGCTCTTCTTTCCGCCGGGCCGCTACTGGTGGTATCCCTTCGGCGTGAACGTCGGCCTCACGCGGCTCCTCCCCGCCGACGCCGACCTCGCCGCGCAGCTCGCCGTCCCGCACCAGAACCGCGACTGCGGCGGCTGGCTCTGGGCCACCGTCGGCGACGCCGCCGCGCAGCTCGTCGGCTACCGCGGCCCCGCGCCCACGAACGGCGT
>CACWKU010000270.1 GCA_902761575.1 uncultured bacterium
GAGGGCGTCGCCGGGAGGGCCGAAGCCGTTGACGAGGCCGATCTGGACGCCGGCGCCGCCGCGGGCGCGGTTGTAGAGGCCGAGCTGGAGGCCGTGGAGCTCGACTGTGTCATTGACGAGGCCGAACTGGATGCCGTCCGCGTCGCTGGCGTTGTTGAAAAGACCAAGCTGGATTCCATCGAGCAAGTCGGTCCAATTGAAGAGCAGACCCGCCTGAAGCCCGCGGATGCGTTCCGCGCGGGCGAAGGTCCCGACGAGTATGCCGTCCAGTTCGTGGGACATGGACGCCCAGAGAGCGCCCTGGACTCCACGGAAGCGGTCCGACTCCGTAACGAATCCCGCGGCAATCAGGCCCCAGGACGCCGGAGCCGTGCGGTCGCGATTCCCGTTTCCCCAATCGCGCCAGCCGAAGTCGCCCGCGAATCCGGCGATGCCGGAAAGCTGGACGCCGCGCATGCGGTGGGCGAGCGAGAATCCGGCGGAGAGTTCGATTCCGGCCACGTCGCCGCGGGCGGCGGAGGCGAACAGCCCCCCGCAGACGATTCCGCGGGCCGACTCCTCCGAATGGCACGCCAAGAGGCCGATCTGGATTCCGTCGATGCGTTCCGCGACCGCGCCGCAGACGTCCAGCTGGACGCCGTCCATCCGGCGCGGCGCGTCGGCGAATCCCAGCACGGCGCCCTGCACGGAATAGGTCGAATTGGTGGTCGGTAGCCCGCCGCGGAAAGCCGCGACGCCGTCCGGGAAGAAGAACACGCCACGGCGCATGGCCGCCGGCGCGTTCGTGACGGGGTCTTCGGCGCGCGCCGGCGCGGCGGCGAGGGCAAGGAGGGGGAGGAGGAGGACGAGGCGTTTCATTGCGGGCGGGGGCGGGGTCAATGCTGAATGCTGAATGCTGAATGATGAATGCGGCGTGGCGGAGTTGGGTGGAAAATGGGATGGGCAAAGCGTTCAGTCGTGGAGATATCCAAGGAGCACCCGTCGGGCGAGCGGCATCATCCCGGACGAGACGACGAGCGATCCGTCTTCGTTTTCCAAGCTCCAGCCGGTCAACAACTCGTAATGAGGATCGTCCACGGAAAAGGTTTCAGCGGGTTGGTGCTCGAAAAACGCAGAGACGCTGTTCAATTCGAACGGATGGCGCAAGACGATCTTGAAGAAGTCTGGCGACCAATCGTCGACGAGCTCAATTTCGTTCCCTTCCCGCAGGAGAAAGCCGAGGGCATCTCCGACGCATGTCGGCAACAGTCCGGAAAGACCTTCGACCGAACGATAGCAATCCGGAACGGGAGACCAGACTCTTTCGTCAACCCCTTTTCCGTATGGATTGAGGTTCCCCAGTTCCAAATGGAATTGTCGAACGTCTTCTTCCCAGCGCCCGGACAGCTCCGGAAAGGGCAGGTTGTTGTCGAGGATCCTCCTGACCTCGCCGTCAAGCAGCGCATCCGTAATCCACCACGTCGACAGTTCGTTCTGGTTGTTGATGACAAGATCGTTCAGGGCAAACCGATGAAAGGGTTGATTCAACAGGAATACGGAGATATCCCCGTCGATGCAATGGACGAATGAATTGCCAAGGCGGATCTCTTCTTCGAGACACAACGCCAACGACCGAGTGGTCGGTCTCGGTCCCATGTTCAAAAGCGATTTGTCGGCGAGGCGTTTCATTGCGGGCGGGGCGGGGTCAAGGGCGGTGGTTAGTGGTTGGTGGCTAGGCTTGGGCGGCCTTGCACGGTGTGGCGGGGGGCCGCCACGCCGGCTGCGGCCGGGTGTCGCGGCTTCGCCGCTCGCAGGCAAGAGGGTTCACGGGGCGGTCTCCTTCGCGCCCTCCGCGGAGTCCGCGTGGGGCGCGGGCGCGGCGGGTGCGGGCGAGAATGGCGGATCGCTGCGGGTCAATTTCTTGCGGACGGTTCCGTTCGTCGTCGGAACGGGAGTTACGACGGGACTCCGCGCTCCGGGGCGGTGCTGGATGACATCGATTTCGCCGAGCCGATTGGTCGGCGAGTAGAGGTATTCGATGCCAGAGACCGAACGGCGGCCGGGCAGTCCGGAGTATTCCCAGGGGTCGTCCGTCACGCGGGCGCGGTCGTAGGGCGCGGAAAGAGCGAGGCACGCCAGGCACGTATCGCGGACGCGAGGGGCGTCCGGCGCGGCGCCGGGCGAGAGCAGGTAGCCGTCGTCGGGGGCCGGACCCCACCAGCCGCGGAGACCGGGCGCGAGGAGGATCGGATCGTCGGGGGCCGCGTCCGGAACGGGCTCCTCGGCCATCGCCGGCAGGAGCGCCGCGACCGTGGCGTCGTCCGGTTCGAGGCAGTGCCGGAAACGTCCGGCTTCGTGTCGCGCGCAGGATGCCAGGTAGAATGCGAGAAACGGCGACCGTGGGCGTCCCGGCGGCGGGAACGCGGGCTTGTGGCGGCAGTCGGCGGGAACCGTTTCGGAGCGCGCGGCGGCGAGGCGTGGATCGTCGGCCTTGACGCCGAGCAGCGGGAGGGCGGCGGCGGCCGCCGCCGCGGTGGCGAAATCCGGGAACGGGCCGCCGTTCCGCAGAAACCCGTCGAACGCGCCGGCGCGCGACAGGAGCACGTCGTCCCGTTCGGCGTAGGGAACCGGCCGCGCGGCCTTCGCGGCGCGCAGGGCCTCGACGCAAAGCGCGGTCAGGACGGGATCCGGCGGCGCCCCGGGCGGCGCGTCCGCAAGGCCGGCGCTCCAGGCGCC
>CACWKU010000271.1 GCA_902761575.1 uncultured bacterium
GGAACGCGCAGAGCCCGATCCCGATCGCGCCGAGCGCGAAGAGCCACGCGCCGCGCATCAGCCCGGCGCCGTGGAGGCGCGCGAGCTCGCGCGCCGCGGCGGAGCCGACGGGCGCGCCGACCGCCGCGAGGATCTTCGCGTGCGCGGCGGGATCGAAGCCGAACGAGGAGGCCGCGAGAACGAGGCCGGTCAGCGCAAGGAGAACGATCGAGATCTTCGCCGCGAGCCGTTCGCGCGGGCCGGGCTCGCGCGCGAGGCGCGCCAGGCCGAAGGCGAAGAGGATCGAGACGCTCACCTCCGCGAGGTGGACGAACTTCAGCGGCGCGCGGACCTTGTCCATCATCGGCAGATGGTAGAAGAGCCGGTAGAGGAACCCGAAGCGCCCGAGCGCGAGCAGGATCGCGACGAGCGCCGCCCCCGCCCAGAAGAGGGCGAGGCCTGGCGACGCGCCGTCCCGCGCCGAGCCGTCCCCGTCGCGGCGGCGCAGGTCGCAGAACGCCCCGACGACCGCGAAGAGCGCGATCGCGACGCCGAGCGCGCCGAGGTAGATCGAGTGCTGGCGGAAGTTGGCGAAGCCCTGGCCCGTCCTCTCCCATTCCTCGGACTGCCCGATCCGCCCCCAGTAGGGCGCGGGGGCGTGGCCGGTGTCGAAGCCGCGGAGGTTCGGCGCGACGAACTCCGCCATGTCCTCCGGCGGGAGGCTCCAGTTCGTCGAGAAGATCCAGCGCTCGCGCGCGGCGGCCTTCGCGGCCTCCGGGTCGGCGGCCGCGGTCTCCGCCGACACCTCCTTCGCGCCGCCCGCCTCCATCTGCGCGACGCGCCCCGCGACGACCTCGCCGAAGACATGCCGCATCGTCCCGAAGCCGACGACGCCGAACGCGGCGAGGGCCAGCGCGGCGCCCGCGAGCCACGTCTTCCAGCGCGGCGCGAAGAACGAGCGAGCGCCCTCCGCCGCCGCGAGATGCAGCATCCGGAAGACGCCGTAGGCGATGACGAGCAGGAGAAGGAACGCCATCACGTCCGGCTGCGTCGCGAGGCCGCAGACCGCGCAGACGCCGAGCAGCGGGAAGGCGGCCCACGCCGCGCGCGGGCGCCGCAGCGCCGACTCGACGAGCGGCAGCATCAGCGCCGCGTAGCCCATCATGCTCGCGTAGCCGCGGTGGCCGGCGTTGAAGAGCGTGAAGTGATAGCCCGAGAACGCCATCGCGAGCCCGCCGCCGAAGCAGGCCGCGAGCGGGAGGCCGACGAGGCGCAGATAGAGCCCGATCCCGAGCGCGACGAGACCCGCCGAGACCGCATAGAAGAGCTCGTGCCCGACGAGCGACGGCAGGAGGACCTTGATCAGGCCCTCGTGCTCGAGGCAGGGTCCGCCGCGGCAGATCCACTCCGCCGCGCGGCGCCAGAGGCCGGGGCGCCCGAGATTCGCGTATCCGTCCGGCCCCTGGAGAACGAGCATCTGAGGCCAGGCCGGCGCGAAGATGCACAGCGCGACGGCAAGCGCGGCGAGGAAAAGCCAGAGCGGCCAGAGCCGGGAAAGCGCGCGGATCTTCATGTCGCGTGGGACCCTAGTCCAGGTGGAAGACCTGCTCGAGCGGGACGGAGACCGGCGAATTGTCCGGATTGACGTCCATCAGGTCCGCCATGTAGTCCCACCACTTGCGGCAGACCGGGTTGTCGCCGAGGTCCTGCGAGCCGCCCTCGCCGGAGACGCGCTGCACGGCGAAGAGGTTGCCGGTCGCCCGGTCGAGGAAGATGTTGTAGTCGCTCACGCCGGCCTGCCGGAGCAGCTCCTTCATCTCGGGCCAGAGCTGCGCGTGGCGGCGCGCGTATTCGGCCTCGTTGCCGGGCTTGAGGTGCATGCGGAAGGCCTGGATGGTCGTGCTCATGTCGGTGTGTCCTCTACTTGGTTTCGGGAAGGAGCCTGCGGAGCGCGCGGTCGACCTTGCGGCGCAACTCGGCGAGGATCGGCCGTTCGATCCGGCGGATCCAGTCCTCGTAGTAGCCGTAGTCGAGCCCGCCCGGCGCGCCGCGATGCGTCTTCCTGGCGATCGCCTCGTCGGGATCCATGCCGCGCAGGTCCTCGAGGTGGTCGCGCACCTGGTGGTAGGCGTCGCGGAACGGCATCCCGCCCGCGACGAGCTCGAGCGCGCGGTCCGTCGCGAAGACGCCGGGATCGGCGAACGCGGCGCGGAGCCTGTCCGGGTGGGCCCTGAGGCCGCCGACGAGCCGCGCGAGGATGCGCAGCGAGGCGCGAGTCGTGTCGAACCCCTCCACGAGCAGCTTCTTCGTGTCCTGCAGGTCGCGGTTGTAGCCGCCGGGCATGCCGACGAGGATCGCGTTGGCGGTCGCGGAGAGGCCGCAGACCTGCGCCGCCTTGGAGCGGACGAGCTCGCAGACGTCGGGGTTGTACTTCTGCGGCATGATTGAGGAGCCGGTGCAGAACTCCCGCGGCAGCGTGAAGTAGCCGAACTCGGGCATCGAGAAGAGGATGAGGTCCTGCGCGAGGCGCGAGAGCGTGACCATCGTCTGCGCGAGGACCGCGAGGACCGTCGCCTCGACCTTGCCGCGCGAGTTGCCGGCGGCGAGCACGTTCTCGACGGGCTCCTGGAAGCCGAGCAGATCCGACGTGAGCAGGCGGCCGATCGGAAGCGG
>CACWKU010000272.1 GCA_902761575.1 uncultured bacterium
TCGCGCGCCGCGTCTGCTCGCTCCTGCTCTGCGAGCGCGGGACGGACGAGGCCCCGTGCGGCGCCTGCGGCGCCTGCGCGCGCGTGGAGCGCGGCGCCCACCCCGACGTCCTCTCGCTCGAGCCGGAGAAGAAGTCCCGCATCATCCCGATCGACGCGATGCGCGGGACGTTCCTCCCGTGGGCCGTCGAGAAGTCGTTCGACGGCGGCTGGAAGATCGGAATCCTGCTCTTCGCCGACCGCCTCAAGGCCGAGGCCGCCAACGCGCTGCTCAAGACGCTCGAGGAGCCGCCCGAGGACACGCTCTTCCTCCTCGTCACGGACCGCCCCGAGGAGCTCCTCCCGACCATCCTCTCGCGCTGCCAGCGCATCGACCTCTCCGCCGGGCGCATCCCGCCCGCCGAACCCTGGCGCACCCGCGTCGCCGAGGCGCTCGCGGAGCACTCCGGCGCCTCGCAGCTGCGCGTCCTGGCGACCGCGATGCGCCTGCACGCGCTCTTCGAGGAGATGAAGGGCCTCGCGGAGGACGCGGTCCGCGAGGACCTGCGCGCCGCGGAGGCGGCCGACCCGACCGGGTTCGCCGCGCCCGACAAGGACACGTTCGACGCGATGGCCCGGACGAAGGAGAAGGAGCTGCGGCTCTCCGTCTACGTCGCGCTCCAGGACTGGTACCGCGACCTGCTCGTCCTCTCCTCGCTCCCCGCCGGCGCGCCCGAGCCGCCCCTCTTCTTCCCGGAGTTCCGCGACGCGCTCGCCGAGCGCGCGCGCCGCGTCCCGCCGCGCCTCGCGCTGCGCTACGTCGACTTCGCCAAGGAGATCCAGTCGCACATCGAGGACCGGTTCATGAACGACGTCTTCGTCTTCTCCCACTGGCTCACCTGGATGCACTAGTTCGGTCGAACGGTCGAACGGTCGAACGGTCCCCAGTCGCAAGTCGCAAGACGCAAGACGAAAACGGAGTCGCAAGTCAAATGGTCATCGCCGTCTATCTCGAGCACGAGGTGCCGATCTTCTCCCCGACGGAGGAGCAGGTCGGGCGGTTCCGCGCGCGGCTCCGGGACCGTCAGACCGTCGGACCGTCGGACCGTCAGACCGTTTTGCTCTGCCGCTCCGAGCCCGAGTTCCTCGCGGCGCTGCCGCGCGCGGAGCTCGCGGTCGTCTGGACGTTCCGCCAGGAGTGGTTCGCGCTCGCGCCGCGCCTGCGCGCGGTCTGCACGCCCGCCGCGGGGCGCGACTACTTCCGCGTCGTCCCGCCGCCCGGCGTGGAGCTGCGCTACGGCTCGTTCCACGGCGCGATCATGGGCGAGACGGCCGCCGCCTGCGTCCTCGCCCTCTCCCACGGCGTCCTGCCCTTCGCCGCCGAGGCGGGCGAGCCGTGGCCGCGCCCCGCGTTCGCCGCCCGCGCCCGCCGCCTCGCGGGCGCGACGGTCCTGATCCTCGGCTTCGGCCGCATCGGCCGCGCCGCCGGGCGCTTCCTCAAGCCGTTCGGGCCGCGCGTCCTCGGCGTCTCGCGCGGCGCGCATCCGGCGCCGGACTGGTTCGGGCCGGAGGACCGCGTCGCGACCGCGGAGGAGCTCGATGCGCTCCTGCCTCTTGCCGACCACGTCCTCTGCTTCCTCCCCTCCGGGCCGGAAACCGACCGCCTCCTCGACGCGCGCCGCCTGGCGCTGCTGAAGCCGACCGCCTTCCTGTGCAACTTCGGGCGCGGGAACCTCCTCGACGAGGACGCGCTCGCCGCCGCCCTCCGCGCCGGCCGCCTCGCGGGCGCGGTGCTCGACGTCTTCCGCGAGGAGCCCCTGCCCTCCCCCTCCCCTCTCCGCGACGCGCCGAACTGCCGGCTGCTGCCGCACGCCTCCGCCTTCTCGCCGGACTACCTCGACCTGTACTTCGAGGAGCTTGCGCGCGACCTCGCGCGCTAATTCGCGCCGAGCGGGGCGAAGTCGCGCACCGGGACGCGGAACGCGACGCCCGAGCCCTTCCCCGCGAAGCACGGCAGCGCGCGCACGGCGTCCAGCACCGCGTCGGCCAGGGCGGCGTCCGCGAGGATGAGCAGCAGCTCCTTCTCCGGCACGAGCGTCACGCCGAAGAACGTCTCGTCGTCCGGCTTCGCGGTGCCGCGCGCCGGGACGATCGTCCCGCCCAGGGCGCCCGTTCTGCGGGCGGCGGCCATCGCGTCCTCCGCGTAGCCCTTGTTGACGACGATTCCGACGAGCTCGGTTGCGTTCTGCATGGCGGGTTGCTCCTTGGCTGTGGTTTCCGGAAGTCCGAAGCGGACGAAGCGCGCGACGTCCGCGGCGAAGATCACGCCCGCGGTGCGCCCCCCGCGGGCCGCGGCGGCGGCGCGGACGACGCCCTCGACCTGCGCCTCGCGGGTCGCGTCGACGACGGTGAAGTAGATCTCGCGCGAGGTCGTCCCGAGCCCGAGCAGCTGCAGGACCGCGTTCGGCGCGGTCCCCTGCGCGGAGAGGATCGTGCCGCCCCCGGCGCCGGCGCGGTTCGCGGCTTCGGAGACCTCCTCCCCGCGGCCGTGCGGGACGATGGCGGCGATCAGTCGTTGGCTCATGGCGTTTCTCCTTTCGTGGCGGGGTCCGGCGCGGGCGCGGCGGGCCGGGGCGCGG
>CACWKU010000273.1 GCA_902761575.1 uncultured bacterium
GGCGGGGACGTCGCCGCGCCCGGTCGCGAGCGGCACGCGGAGCGCGGCGCAGAGGTCGGCGACGAAGGCGGCGTCGGCGTCGGCCTCCGCGCCGCGGATGCCGTGGTGGAAGTGAGCGGCGACGAGGCCGTAGGGCGGCCTGCCGCCGAGCCAGGCGCGGAGCCGGACGAGCGCGTGCAGCAGCGCGACGGAGTCCGCGCCGCCGGACACCGCCACGCAGAGCGGCGCGGAGCGGAGGACCCTCGCGAGAGCGGGGTCGCCGAACGGGTGCGGTCCGAGCAGCGCGGCGTCGGGGAGGCGGGGCGTCGGCCGGCTCACGCGGGGCCTCCTTTCCTTTTCGGGCGCATGCGGCGAAGGAACGGGAGGACGAGGAGCGCCGCGATTCCGCACAGCGAGACGAACCGGCCGGCGATTTCCGACGGCAGCTTCGCGTGGAACAGGACGACGCTCCGCGCGGTCGGGTAGACGACCATCTGTCCGGAGGAAAGCAGATACGGCCCCTCCGCGCCTTCCGCGCGCCAGTCGGGGTACCAGGTCGCGGCGACGACGTGCGGGCGGCCGGGTGCGTCGGTCTCGAAGGCGATCGAGCCGTCGGGCCGCGGCGCGCCGAGCCGCACGGGATCGGACACGCGGTCGAGCCAGCCGGGTTCCGGAGGGGCGTTGGTGGCGGCTTCGGCGATGCGGACGGCGGCGTCGACGACCGGAACGGCGTCGGGTCCCGTGAGCGGGAAGAGGTCCTCCGTCGCGCCGCGCGAGGCCCACCAAGCGGCGATTGCGGCCTGAAGCTCGCCGGGCCTGGCGCGGCGAGCGGGGCCGGCGGCGGAGTCGCGTCCGCGGAGCGGCTCTTTCCAGACGCGGACGTCCGGGACGCCCGCGAGCGTGCTGCCGTAGACCTTCCACCGCCCGACGCCCGATTCTCCGAGGCGTTCCCAGGCGGGGTCCGCCTCGAACGCGGCCTGGACGGCGCGCGAGCGGGCGATGAACGTCCGGACGCCGAGCAGCTCGAGGTGGCGCAGGCCGGAGGCGGGGTCGAAGGATCGCGGCGAAACGAGGAGGGGCCAGCCCGCGGGGGCGTCGGAGACCTCGCCCTGCACGGTGTAGGCGGCGAGCGAGCCGAGCGCGCTGTTCACGATGCCGCCCTCGAGCGTCCGCGTGCCGGGCCAGACGTAGGGCAGCGCCTCGAAGCACCGCGAGGAGCCGAGCGTCTCGTTGAGGTCGGTCATGTCGTAGCCGACGAGTCCCGGGCGCCACCGGACGAGCCGGGCGAGGTGGTGGAACGCCGCGCCGGACGGCTGTGCCTCGACGCCGCGCAGGTTGTACTCGGCCCAGTAGCGCGCGTGCTGGGCGCAGGCCCAGGAGGGGTTGTCGTCGTCGTCGGAGACGCGCCACGCGAGCGCCGCGCACAGGGCGAGGAAGGCGAGCGCGCCGGAGCGCGGCGCGCGCCAGGCGCGTGCGAGGGCCGCCCACGCTAGCGCGACGAGGGCGAGCGCCGCATAGGCGAGGAAGGGCCACAGCCGGCAGTTCACGAAGACCTCCGCGACGGAGCGGCCGAAGTAGAAGAGGAGCAGGGAGAAGAGGAAGAGGATTCCGTGCAGGGCGGCGAAGGCGGAAGGCCTTCCGCCTTCGCCGCCCCGCCGCATTGTCGCGGCGGCTGCTGCGGCCGCCGCCGCCGCGGCGAGCCAGGCGGGCGCGAGCATCGGCGGGAGCTGGCGCCAGAAGCGGATCTCCCACTGCTCGCCGAAGGCGACGCTCCAGGCGCCGGTTGCGAGGAGCGGCAGCAGCCACCAGGCGGCGAGCGCGGCGGCGAGCGCGCCCTCGAGGGCGAGCGCGCGGAATGCGCGGGGGCGTCGCGACGCGAGAAGCGCGAGAGCGAAGGCGCCGAGCGTCAGCGCCGCGAGGATCGACGTGAAGAAGTGCGAGAGCGCGAGGGCGGCGAAGACGAGCGCCGAGACGGCGGAGGCGCGCTCGCGGCGGGCGTCGCGCGCGCCGAGCGCGAGCGAGACGGGGAAGAGCGCGAAGCTCCACGAGTTCGCGATCATCCCCGCGAGCGTGCTGTAGGCGTTGGCGCCCCACATGTCGTGGGTGTTGTCGAGCGCGATCGGAAGCGCGAGCGCGGCGAGGAACGCCGGAGCGGGGCGCGGCAGGCGCGCGATGCGAGCGGCGCCCCAGAGCGCGACGGGGAGCGCGAGCAGGCCGGCGATCGAGCCGAGCTTGAACGCGAGATCGTGCCCGACGAGGCCGCCGAGCGCCGCCATCGCCGCGTAGGGGAGCGGGAAGTAGTAGCGGAACATCGGGAAGCCGCCCCACCAGCCGTCGGCCCACGAGACGAGGCGCCCGGTGCGCGCGATGTGGTCCATCAGGTAGTGGTGCGCGGGGAGGTCGCCGCCGAGCACGAGCCCCGGCGCGAAGACGAGCCACGCGTGGAGGAACCACCCGAGGTACGCGGTCGCCGCGACGACGACGGCGAGCTCCTCCCAGCGCCATCCGGGCGGGGCGCCGTTCTCGGCGCCGCCGCGCCGTCGCCGCCGCCAGGCGCCGAAGGCCGCGCACGCCGCGAACCACG
>CACWKU010000274.1 GCA_902761575.1 uncultured bacterium
CGATGCGGGATGCCGCGCGGAGGCGATGCGGGCCGGGCAAAGGCGCCGACCGGACAGGGCGGCGCCGGACGGCCCGCAGTGGCCCGCGCGGCGCCCGCAGGGCAAGGCGGCACGGCGCGCACGCCGCCAAGCCTCAGCCCGCGGAGGCGAGCCGTCCGGGCCGCTCCGCAAAGCAAGCCGGTCGCGATGCGCAGCGAAGCAAGCATCGAGACCCTGGCCTGTGGTCGCGAATGCCGGGGGATCAGCGCGCCGGGGATGCCCTCGCGGATGGGATCGCGAGCGGGAGGAGGCGACGGCGGCCTTGTCTCTTACAATCTGGTAGACTTTGCCTCGTTCTTCCGCGAGTGCGGAAAGGACCCCGGCGTGGCGATCGCTACGCCACGCCGGGCGCCGGCGACGACCGAGGCGGCCTGGAACCGTTCAAGAACGAGTTCGTCGTGCAGTCCGTCGTCGTCGGCTTTTCTGCATAGCCCGAACAGTTGGATAGGCCATTGAGCCTGCAGACAAGGGGGAGCATAATGAAAAGCAGAGTGCAAATCAAGCACGATTCCGGCATCCTGTATGTCGGGATCGACGTCTCCAAGGACAAACTCGCCGTCCACGCCGGCGACTTGTTCGAGGAGGAGATCGACAACACGCGCCGCGCCATCGCCCGGATGGCCAAGACAATCGGCAGAGGGACGGACAGGCCCGTCCGCTTTGTCTTGGAGGAGACCGGATGCTACAGTCTTCCGGTCCACCTCGAGCTGGACCGTCTCGGACAGCAGGTCTGCGTCGTGAACCCATCGCGTGTTCGACACTACGCCATCGGTTGCGGCGTGATGGCAAAGACGGATCGGATCGACGCCAGAATCATCCGCCGCTTCGCCGAGGCGAACGACTGCGAGCCGACGCCGATTCCGTCCGAGACGCGGATGCTGCTCCGGGAACTGATTCGAACCCGAGGGCTCCTCGTGAAGATCCGAACCATGATCCAGACGCTTCGGAAGATGACCGTCAGTCCCTCCAGCGGGACTCTGCTAGGCGAGGTTGATCGATTCCTTCGAACCAAGATCGACAAATTGGAAGAGGAGATTGTCCGACACGGGAAAGAGGATGAGGAAATCGAGCGCGTCTCCCGGAAACTGGACGAGCTGCCTGGTGTCGCCGCTTTGACGGCGACAACCATCGCGACGCTCGCGCCGGAACTCGGAACACTGGGCAAGCGCCGGGCCGCGTCGTTGATCGGTCTGGCGCCCTTTGTCCACGACAGCGGCAAGTACAAGGGACAGAGACGGATCGGTGGCGGGCGATGGGATTTGCGTCATGCTCTCTACATGCCCGTTTTGACCGCTGTCCAGAAAGATGCGACGCTGCGGGCATTCTACCGACACCTGGTCGACGACCGCGGCAAGCGCAAGAAGATCGCTCTCGCGGCAGCCATGCGCAAGATGTTCATCCATATGGATCGACTCGTCGCCGGTCTGAACGGGAAAGAGGAGGCGATGCCGACATGACACTCGCATCCCTCCGGCCTGTCCCGCCCCCCATACCCCCTCCCTTTCCAACCTCTCTTCGCCCTGTCTTGCCGGCGCGCCGGCAAGACAGTTGACTGCACGCCGCCGAGCCTCCGAGCGCCGCGAGGGCGCCCCGGCGCGCGGCCCGGCATTCGCGATCCCCGACACCGTGGCCCGAGCAGGGAGGAGAACGAGCCGAGCACGAGCCCCTGCGCTCGCCCCGAGACCGGACGCCGCAAAAGTGGGGAATGTCCAGCAAGAAGTTTGGCGCTTGCGCGCGAGTGCGGCGTCGGGTAGAATTTTGTGCCAGCCGACATTGGACGAAACCTTCCTCCAATGAACGGCCCGTTCGGCTGGTGCCGCGCTTCCGCTGATTCTCCACGCCCCCGAACGCTCCCCACAACACGCCACCACCCAACCTCGTTCCCCCCGCCATGAACATCGAAAAGAAACTCGAGGGCCCGGTCCTCACGATCGCCCTCGAAGGACGGCTCGACACCACCACCTCCCCCGATCTCGAGGAGACGCTCGCCGCGTCGCTCGACGGCGTGACCGCCCTCGTCTTCGACTTCACGCAGCTCGACTACCTCTCGTCGGCCGGCCTGCGCGTCCTGCTCTCCGCCCAGAAGCGGATGAACCGGCAGGGCTCGATGAAGCTCGTCCACGTGAACGACGCCGTGAAGGAGGTCTTCGACATCACCGGCTTCGCCGACTTCCTCACGATCGAATGACATGCTCCGCCTAGGCACCCAGCTCCGTCTCCGCCTCCTCGTCCTCGTCGCCATCTCGTTCGGCGTGGCGACGTGGACGCTCTGGAAGGGCGAGACGATGCGCGCGGAAAAGGACGTCCGGACCCTCCTGGAGATCAACTACCGCGACGTCAAGCGGGGCTTCACGGACCGCGCCGACTACCAGCTCACGACGATCGCCCGCGACCTCGCGGAACGGTTCAAGACGTCCGGGAAGCTCGCGGAGGAGGACGTCGCCGCGCTCTGCGCCAAAGAGGAGATCGCCGAGATCTACGACATCAACACGAACGGGATCGTCGCCGGCGGCAGCCGGCTGG
>CACWKU010000275.1 GCA_902761575.1 uncultured bacterium
CCGCGCGGCCCGCTCGCGAAGCTCGGCGACCTCGCGCGCGGCGGCGGCGCGCCGCTCGTCGATCTTGGCCTCCATCTCCGCGATGCGCCCGTAGTCGCGGAACGAGTCGCGCTGCGCCCACTCGAAGTCGATCACGGCCTGCGCGGCGTCGACGTACGCGTCGCGGGCCCGCTCCACGTCCTCGATGCGGCGCTGCATGTCGGTGAGCCCGGCGCGGCGCGCCTCCTCCTCGGCCTTGGCCATGTCGGCGAGCGACTTGCCGATCTCCTCGGTGTCCTCCATGCGCGAGCCCGCGCCGCGCGCGGCGGTGTCGGCGGCGCGGGACGCCGCCACGCGCGCGGACGCCTCGGCCGCCTCGATCTCGGCGCGGAGCTGCTGCATCTCCGCGAGCATGGACGCGAGCTTGGCGGCGTCCTGCGCCAGCACACCCTCGAACGCCTCGGAGCTGAAGCCGGACGAAATGAAGCTCCACGCGTAGTCGAAACCCTGCCGCGTCGAGCCGGAGTAGCGGCCCAGCGCGCGGTAGTTCGCCTCCAGCTCGGCCAGCGCGGCCTTCTTGCGCTCGACCATCGCGCGGCGCTGCTTCTCGGCGAGGACGTCCTCGCGAGCCGGTCCACGGTGGCGATCTGCGCGCCGTAGGTGGAGTTGAGCTGGCGGGCGATGGCGTCGGCCTCCTCCATCTCGGCGGCGCTGCGGCTCTGCTGCGCGGCGAGCTGCTGCAGGCGCGCGAGCCGGTCGTTGTCCGCCTGCGCGCGGCCCTTCTCGGCCTCCAGCGCCTTGCGGGCGGCGTCCTGCTCCTCGTACGCGGCCCCGGCGAACGCGCGCACGGCGAGGAACGCCGCGCCGGCCGCAACGGCGATGACGGCCAGCGACGCCTGCAGGCTCACGGCGGCGGAGCGCGCGTACCACATCGACGCGGCCAGCCCCTTGAGGCCGATCGCGAACGCCTTGACCGACGCCACGAGCGCCGGGATGCCGGAGAGGAAAATCCAGACGGCCTTCAGGACGGAGAGCGCGGCGGTGACGGCGGCCACGGCCTTGCCCAGCACGAACATGGCCGCGCCGAACGCCGCCACGTACGCGACGGTCTTCGCCACGGTGACGATCGCCTCCTTGTTGCGCGCGACCCATTCGGAGACGGCGTTCAGGCTCCCGCGCCATTCGTCGGCCAGCGCCCGGAGCGACGGGGCGAGCGCGTCGCCCACGGCCAGCGCCACGTCCTGCGCGGCGCTCTTGAGCGCGGCCAGCGCGCCGCCGATCCCGGCGTTCATCGCGGCCTCGGTCTTCGACGCCGCGCCGTCCACGTCGCGCAGCTTGGCGAGGAACGCGTCCAGCGCGTCCACGTTCGCGGCGAGGTTCAGGCCCGCGCCGCTGGCGCGCACGTCGAAGACGTCCTTCGCCAGCGCGAGCCGGTCGGCGCCGGGCAGCGCGTTCATCGCGACCGCGAGGTCGCGGAAGATTTCCGGGAGCGCGCGCAGCTCCCCCTCGGCGGTGCGCACCTGCACGCCGATCTCGCCGAGCCGCTTCTGCACGCCGGGGTCGGCGAACTGCTGCAAGGCGCGCTTGAGCGCGTTGCCCGCCATCGACCCCTTGAGCCCGACGTTGGCGAGGACGCCGATCGCGGCGCTGGTCTCCTCCAGCGAGTACCCGGCGGCCTTCGCCTGCGGGCCGACCATGCGCAGCGCCTCGAAGAGGTCGGAGAGCGTCTGCGCGCTCCCATTCGCGGTGGCGGTGAGGACGTCGGCCGCGCGGCCGCTCTGCTCGGCGGCGAGGCCGAACATGTTCAGGGTGTTGGCGACGACCTCGGCGGTGTAGCGCGTGGCGGCGCCGAGCGCGCGGGCGCGGGCCGTGAGCGCGTCGAACTGCTCCCCGGTGGCGCCGGTGACGGCGGCGACGGAGCGCATCGCGTCGTCGAAGGTCGCGAACGAGTTCGCGGCCATGCCCATGACGCCGAGCGCCGCGCCGGAGACGGCCAGCAGCGACGAGCCGATTGACGCGCACGAGGACGCGAAGGCGCGCAGCTGCCCCTGCGCCCGCGCAAGGCCCCTGAGGAAGGCCCCGTCGCGGGCGGACAGCTCGACGTATGCGCCGCCGGCGCGGATGTCCCTTGCGCCCGGCATCTAGCGCGCCCCCTTCCTGCGGGGCTTGCCGCCGAAGACGCCGGCCACGGCGCGGACGCTCTGCTCCGCGTCGAGTCTCACGGTGTCGCCTGATGTCTGCATGCCGGTGCCTGTGTCTGTGAACGGGTTGAACTCCTCCGCCGTGAAGGGCGTCGGGCGCTTCTTCGGGTCGCGGTTGACGTTCGCGGTAATGGCGAGCAGCGCGGCGGTGCGGTTCCAGTCCGCGCGCTGGCGGCCCTCGGCCGCCCACGCCAGCTCGCGGAGCGTCAGGTCCCGGGGGTCGAGCCCTCCTGCGGCGCCGGCGAGCTCCCAGGCGAGGCGGTAAGGGTCTCGTCCATGCGCCGCAGCGCCTCGGCCTGCTCCGCCTCGGCCCTCTCCTTCGCCGCCGCGACGGCCCGGAGAAGGCGCTCGCGGATCGGCTTCGGGAAAAAACCCACGACCTCCCCGACGAGCGCGTCGGTGGCGGCGGCGAGCGTGTCGCCGTCCATCGCCGCGAGGAACTCCTCCAGCGTCGGGACGGGCGCGCCCTCGGCCTCGGGGCGGCTGATGGCGTGCAGCGCGGTGCAGAGCAGCACCGGGTCGGCGGCGAGCTTGTTGAACGCCTCGCCGCCGGCGACGGCGGCGAGGTCCACGCCCGCGAGGTCGCGGGCCCTCTTGAGCGAGCCGACGGTGAGGCTTGCGAGCCACGCGCGGCCGGCGGTGTCCTTGAACATGTGCATGGGCGGGAGATTCCGATGCGGGGTTCGTGTGCGGGGGTGCGGGGCGGGCGCGCGCTAGGACGCGTTCGCCGAGACGGAGAACGAGGGCGTCGTGCCGAAGGACGGGCGCAGGGTGACGCTGACGGACTCGGCGTTCTCCAGCGGCTGGCTCGCGGAGAAGCCGGTCACCACCATCGTCGCCGAGAAGCTCACCGCGCCGCCCGAGACGGACACGACGGTACGCGTGCGCCCGGTGAAGGCGGAGAGCATCGCGGTGAAGTCCGCGCCGCCGGTGAGCAGCTCGAAGGAGATCGTCGCGTCCTTGAGCGTTCCCACGTGCGAGCGCCAGCCGTTGGCGTTGCGCGTGGTGACGTCCGCGTCGCCGCGCTCCACGGTGAGCGTGACGTCCTTGGCGTTCTTGACCTGCGTGCCGCCGAAGGTCAGCACGCAGTCGAGGCCGAGCTTGTAGATGGCCATTTCCGTTTTCCTTTCGCGTTAGGAGTTGGAGGTGGAGGAGGTGGAGGACGCGAGCGAGAGGTCGGGCGCGTCGCTCGCGCTCTCGACCGGGGCCGGGCGCAGGGTGACGGAGACGGACTCCGCGTTTTCGAGCGGCTGGCTGGCGGAGAAGTTCGTGACGGTCATCTTCGCGGTGAACTCGAAGTTGCCGCCGGCGACCTCGACGTCGACCGCGTCGCCGCTGTTGAAGAGCGTCGCAAGCTTCGCGCCGTCGGCGCCGCCGAGGACGAGCTCGAACTCGATCCCGACGTCGGCGAGCGTGGGCATGTGCATGCGCCAGCCTTCGGCGGCGCGGGTGGTGACGTCGGCGTCGCCCATCTCGAAGTTGAGCGTGACGTCCTTCGCGTTTTCGATTTCGACCGAGTCCACCGTCAGGGTGCAGCTCAGTCCGAGTTTGATTGCCATTTTCGTTTTTCCTTTCGGTGGCGGGGTGAGGGAGCGGGGAGGGAGTTGGGTTGCGATGGCCTATGCGCCGACCATCACGGCGTTGAAGCGGGCGGCGACGTACGGCGCGCACCGCGCGACGATCGGGCCCATGAACGGGCGCGCCGGGTAGCGGCGCCCGAAGCGCTCGCCGCCGAACTCGTGGACGAAGGAGACGTCGCCCATCTCCAAGGCGGTGGGGCCGACGACGAAGAGCATGCCCTTCACCTCCTCGGCGTACCGGATCGCGCCCTTGAGCGCGCCGCGCCGCGAGTGCGGCGGGCGGCCGGGGAACGCGGGCTTGGCGTCGACCTTGATCTCGTTGGCGGCGGCGCGCCGCACGTACGCGGCGGCGAGGCGCAGCGCAAGGCGCGTGCCGCGCCAGGCGCTGTTGGCGAGCGTGCGCCCGAGCCATTCGGCGCGGGTCGTGTCGGAGATCTGGCGGTTCC
>CACWKU010000276.1 GCA_902761575.1 uncultured bacterium
CCGCCGCAAGGACATCCGCATCGGCGACCACGTCCTCGTCGAGAAGGCCGGCGAGGTCATCCCCGCCATCGCCGCCGTCCTCAAGGAGAAGCGCACCGGAGCGGAGCGCGAGTTCGCGATGCCCGACCGCTGCCCCGCCTGCGGCGCGCCCGTCGCGCGCCGCGAGGGCGAGGTCGCCCTTCGCTGCACCAGCTACCTCTGCCCCGCGCAGCTCGTCGAGCGCCTCGTCCACTTCGCCTCGCGCGACGCGCTCGACATCGAGGGCGTCGGCGACCGCGTCGCCGCGGCGCTCGTCGACCAGCGCCTCGTCTCGACCCCGCTCGACCTCTTCGGCGTCCCGGAGATCCTCCTCGCGACGCTCGACCTCGGCCCCGCCGCCGCCGACCCCTCGCTCCCGATCGCCGCGCCGGAGGGCGCCGCCGCGCAGGAATCGCTCTTCGGCGGCGAGGACGCCGGCCCGGCCGCGGGCGCGGGCTCCCGCCGCCTCCTCGGCGCCGCCAATGCGCGCACCATCTCCGCCGCGCTCCAGCGCGCCCGCTCGCTTCCGCTCTCGCGCTGGCTCTACGCGCTCGGCATCCCGGGCATCGGCGAGGCCGTCGCACGCGACGTCGCCGCGCACCACCGGTCGCTGCGCGACCTGGCCTCCTCCGCCCTCGTCGCCGACGCGCGCCGGCTCTACGAGCTGGAGGAGCGGCTGCCCGCGCTCTCTCCCCGCTCCCGGGAGAACCGCGACCTCGGCATCGCCGCGCGCGTGGCGAAAGCCGAGGAATACGAGCGCGTTTCGCGCGAGCTGGAGGAGCTCGGCGAGCGCCTCGTGCGAGAGGGCGTCGGAGCGAAGCTCAAGAACGGCCCGCTCGCCTACACCTGCGTCGTGAAGCCCGAGGCCGTGCGCGCGCTCGACGGCTTCTTCGGCTCCGACGCCGGCCGCGCCTTCCTCGCGGGGATGGAGAAGCTCGGCATCGACCCGGCGGGCGACTTCGGCGCGGAGAAGCGCGAGCGCCCCGAGCCGAAGGACGGCGACCCCTTCGCCGGCCGGACGATCGTCATCACGGGCACCTTCCACGACCTCAAGCGGCGCGACCTCGCGCAGAGGCTCCAGGATCGCGGCGCCAAGGTCGCCTCGTCCGTCACCGGTGCCACCGACCTGCTCGCCATCGGCGACAGCCCCGGCGCCGACAAGACCGCCGCCGCCCGCAAGTTCGGCACCCCGACGATGGACGAAGCCGCCCTTCGCTCCGCCCTCGGCCTCCCCGCGGCGGTCGTCCAGGACAGCCTGTTCTGACGCGCGGGAGGTCGGCGGCCCTTGCCCGCGGAAGGGGCTTCTGGTATTCTCCGGGCCCTGCGATGAACGCCTACGTCCTCACCGTCCTCTCCGCCGCGCTCGCGTACCTCGCGGGCTCGATTCCGTTCGGCTACCTGATGGGCCTCACGCGAGGCGTGGACATCCGCACCGTCGGCAGCGGAAACATCGGCGCGACGAACGTCTTCCGCACGCTCGGAAAGAAGCTCGGCGTGTTCACCTTCGCGCTCGACGTCGCGAAGGGCGTCGCCGCCGTCGCGGTGGTCCCGCAGGCCGTCTGGGCCTGCGCGGGCGCCGGCGCGCCGCCGCTCGGCGCGCTCGTCGCGTGCGCCGCCGCGGTGATGCTCGGACACGCGTTCCCGGTCTTCCTCGGATTCAAGGGCGGCAAGGGCGTCGCGACGGGACTCGGCCTCGCGATCGGCCTCGCACCGCATTCGGCGCTGCTCGGCCTCGCGGTGTGGATCGTCGTGTTCGGCGCGACGCGCTACGTCTCGGTCGGATCGGTCCTCGCGGCGCTCGTCGTTGGCGCCGCGCCGTGGTGGCTGGACCGCCCGGCGGATGGCGGCGCGGGCTGGAACGCGGTCTGCGCGGCGATCTCGGTCCTCGCGGCGCTCGTCGTCCTCAAGCACCGCTCGAACCTCGCGCGCCTCGCGCGCGGAACCGAGAACCGCTTCTGCTTCACGGAGAGGCAGCGCGCCGAGCGCGAGCGGCGGCGCGCCGAGCGCGAAGCGGCGGAGAGGAAGGGAGCCTAGGATGGAAACCGACCCGGACAGGGCCTGCGTGATCGGCAACGGCGGCTGGGGCACGGCCCTCGCGCTGCTGCTGCTCTCCCGGGGGCGCGACGTGGCGCTCTGGGGGCACTCGAAGGAGGAGCTCGACGACATCCGCGCCCGGGGCGAGAACGTCCCGTACCTGCCGGGCGTCACGGTCCCCGGCGAGCTGCGGCTCACGGACGACCCGGCCGAGGCGGCCGCGGGCGCGGGGCTCGTCGTCGTCGCGGCGCCGTCGCAGTTCTACGAGACGGTGTGTGCGCGCTTCCGCGGGCGGCTCGCGCCCGGCGCGGACGCGGTGAGCGTCTCGAAGGGGTTCTGCGCGGGGACGGGCGACCGGCTCTCCGTCGCGGCGGCGCGCGCGCTCGGCGTGGAGGAGGTGGCGGCGCTCTCCGGCCCCTCGCACGCGGAGGAGGTCGCGCGCGGCGTCCCGACCGCGGTCGTCGCGGCG
>CACWKU010000277.1 GCA_902761575.1 uncultured bacterium
GGCGTCCGCCGCCGGCGCCTCCGCCGCGCGCAGGAGGCCGTCGCCGGAGCCGCCGTCTTCGCCGGCCGTCGGCGCGGGCGCGATCGCGGGCGCGCGCAGGTCGAACGTGCGCTGCGCCGCGGGCGCGGCGGCGACGGAAAGGAGAAGGACGGCGGCGAAAAGCAGATGCGAAAGCTTCATGGCGATTGCTCCGGGTTGCCCGGACGCCGTCCCATTCTAGTCCTGTCGCCCGCCCGGCGCAACCACGACCGATTCGCTGGTCTTTTCTTTCGTGGGAATTTGCCTATAATTAGTGGCTCACCAGCCCCAATGAAACGTCTTCCGCTCCTCCTCCTTCTCGTGCCGCTCCGCGCGCTCGCCCTCGCCGGCGAGCCGGACGGCGTCGCCCCCGAGTCCAACGCGGGCCTCTATGTCTCGACGATCGACGGCGTGTTCCTGCCGCGCACGCTCGGCCTCAACGGCGCGAGCTGGACCCCGATCCTCGCGGTGGACGGCGCGGCGTCGGGCAACACGCGGAACTTCACGCTGAACACCGTCGCGGACGGCTCCGGCTCGGTCTTCTCCGGGACGGTCTCCTACGCGATCGTCGACGACTCCACCGTCACGGCGTCGTGGCGGATGACGCCCTCCGCCGACGTCCGGCTCAACGCGCTCACGGTCGGCTTCAAGACCCCGGTCACGCTGTTCGCGGGCGGCAAGGTCTCCCTCGGTTCCGGTATGATCGACATCCCGACCCAGAAGCTGGAGCCGGACAACGAGTTCGTCCACGCGCCCACGCGCGTCTTCGAGCTCTACGACACGGACGGCGTCCGGCGCCTGCGCATCGACTTCGGCGCGGAGGTCTGGGCCACGGTCCAGGACAACCGCAGGTGGACGGAGCAGGTCCTCGAGATCCGCTTCCAGAAGCCCAACGCGGCCCGGAACGGCTCGCTGAAGGACTTCTCGCGCGGGACGACCTACGCGTTCGACTACACGATCGCGCTCACGGGCGACGGCGTGGTCGACCTCGGCTCGGAGTTCGTCGCGCAGGCCGGCGCGGACTGGATCCCGCTCGCGCCGATGGGGTGGGTCGAGCCGGGCTCGGCGCTGGACTTCTCCGCGTTCCGCGGGCTGCCGGGCGAGGCGGGCCGCCACGGCCGCGTCGTGCGCCGCGGGGACCACTTCGAGTTCGAGGGGCGCCCGGGCGAGCCCCAGCGCTTCTACGGCGTGAACCTCTGCTACTCGACGGCGCGGCCGCGGGCGAACGAGGTCGCCCTCGCGCAGAACCTGCAGCGCATCGGCTACAACGCGGTGCGCCTCCACCACGTGGACTTCGAGCTGACCTACGGCCAGGGAGCCGCCTACACGAACCTGCAGGCGTGGGGGACGGGGCTCTTCGACCGGCTCGTCGCGGCGTGCGTCACCAACGGGCTCTACCTCACGACCGACGTCTACACCGGCCGCGAGAACGTCCCCTGGCGCGAGCTCGGCGTCGACCGCGACGGCGTGGCCGGCGTCCAGGGCTACAAGCGTATGCTCCTCGCGAGCGAGCCGGCCGTCTCGAACCTGCTCGACTTCGCGCGCAACTTCTTCGGCCACGTGAACCCCTACACCGGCCGCACGCTCGCGCAGGAGCCCGCGATGATCGGCATCTCGCTCGTGAACGAGGACTCGATCTCGCCGCTCGCCTCGCCGCAGGAGCTCTGCGCGGAGATCCCGCCCCTCGCCCCGCTCTGGCGCTCGTGGATCTCCGCGAAGAAGGCGGCCGACCCCGCCGCGTGGGCGGACGCCTCGCTCGACCCGCCCGCGTCGATGGACCGCTTCTTCCTGCGCTTCCTCGAGGAGCGCCGCGAGGCCCTTCTCGCTCGCATCGCCGCGGTCCTGCGCGACGAGCTGGGCTGCCGGGCGCCGTTCTCGGACCTCAACGGCATCCAGATCTCCCTCTCCGACCTCGCCGCGCGCGGCGCGCTGCTCGACTACGCCGACGACCACATCTACTACGACCACCCGACCTTCCTCGGCGGCGACCACAATCCGCCAACCTCGCTTCCCAACGACCACCCGTTCCGCGGCGCGGCGCTCGGCGTGACGCCCTACGCCGCGTTCCGCCTCGCCGACCGCCCCTACACGATCACGGAGTTCAACTTCACCGCGCCCGGCAAGTACCGCGCCGGCGGCGGCCTCTCGATGGGCGCCACCGCGGCGCTGCAGGACTGGTCCGGCGTCTGGCGCTTCGACTGGGGCAGCGGCGACGCCGGCACGCCCTGGACGCAGACGATGGCCTACTTCTGCGCCTCCGGCGACCCGATCCAGCAGCTCTCCGAGCGCGTCGCCTCGGCCCTCTTCCTGCGCCGCGACATCGAGCCCCTCGGCCCCTCGCTCGTCGCGCGCCTCCCGACCGCCGTCGCCGCCGGCCCGCACGCCGACGCCCGGCTCCAGATCGCGGCGCCGTGGCGCTGGGCCGGCTGGTTCGCGCGCCTCGGCTACGTCCTCGCGGACGAGGCGCCCGCCGGCGCGCTCGACCTCGGC
>CACWKU010000278.1 GCA_902761575.1 uncultured bacterium
CGAAGCCCTCGCGGCTTATCTCAGCGCGGCGGGCTGCCCCGTCGCGGGCGCGGGGACGGGCAGGGTGCCGTGCGCGCAGCGGACCGTGCCGCCGCCGGCGTTCGGCGGCGAGGCGACGACGCGGTCCGGCGCGAGCTCCGCGAGGAGCGCGCAGACGCACGAGATGTCCGCGAGCGCGTCGAGAGAGCCGACCTCGTGGAAGTGGACGTGGTCCACCGGCTCGCCGTGCGCCTTCGACTCCGCCTCCGCGATCGAGTCGAAGACCGCGAGCGCGTCCCCGCGAACCTTCTCCGGCAGCGGCAGCGCGCCGATCCGCTCCCGCACCTCCGCGAGGGTCGTGTGGTGGTGATGATGGTCGTGATGGTCCGGATGGTCGTGATGGTCCGGATGGTCGTGATGGGCGTGATGGTCCGGATGGTCGGGATGGTCGGGATGGTCCGGATGGTTGCAATGTTCGGATTGTCCGTGGACGGACACGTCGAAGAGCGTGCCGGCAAGGCCGCCGCACGTCGTGCGGGAGGCGTGCAGCTCCACGCCGGGCGGCATCATCGCAGCGAGGCGCGCGAGCGTCGCCTCGCGGTCGGGGACGAGTTCGAGCAGCGCGGCGGCGAGCATGTCGCCCGCCGCGCCGGACTCGAGTTGCAGATACAGTGTGCGCATAGGGGAGATGATGCCACAAACCGGCGCCGTTCGCAAAGGGAAACGAACGCCTGCGAACGCGCCGCGCGGAGCGCGGCCGCACGACGCCCCGCCGGGACGGCGCGCCGCGCCGTCCCGGGCGGGGCTCGCTACGCGAGATGGTTGATGCGCGAGGCGAGGAAGCCGGCGCCGAAGCCGTTGTCGATGTTGACGACGGAGACGCCGGACGCGCAGGAGTTGAGCATGGCGAGGAGCGCGGCGAGGCCCTCGAACGCGGCGCCGTAGCCGACGCTCGTCGGGACGGCGACCACGGGGACGTCGACGAGCCCGCCGACGACGCTCGCGAGGGCGCCCTCCATCCCAGCGACGGCGACGACGACGCGCGCGCGCTGCAGCTCGCCGACGTGGGCGAGCAGGCGCTCGAGCCCGGCGACGCCGACGTCGTAGAGCCGCACGACGCGGTTCCCGAGCGCCTCGGCCGTCTGGGCGGCCTCCTCGGCGACCGGCAGGTCGCTCGTGCCGGCGGCGCAGACGCAGATCTCGCCGGCGCCGTCGGGCTCCGGGGCGGGACCGACGACGGCGAGGCGGCTCGTCGCGTCCCACCTCGCGTCCGGTTCTGCGGCCGCGAGCGAGGCGGCCTTCGCCGCGTCGAGCCGCGTGACGAGCACCCGCCGCGCGCCGCCCCGTCGGATCGCGCGGACGATGGCGCAGACCTGCTCGGCCGTCTTGCCCGCCCCGTAGACCACCTCGGCGGCGCCCTGGCGCAGCTCCCGCCCGTGGTCCACCTTGGCGAACCCGAGGTCCTCGAACGGCGCCGCCCGGAGCCGCGCCGCGGCCTCCTCCGGCGCGAGCGTCCCCGCCCGCACCTCCTCCATCATCCCTTCGAGTTCCCTCTTGGTCATGCCCCGTAGTCTACCATCCATTCCCCTCCGTCGCAAACGGGCGGGATTCCGATCCTTCGGCGTTGCGAATTGCACCTTGCCATTCCTTTGGGGTTCCGCTATTCTTCGTCTCCGGACGCGACCGAAGAACCGCCATGACGACGATCGACCTCTCCGGAGAATGGACGCTGCGCCGCAAGGGCGACGCGCGCTTCGGCGCCGTCCCCTGCGAGGTCCCGGGCGGCGTCCTCGCCGCGCTCGTCCGCGCCGGTCGGATCGCCGACCCGCTCGCCGAGGGCGGCGGGGCCGAGGCCGCGCGCCGCGCCGCGGAGGCCACGTGGATCCTCTCGCGCACGGTCGAGGCGGACGCCGCGCTGCTCGCGCACGACTTCGTCGACCTGGAGCTCGACGGCGTCGACACGCTCGCCTCGGTCTCCGTGAACGGCCACGTCGCCCTCCGCTGCGACAACGCCTTCCGCCCCTGGCGCGCCGACGTCCGCCGCCTGCTCCGCCCCGGCCCGAACGCGATCGCCGCCACGCTCCGCCCCGCCACGCCGGAGAACGCCCCGCACAAGCCCGCGCTCGCCTTCGGCGCGCCCTGGTCCCCTCCCCTGCCCGACTGCGGCCTCCCGCTCCCCGCCCGACTCCGCGCCTGGAGCCGCGCCCGCATCGCCGAGCTCGGCTTCGGCCAGACGCACGCCGCGTCCGGGCCCGTCGAGCTGCACGTCGGCGGCTGGATCGAGACGGCGGAGGACGCCGACCCCGCCGCGCTCTCGCTCCGCGTCCGCGTGCTCGACCCCGACGGCGCCGTCGCCTGGGAGGGCCCCGGCGAGATCCCGCCCGGCGGCGGCGGCGCGTTCCACGCGTCCGCGACGATCCGCGAGCCCCGCCTCTGGTGGCCCGCCGGCCTCGGCCCGCAGCCGCTCTATTCGGTCGAGGCCGAGCTCCGCGCCGCCGCGCCGCGCGGCCG
>CACWKU010000279.1 GCA_902761575.1 uncultured bacterium
GGCGGGGGCGGCCGGCTTCGCGGCGGGCGCGGGGGCCTTGGCGTCGGCGCCGAGCGGATGGTCGAAGGTGAGGAACGCGGCGGCGCGCTCGCGGGCGGCCTCGAGGGCCGGGGCGTCCGCGGCGATGGAGGACCTCAGCAGGTCCGCGGCCTCGGCGCGCTTGAGCGCGAGCGCGTCCTCGGCCTTGCGGTCGGCGACGGCGAGGTCCGCCTCGAGCGGGCGCTTGAAGCCGGCGCGGAGCGAGGCCTCGTCCTCGTCGTCGAGCGAGCTGAGGATCGTGCGGACCTCGAGGCCGAGGCCCTCCGCCTGGCGGAGGAGGTCCCGATTGCTCGTCTTGAGTTCCTGTGCGAGTTCGTAGAGTCTCATGCGATGTTCCGTGGTTCTCCCGGGTGCGGCGGGCTAGGCGTTGGGTTCGGCCTCGGCGGCGGGCGGCTCCTCCGCGGCGGGGGCCTCCGCGGTGGCGGGGGCGGCGGCGGTGCGCTCGCGCATCAGGCGCTCGGCGGCGAGCCAGACGGCGCGGGCGTCGCCGGCGCCGACGGCCGGGAGCGCCTCGCCGGCCTCCTCGGACTTGCCGAGCTCGGCGACGAACTCCGCGAGCGTCGTCTCGATGATGCCGTCGGGCGTGAGGAAGCCGTGCGCGGCGACGTCGGCCGCCACCTCGGGCGAGACGCCGAGCGCCTCGGCGAGGGCGGCGGTCTGGGCGGCGAGGCTGCGGTTGTAGGCCTCGGCGCGCGCGGCGAGCTCCTCCTCGGTCTCGCCCTCGTCGGTGAGCTCCTTCACGGTGAGCGACCAGCCGACGAGCTCCGCGGCGAGCTTGGAGTTGATGCCGCCCTTGCCGATGGCGGGCGTGAGGGCGCCGCTCTCGACGTAGGCGACGATGTGGCGGGCCTGCTCGTCGACGTCCACGTTGCGGACCATCGCGGGCTGGAGCGCGGCGACGGCGAACTTGGCGATGTCGGCGTTCCACGGGACGATGTCGATCTTCTCGCCGCCGAGCTCGTTGATGACCTGGCGGATGCGCGAGCCGCGGCTGCCGACGCAGGCGCCGACGGGGTCGATCTGCTTGCTGCGGGAGCGGACGGCGAGCTTCGTGCGGACGCCGGGCTGGCGGGCGATCTCGACGATCTCGACCGAGCCGTCCTTGATCTCGGAGGACTGCTCCGCGAAGAGCGCGCGGACGAAGAGCGGGTCGGTGCGGGAGAGCTTCACGCAGGGGTTGTTGGCCGGCTCGTCGATGAGCTTGACGCGCTGGCGGCCGTGCATCACGACGGGCGCGCCGTCGGCCGACTCGCCGTCGTCGAGGCGGCGGGGGTCCTGCTCCATGCCGACGAAGCGGATCACGGCGCGGAAGCTCTCGCCGACGTTGTAGCGGTCGCTCTTCATGCGGTCGCGGCCCTTGAGGATCGCCTCGCCGCCGCCCTGGATGTCGCAGATGATGTCCTTGCGGTTGGTGCGCAGGACCGTCGCCGTCACGATCTCGCCGACGCGGCCGGCGTAGCGGCGCTGCATGATGTCGCGCTCGCTCTCGTGCATGCCCTGGACGATGGCCTGCTTGGCGGTCTGGGCGGCGATGCGGCCGAAGACGCGGGGGTTCACCTCGGTCTCGACCGTGTCGCCGATCTGGGCGTCGGGGTTCACGCGGCGGGCGTCGGCGAGGGTGATGTAGCCGGTGCCGATCGCGCCGTCGTCGACGACGCGGCGCTCCCAGGCCTTGATGGAGAGGGAGTGCGGGTCGATCTCGACGCGGACGTCGCCGGACGTGCCGAGGCTCTTCTTGGCGGCGGTCTGGAGGGCGGCGGCGATGGTGGCGAGCATGTCCGCGCGGGAGATGCCGCGCTCGCGCTCCAGGGTCTTGAGGATGGTGTCGAGGTCGTTGTTCATGGGTTTCGGCTCCGCTGGGGTCCGTTTCGATTCAAAAGAAGAGGAACGCGAAGGCGGCCAGTTCCGCCCCCGCATCCGCGGAAACGGCGGGCAGTCTAGACCAAACCCCAGTCCGCGTCAAGGTTTTTCGCACGCGCGCGCCCGGCGCTCGCGCGGGAGTTGCCCGCGGCGGCGCGGTTCTGGTAGAATCGCGGCATGGACCTCCCTTTCGCCAAGATGCACGGCGCGGGCAACGACTTCGTCGTGCTCCGCGACGACGACGCCCTCCTCCCCCTCGACGACCCCGCGCTCGTGCGCCGCGTCTGCTCGCCGCACGTCGGGCTCGTCTGCGAGGGGCTGATCCTCGTGCGGAAGGCCGACGCGCCGGAGGGGACGGACTTCCGGATGGTCTTCTTCAACCCCGACGGCTCCCGCGCCGCGATGTGCGGCAACGGCATCCGCTGCGCCGCGCTCTTCGCGCGCGACGCCGGCCTCGCCGGCGACCGC
>CACWKU010000280.1 GCA_902761575.1 uncultured bacterium
CTCGCACAGGCCGCGCACGCTGGCGACCATGACCGGGGACGTGCGCTTCTCCCGCACGGTGCTGCTCGAACCCTCCGGCTCCACGACCTACCCGCTCGACGAGGCGCCGCGCCCGTCCGAAGACCCCGCCGCCGGAACGCATTGGGAGCCGCGCTACGCGCTCGCCGAGGGCCGCGTCGCGCAGTCGTGGACGCAGGTGCCCGACCCGCCCGCGCCGCCGCGCACCATCAGCAAGTTCAGGCTCAAGCTCGCCATCGCGAGCAAGGGCTTCCTGCCGCAGTTCGAGCAGCTGCTCGCGTCCGTGGAGGTGCTGCCGGGCTACTCGGGCGCGGCGGCGTTCGCCGACGCGGTGACGCTCGACGAGGACAACCAGAAATTCAAGGAGGCGGTCGAGGAGGTGCGCGAGCGCTTCGGCCTCACCGCCGAGGAGGTCGAGGAGATTCTTGCCGCCTCCGTGGCGGAATAACAGAAAGGACGCACGCATCATGAGCAAGTGGACGAAACTGCGCGACAGGATCGTCGCGAAAATCTGCAAGGCGCTCGGCATCAATCCCGCCGGGGCGGGGGAGGGCGAAGGGCGAGAAAATGGGAATCGGCCGCCTCAAGAACCGGAAGCCGCCCCGGCGGGCTTCCCGCCCGCGTGGGACGCATGCTCGCTCGCCTCTTCGTGGGGCGGCACGAACGCCAGCGTCCGCGTCATGAACTGCCTCTCGCCGCGCATGTCCGACCAGGACTTCGCGGAGCGCGTGGCGTGGACCAAGCAGCAGGGCGCGAACGCGATCCACCTGTTCCTCGTGAACAAGGGCGACGGGGAGAAGGCCGGCTATTCGCCGTGGGGCGCCGGGCATGCGCCGTGCGACGCACCGTGCGACGCGGCGACGGTTTCGCTCATGCGCTCGCGCATCGACCGCTGCCGCGCGGCCGGTCTCGGCGTCGTGCTGTGGCTCATGGCCGACGATTCGTCCGACTGGGCGAAGGCGTTTGCCGCGCACGCGGACGCGTGCCTGCGCCGCATCGCGGACGCGGGCCTGCTCGCGCAGGCTTCGACCGTCGTTCTCGGCCTGGAAATGGACGAGTACTGGGATGCCGCGCAGGCGAAGAAGGTCGCCGCCGCGACGCGCAAGGTCTGGGAGGGCAAGACCGGCACGCACCACACGAGCGGCAATGCGCCCTTCGCATCGCTTGGCGACATCCTCTTCTACCAGGTCAATCCCGGCCGCTCCGCCGCGCAGATCAAGGCCGACACGAAGGCCGCGCTCAAGCATGGCAAGCCGGTGAACTTCTTCGAGTTGGACCGCGGCCCGAACAAGTCGCTCGCGCAGGCGGCGCTGGACGCCGGCGCGTTCGGCGTCGGCAACTGCGCGCCCGGCGTCCGCGCCGTTTCGTCCCCTCCGTCCTCCTCGTCCTCCTCGTCCCCCGCCGCCGCTCCGATGGACTGGCGCTACGGCGGCTTCGACGGCTCGAAGGCGAAGGAGGATCCGCGCTGCCGCTTTTCGCTCGTCTCGATCGGCAAGGACAAGATCGCCTACAAGTGGGAGTCCGGCATCCCGTCGGACTGGTCGCGCGACGGAACCCTCGTCGTCGCGGCGGCGTTCTTCTGGGACGGCGGCAAATGGGTCGGCGGCAAGTTCGAGTGGACGGACGAATCCCGTTCGTCGCGCTCGGCGGCCAACATCCACGACGGCTATCACGGCTGGGACGCGGCGGCATGGGACGGCGCCGCGCGCCGCGCGTTCTGCGTGGCGTCCGCTGATGGAAAACACCGCAGCAACCTGATCGAGGGCTAGGCCATGATGACGGCGGAACAGGCTCGGGTCGCGGGCATTCTCGCGCAGGTCGCGCGGCAGGCGCTCGAATGGCTCAAGGACGACCAGGCGGCGACCTATCCGCTGCCCGGCGAAGTGTCGGTCGTGATCCGCTCGCGGCGCGTGGCGAAGCGCGCGCTCGGCCCGGTGCGCACGGAGGACGGCTCGCTGGAGATCGTCCCGCTGGGCGGCGACCGCGTGCGCTTCACCGCGCACCGCTTCGGCCGCGCGGCGCGGCTCTGGAACGGGCCCGACGTCCTCTCCAACAAGCATTTGCGCCGAATGCTCGCGTCGCTCTTCCACGATCTCATTTGGGGACACCGCAAGGAGCTGGCCGGCGTCTACGGCTGCTCCGAAACGGAGGTCCTCCGCTGGGGCGACGACGTGCTGTACCTTGTCTGGGTATGGGCGTCGAAGAACTCGTGGTGGGGGCGCCGCGAGGCGTGGCTCTCGTACCAGGCGTGCGAGTTCGGCGCGCCCCGGTATCACAAGTGGAAGGAGGCGCTCGGCGCGCTGCTGCTCGCGTCGCTCAGGGCGCGGAGATCGTGGAGCAGGTGATGCGCGACTGGGGCGACGGCCTCGCGCCCGTCGCGCCCGAGGAAACCGAGGACGGAAGGAAGGACAAACGCAATGCAGACCATTGACCAGCCGCTCGTGATCGCGGGCTACCGCGGCACGCATGAGACGACCGAAACGAACCGCCTCGTCGCGGGCATGACCACGACCCTCGTCGTGCGCGCCGTGGACGCGGACGGCAACCCCGCGCCCCCGGAGGGGCTCGACAACGTGGCAAGCTGGAAGTTCGTCATGGCGGCGGACTGGGACCCCGCCACCGCCCCCTGCTACGCCACCAGCGACGTGTCTTACGACGCCGCCGAGGGCGCGTGGACGGTGAGCCTGTACGGCACGCGCACCGCCGCGATGATCGCGGCGCTCGGCGCGGACGGGCTCATCGAGATCGGGTGCGAGATCGCCGGCCTCGACGAGGGCGGCGACTGGGCGCACCCGGCCTTCGTCCTGCAATGGACGGGCCTCATCCGCAACCGCCGCGACAGCGAGGGGACGCCGCCCGAGGACGCCACCGGCACCACGCAGGTGGCGGCGCTGCGCGTCACCGGGCAGGTGTTCGGCGGCGACCCGAACGGAACCGCCGCGCTCGACCCGACCGCGCGCTACCTGCTCGGAAACTGGCATTCGCGCTACGGCACGTTCGAGGCCGAAGACCTGCGCGCGCAGTCGCTCCGGCTCTGGGACGCCGGCGCGGGCGGGTGGCGGAAATTCTCGATCTACAACGGCCAGCTCGTGGTCGGCCCCGTGGAGACTCCCAACGAATGAAAACGACAATCGCCCTGCTCGCCCTGTTCCTCGCGGCCCCGGCCGCGCTCGCCTACGACCCCATCGTCTACCCGACGAACGCGCCCGCGGGCGTCGTCGTCGCCCCGACGGACGCCGGGCCGGAGTTCGCCGACCTGCTCGCCCGCACCGTCGCCACGAACACGGCGCCCGCTTCGGTGGAGCTGCTGCGCGCCTTCGTCGCGGACCTCTACGCCACCGTGGAGACGATGCCCGGCGCGGAGGGGTGGGACGAGGCGCTGGACGCCATCGTCTCGACCGCATACTCGAACCTCGTCACGCACGCCGAGGCGGCCGCCGCGATCAACGCCGCGCTCGCC
>CACWKU010000281.1 GCA_902761575.1 uncultured bacterium
GACGGCACCCGGCAGTTCCGGGAGCACAAGCTGGAGAAGGTCGTGGACTCCTTCCCGGAGGAGTTCAAGGTCAAGGCCGATTGCAGGATGGACTTCACGATGAACCTGAATCCGACCGTCGAAGAGGAGATCGCCGCGCAGCGCGACGCCGGCCCCATCGTCGCCTAGCGGCAGCGCCCCGGCAACCTTTCAACTTTTCAAGGAGTCACACAAAGTTATGGCAATCAATCTCGCGAACCTCAACATCTCGCTCGACCAGTTCCAGAAGATGGCGACGGGCGACTATAACGCCGGCGAAGTGGCGCTCAAGAGCGAATCCAAGCTCACCAAGATCAACAACCACGTCCACCGCCTGAGCGCGAACACGAAGTCGATTTCCCATGAGGAAGTCCTGGCGATCAAGAACGCCTTCATGAAGGCGCTTTCCGCGAACGGCGTGGACATGGCCGAAATCAACAAGATCCGCAAGGAGCTGGGGCTGGCGCCCGACGAGACGGCGCCGAAGGCGCTGGCCGGGCGTTCGCTCAAGCCGCTGTCGCGCCAGCAGATCCGCGACATCATCGACCGCAACGCCGCCGCCATCAACGCCTCGCGCGCCGAGCGCGGGCAGAAGGCGTTCAAGACGTCGGCGCAGCTCTACGGGACCAACCAGACAACGCTGCACAACCTTGAGCAATACCGCCGCGCGGCGAGCGACTCCGTCCGCCGCACCATGACGGAGTCGGAGGAAATCGCGAATTTCCAGAAAATCATCGTGGGCGATGCGTCGGAGGTCGCCGACGAGGACCGCCGCGAGATGCTGAAAACGATCCTCGCGCAGCGCGACGCGATCGTCGCGAAGGCGAAGGGCAACCCCAAGGCCGAGGGGGATTGCGTCCTGGAATACACGACCGAAAACGGGCAGAAGATCCTGTTCGCGAGCTCCAAGAGCGAGCGCGAGACCATCCGGATGCTCGACGAGGCGTATCTCCTCCTGGCCGGCGGCACGAATCTCAAAAAGCGCAACGCCGCGATTGCGTTCTGCCTGACCACCTCGGTCGGGAAACCGATTCCGTTCGAGATCAAAGAGATGGCCGATTCCGTCCGGGCGGAGGCGACGGCGGTTTTCGGCAAGGGGGCGGTGGCGCAGGCGGACAAGCCCGTCTCCCGCCTGGTGAAAGACTCCACTTTGCGCGAGGATGTGGAGAAGATGACGGAGGAAGGAAAGGCCGTGACGGCCGACAACCTCCGCGAGGTCTACCGCGCGAACTGCTTCAGGCAAAGCGCGTTGAACCTGGTCGAGACGACCGTCGAAGGATTGCTGCGCGAAATGGGCCGGAAGACCTACGGCTGCGCGGACATAAGGGGGGATCTGGAAAAAATCATGCCGGAGACGTTCCGCGCCCTCGCGGAGGCGAAGACGGCGGACGAGGCCAAGGCGATCCTCGACGGCGCGATGGGCACGATCCGCGAGACGACCGCCAAGGCGGCGGCAGCGATCGATGCCAAAGCAAAGCTCAAAGACTTCATGAACGAGGCGTTCGCCAAGGAAATCGGGGTGAAGTGGAATCCGGCGAACGGGGAACTCGCTTCCTTCGAGTACCTGGCAACCACGCAGGGCGATGCGCTCAAGACCGACATCCTCATGGGAAAGGTCAAGGCCGGCACGCCCGAAGAAATCACGGCGGAGTTCAAGAAACTGGCGCAGAAGACGGCGCATGCGCACGCGGAATTCCTGCGCGGCGCCGACGCCCTCGGGCTTTCCGGCGATGCCGTCGACCGCGTAAAGCAGCATTTGCTGGGCATCAGCAGCTTCAAGCGCCTCGACCTGGCCAAGGCCAAGGCGCTTGCCGGGGAAATCGACGTCAAGCCGCTGGCGGACGCATTCGCCGCCAAGGCGCCGATGGCGAAGATTTTCGAGGAAATCGGCAAATTGAACGCAAGCGCGGAGTCGAAGATCCCCGCACTCTACGCGGGTGCCCGCGAAATCGGCGCGGACGAAACGATCAAGGGCGTGCCGCTGCTGCTTTTCATGGCGATGGACAAGGCTCCGAATCTCGCGGTGGATCTGGAGAAGTTCCTTGCGGGCGGCGACGTCCGGAACGCGATCGGCCACGCGAACGAAGGGAAGCTCCCGGACGGCGTGACCCAGGTGGACACGTACATGGGCAGGCCGACCACCACCCCCGCCCAGCTCGCCGCCACCCTCGGCAAGCCGGACATGCAGCCGCTCTTCGCGCAGGCGCTCATGAAGGCGGCGGACGAAGCCGGCCTCGCGCAGCTGCCGCCGGAGAAGAAGCTCGCCGCCTTCGGCGCCGGCACGGCCGCCGGACGC
>CACWKU010000282.1 GCA_902761575.1 uncultured bacterium
CGGCGCGCCTTCCGCGGCGGCCCGGCACGCGCCGCGCAGGGGGCAGGCCGCGCAGCGCGGGGACTTCGGCGTGCAGAGCGTCTCCCCGAGCTCCATCACGGCCTGGTTGAAGTCGCCCGGCGCGCCGGACGCCGCGACCGCCGGACGCAGCCGCGCTGCGAGCGCGGCACGGACCTTCGGGTCGCGCGGGTCAAGCGGCTCCGCGCCGAGGCGTGCGAGGACGCGGGCGACGTTGCCGTCCACGACCGGGACCGGTTCGCCGAAGCAGATGCTCGCGATGGCGGCGGCCGTGTAGGGGCCGACGCCGGGCAGCTCCGCCCACCCCGCCGCGTCGCGCGGGAACGCGCCGGCCTCCGCCACGCGCTTCGCGGCGGCGTGGAGGTTGCGGGCGCGCGAGTAGTAGCCGAGGCCCTCCCAGAGCTTGAGCACCGCGGGGAGCGGCGCGGCGGCGAGCGCGCGGACGTCGGGGAAGCGCGCGAGGAAGCGCGCGAAGTAGCCGCGGACCGTCTCGATGCGCGTCTGCTGGAGCATCGTCTCGCTCAGCCAGACCGCGTAGGGGTCGCGCGAACCCCGCCACGGCATCTCGCGTTTGCTCGCGCGGTACCAGGCGAGGAGCGCGTCCCACGGAATCCCCGGCGTCGGTCGTCTTCCCATGCCGCGGCAGTCTACCACGCGCGCCGTGCGCCCGCAAGGGATTGCGCGGCGGAGCGGATTGTGGCATAATGCCCGCCCATGCGATGCGAAGTCTGCCATCTGCACGACGCGACCCGCGCCGTGACGCGCACCGTGGACGGGGAGCCGCGCGAGCTCTACGTCTGCGACGAGTGCGCGCGCCTCGAGGCCTCGCCCCCCGCGCCCGAGGCGCCCGGGGCCCCCGACTCGCACTCGATGACGGACGTTCTCTTCTCGCTCGGCATGCCCGTCCCGCCCTCCGGCAAGGCGGCGGACGCGGTCTGCCCCGTCTGCGGCCTCTCCCGCGGCGACCTGCGCGCCTCGCGCCGCCTCGGCTGCCCGCGCTGCTTCGAGACCTTCGGGACGGACGTGCGCACCTTCCTCTCCGCCCAGGTCCCCGCCGCCCCGCGCTCGCGCGAGGATCCCGACGAGGCGATGCGCGCGCGCGACGCCGAGCGCATCCGCGGCCAGCTCGACGACGCGGTCCGCGAGGAGCGCTACGAGGACGCCGCGGGCCTCGTCGCCCGCCTCCGCGCCCTGCGCCGCGGCGCCTCCCCGAAACGCCGCGAAGATGGCTGACCGCGCCCCCGGCCGCCGCTCCCGCGGCGATTGGCTCTCCGAGCTGCCCTTCCGGACGATCGTCCTGCACCGAACGGTCGGCCTCTACCGCAACCTCGCCGAGACGGTCTTCCCCGAGCGCGCCACGCCCGCCGGCCTCGCCGGCGCGCGGACGCGCGTCCTCGAGGCGCTCTCCTCCGCCGCGTCCGCCACGCGCCGCCGCGTCTCCCGCGTGGAGGGCGGCTGGGAGGCGGCCTGCGGCGGCGTCCCGCCCGCCGAGGCGCCCTTCTTCGCGGGCCTGCCCGTCCCCGCCGACCCGAAGGCCGCGCGCTGGACGGAGGCCGACTTCGCCGACGTCGGCCGCGGCGCGATCACGGCGGTCGTCTGCGCCGAGGACCACCTCGCCCTCTTCGACCGCTCGGGCGCGCCGTTCGCGCGCCAGTGGCGCACGCTCGAGACGTTCGCCTCCGCCGTCGGCGCCGCGGCGCCCTTCGCCGAGTCGGAGGAGTACGGCTTCCTCGCCGCCAATCCGGACCACGTCGGCAACGGGCTCGTCCTGAGCTGCGACGTCTCGCTCTTCGGCCTCTGCATCGACCGCACGCTCGACCCCGCGCTGCGCGCGCTCGACCGGCTCGGCTTCTCGACGCCCGCCGTCCTGCCGCCCGCCGAGGGCGAGGAGAGCCCGATCGACGCCCCCGGCTGCCGCTACCGCATCCTCTCGCAGCACGACTCCGGCGAGGCGCGCGACGTCGTCGGGCGCATGGACGCCGTCTGCCGCGAGGTCGCCCGCCAGGAGCAGAACGCGCGCCTGCGCCTGCTCGCCAGGGGCTCGGCGGAGCTGGCGGACTTCCTCGCCCGCTCGCTCGCCGCCGGCGCGAACGCGCGCCTGCTCTCGCCGGGCGAGGCGGCCGACATCGCCGACGCGGCGCTCTTCGCCGAGGACCTGGGGCTGCTGCGGCTCGACGACGCGCGCCGCGCGTTCCTCCAGACCGCGCCCCTCGCGCTCTCCGACGCGCGCCTTGAGGCCGCCGCGCCGAAGGCGCTCGCGGCCGCGGGCGGCGACCGGCGCGCGGTGCG
>CACWKU010000283.1 GCA_902761575.1 uncultured bacterium
CCGAGACGGCCGACCGCGCCGTCGCGCCCGAGTCCGGCCCGCTCGCCGTCGCGTGGGAGGACGCCGCCCTCGTCGCGGTCGACAAGCCCGCCGGCCAGCCCTGCCATCCGCTCGCGCCCGGCGAGCGCGGCACGCTCGCCGGCGCGCTCCTCGCCCGCTATCCGGAGATGGCCGGCGTCGGCCTCGACCCGCTCCAGCCCGGCATCCTGCACCGCATCGACGCGGGAACCTCCGGACTCGTCCTCGCCGCGCGCACCGCGGACGCCTTCGAGCGCGTCCGGGCGCAGCTCTCGGCGCACGAGGTCCGCAAGGTCTACCTCGCGCGCGTCGCGGGGCGCGTGGAGCGGGAGGGCGGCGTCTCGGGCCACCTCGCGCATTCGCCGTCGTTCCGCGGCCGGATGCGGTGCGTCTCCGGCGCGGCGCTCCCGCGCGGGGAGCGCCCGATGTTCGCCGAGACGTTCTTCCGTCCGATCGCCTCCGACGGCGCATCGACGCTCCTGGAGGTGACGATCCTCACCGGCGTCACGCACCAGATCCGCTGCCAGCTCGCCTCGATCGGCCATCCGATCCTCGGCGACGCGGTCTACGGCGGCCCGGCGCCTTCCGGCGGCGTGGCGGGGTCCGCACCCCGCCACCTGCTCCACGCGCTCTCCGCGACGTTCGTCCACCCGCTCACGGGGAGGGAGACGACGCTCCGCGTCCCGCGTCCGGACTGGGCGCGCTAGACCGCGCGCAGGACGACCGATTCGCCCTTCGGGACGCGGATCTCGAGGATGGCGGCGGGTTTGAGCCTCTTCACGGTGCCGTCCTCGCGGACGAGCTCGCACGCGGCGCCGGGCCAGGGGCTCGCGAGGCGGACGGGCGCCGCGCCGGCCGTGGCGCGCAGCGTCACGGGGCCGACGGCGC
Organism: uncultured bacterium; assembly: GCA_902761575.1. Lineage (GTDB taxonomy): Bacteria > Verrucomicrobiota > Kiritimatiellia > RFP12 > UBA3636 > UBA3636. The sequence continues at coordinate 907 of CACWKU010000283.1, forward strand.
CGTCCTTGCGCGAGGCGGAGACGAGGACGCCGCCGGGCGCGCGGATGCCGTCGAAGGAGACGTCGAGCCACCGCGCGGGCGCGCCGCGGAAGAGGTGCAGCACGCCGCGCTTCTCGAGGAGCAGCATCTGCAGGATCGCCGTCGCGGCGGCCTCGCCGGCGTCGAGCTGCATCACCTCCGGGCGCGGCGGGTAGGCGGGGCCGTCGTTGGAGGCGGCGGGCATCCCCATCAGCGAGAAGCCGCACATCCGCGTGTCGTGGAGCGTCCCGTAGCCCTCGTTGGTGAACGCGCGCTCCCAGATCTCGAGCAGCAGCTCGGCCATGTCGGCGTTGCCGACGCGCGTCTGGAGGATCGACGCCCACGGCATGCACCAGCCCGTCCAGAGCGCGTAGCCGCGCCACATCCAGTTGCCGTAGCTGTGGTTCACGATCCTACGCCACGCCTCGTCGTCGCAGTCGATCGTGTCGAACGGGAAGATCGACGCGAGATGCGAGTGGTGGCGGTGCGTCTCGACGAGGTCGAGGCCGTCCCAGAGGCCGATGTGCCGGAAGCCGCCCGCGGCGGGCACGAGCGCGGCCTTGGGGAGCTTCGCGAGCAGCTCCGCCCAGCGCGGGTCGGGCTCCTCGCGGAGGCGCGCGGCGGCGTCCTGCAGGTCCTCGGCGAGCCGGTGCGCGGCGGCGAGCTGGAAGGAGGCGTTGGCGCCCCAGGCGTCCATTGACGCGCCGCGGAACTCGGGCGAGGTGCCGACGGGCAGCCGGAGCGCGCCGTCCGGCGTGCGCTCGAGCATCGCCCAGAAGACGTTGAAGGCGCCCTTCATGAACGGCAGCGCGCCGCGCGCGACGAACTTGCGGTCGCCGCCGCCGTAGCGCACGTACTGCCACATCATGTCGGCCATCCACATCGTCGAGCCGTGGTCCATCATGCCGGTCCAGAAGCTCGCGCTCATCGCCTTGCCGGTGTCGTCCACCGCGTGCGGGAGCATCACGCCGTCGTCGATCCCGACGAAGACCTTCGCGTTGTGCCGCAGGCGCGGCGTCCACGAGAAGATCAGCTCGAAGATCGGGCGCAGGCGCTCGAGCGCGTTGCCGCCGTAGGCCGGCCAGTAGCACTCCTGCACGTTGATGTTGAAGTGGTAGTCGCCGCCCCACGGCGGGCACTGGTAGTCCTCGTACCACGGCCCCTGCAGCGGGCACGGCGCGCCGTTCGGCTCGCCCGGATCGGCGGTCGCGCCGCCGAACTTGTACATTCCGAGCTCCCAGAGATACTGTAGCGTCGGGTTCGGAAGGTCGAGCCTCGGGACGCCCGCCCAGTAGGCGGCCCACGCCTCCGCGGTGCGCGCGAAGAGCGCGTTGGCGCCGGTCTCGGCGGCGGCGCGCGCCGCG
>CACWKU010000284.1 GCA_902761575.1 uncultured bacterium
GCTGCTGCTGCTCCTCCTCGCGCTGCGCGACCGCGTCCGCGCCGCCGACCCCGCCGCCGCCGCGCGCCTCGACGAGGCGTTCTTCCTCAACCCCGGCGCGCCGCCGCCGCTGCGCTTCAAGAACCTCGTCGGCAAGGCCGACCGCGCCGCGTTCGAGGCCGCCGTCGCGGGCCGCCCCCTCCCCTCCCCCGACCATCCGATGGCCCGCGCGCTCGCGCAGGCCGCCGCCGCCTTCGCGCCGCTCGGCGCGAAGGAGGCCGCGGAGCTCGCGCGGCGACTCCCCGGCGCGTTCTCCTTCGTCGTGTTCGAGCTCGCGCCGGACGACGACCCCTACCCCGTCTTCAAGCTCTTCAACGCGCGCGACGACCGCGCCTCGCGCGTGGGGCTCGACACCTACCGGCAGTTCGCCGTCGACCCGGAGCTGATGGACCTCGTCGCCGGCGGGGAGTCGCAGGAGGTCGAGTTCAAGGCGCACGCCGTCGTCCCCTCCCGCGAGGGGAAGGACCGCGGCGGCCCGCACGACGTCGGGACGCTCGTCCGCGCCGTCGCGGCGATGCTCAACGGCGCGACCGGCGGGACGATCCTCGTCGGCGTGGAGGACGACGGCGCCATCTGCGGCGTCGAGGGCGAGTACGCGCTCGCCGACCGCGGCAAGCCGAACTGGGACGGCTGGCAGCTGCGCCTCGCCAACGTCCTGCGGACGCGCCTCGAGGCGGCCAACGCGTTCCTGCACTACGACATCGAGCGCCGGCGCGCCGGCGCGCACGACGTGTGCCTGGTCCGCGTGCGCCCCTCCGACGAACCCGTCTACGTCGACAAGCGCCTCTACGTCCGGACGTTCAACCAGACGCTCGAGATGGTGGGCCCGGACCTTGTCGCCTACGTCGCGAAGCGCTTCCCGGCGCCCGCCGGCTAGGCCTCCGCCCGCCGCAGGAGCAGCTCCAGCGCCGCGTCGCGCGCGGAGGCGCGCACCTCGTCGCGCCCGCCGGGGAAGCGCCGCCGCTCCGAGCCGCTCCCGCGCGCGTCGCTCCAGCCGAGGAACACCGTCCCGACGGGGATGTCGCGCTCCGGGTCGCCGTCCGGCCCCGCGAGGCCGGTGACGGACACCGCGAGGTCCGCGCCGAGCGCGGCGCGGGCGCCCCGCGCCATCCGCTCCGCGACCTCGGCGCTCACCGGCCCCGGCCCCGCGAGCAGCTCCGGATCGACCCCGAGCAGCGCGCGCTTGACGTCCGTCGCGTACGAGACCACCCCGCCGCGGAACCACGCCGACGCACCGGGGACCGACGCGAGCGCGGCCGCGACGAGCCCCGCCGTGCAGGACTCCGCCACGCCGACGCGCAGCCCGGCCGCCGCGCACCGCGCGGCGATCCGCCGCACGAGCGCCAAGGTGTCGCGGATGCGGCGGGCATCGCCGCGGTCGGATCGTGGCTCGGACTCGGACATGGCGGGACCGAGTCTATCCCGCGCCGCGCCGCCTGTCAAACTCCACTTCCGCGCGCGCGCGAACTTTTCGCTTTACCCCCGCGCCGGGAAGGACTAGAATGAAGAGGCCATGAAGCACCTGCACTCCCTTCTCGTCTCCGCCCTCGTCCTCGCGGCGTCAGCCGCCTTCGCGGACGGCTCCGACATCGTCTTCGCCGCGATCCAGTACGGCGACCTGGAATCGCTCCGCGCCGTCCTCGCGGAGGATTCCTCCCTCGCCGGCGTCACCAATGCCTCCGGCATGATGCCGCTGCACTTCGCCGCACGCATCGGCCAGGCCGACGCGGCCGGGATCCTCCTCGACGCGGGCGCCGACCCGAACGCCCCGCTGGCCAAATCCGCCGGCACGCCGCTGCACTACGCGGCCAACGTCGACGCCGCCGAGATCGCGAAGCTCCTTCTCGCCAAGGGCGCGAAGACCGAGGCCAAGGCCGTGAACGGCCGCACGCCCCTCCACTTCGCCGCCGCGAAGGGCAACGAAGCGTCGATCAAGGTCCTTCTCGGAGCCGGAGCGGACCCGAACGCCGCGGACCCCCAGGGCCAGACCCCGCTCCACCTTGCCGCCGCCGCCGGCCATGCCTCGGCGGTCCGGGCCCTCCTCGGGGGAGGAGCCGACCCGGAGATCCCCAACGGCGAGGGTGCCGTCCCCGCCGATCTCGCCTCCATGGACGATGTCGTCCTTGCCTTCCGCGCCGCGCCCGCGGAGCATCCCGCCTCGCCCGCCGCCGCGCCCTCGGCCGGAGCGGCAGCGCTCCCCTTCGCGCCCGCCGCGGCTTTCGCGGATGAGCCC
>CACWKU010000285.1:0-1185 GCA_902761575.1 uncultured bacterium
CCTCGCGGGCCGCATCCGCTACGGCGGCGCGAACGATCCGCGCGGCGGCGGCCACTTCTCCGCCCGCGTCACCGCGCCGCTCTGCTTCGCCGGCGCCCTCGCGATGCAGTGGCTCGCCGCGCGCGGCGGGACCGTCCGCGCGCGCATCGTCGAGATCGGCGGCGTCGCGGACGAAACGCCCGCCGATCCCCTCGCCCTCTTCCCGGACGTTTCCGGCAAGCCCTTCCCGGCGCTTTCGGACGGTGCCGCCGCGGCGATGGTCGCCGCGATCGAGGCCGCGCGCGCGGACGGCGACAGCGTCGGGGGCGTCGTCGAGGTTCGCGCCGCGGGCCTGCCCGCCGGACTCGGCGCGCCGTTCTTCGACCGCGTCGAGACGCGCCTCGGCGCGATGCTCCTCTCGCTCCCCGCCGTGCGCGGAATCGAGTTCGGCGACGGCTTCGCGTGCGCGCGCCGCCGCGGCTCGGAGAACAACGACCGGCCGACTCCCGCGCCCGACGGCGACCCGCTCCACGCCGGTCGCGCGACGAACCGCGCCGGCGGCGCCGAGGGCGGCATCACGACGGGTCTGCCGATCGTCGCGCGCGTCGCTTTCAAGCCCACGCCGTCGATTCCCCGCGAGCAGACCACCGTCGACCTCGCGACGAACGAGACCGTCCCGATCCGCGTTCCGGGCCGCCACGACCCGTGCGTCGTCCCGCGCGCCGTCCCGCTCGTCGAGTCCGCCGCGGCCCTCGCCCTCCTCGATCTGCTGCTCTCATCGAGGGCGTAGCCGCCGGCCCGGGACGCCGCGGCGAGCCGCTACGCGACCGGCCAGGAGGGCGCGATGTCGAGGTCGAAGGCCTCGGGCGAGGGAATGCCGCGGCCCATGCCCGCCAGGCCCGCGACCATCGCGGCGTTGTCGCCGCAGTGCCTCGGGAGCGCGAGGAGGAGACGCACGCCGCGCGCGGCGCAGAGCTCCGCGAGCGCCGCGCGCAGGCGCGAGTTGAGGGAGACGCCGCCGCCCACGGCGAGGCACTTGGCGCCGGGCGTGCGCGCGAGCGTCAGGTCGCACCGCCGCACGAGCGCGCCCACGACGGCCTCCTGGTAGTCGCACGCGAGCTGCGCGACCTCGTCGTCGTTCTTCGGCGGCGCCTCCTGCACGCGCCGCAGGAGCGCGGTCTTGAGCCCGCTGAAGCTCCAGCACAG
>CACWKU010000285.1:1193-3443 GCA_902761575.1 uncultured bacterium
AGCCCCTCCCGCGGCGTGCGGCCGCGCGAGAGGCGGTCGACGACCGGCCCGCCCGGATAGCCGAGCCCGAGCAGCTTCGCGGCCTTGTCGAGCGCCTCGCCAGCGGCGTCGTCGACGGTGCGGCCGAGCGCGGCGATGCGGTCGGGCGCGTCGAGGCGGAAGAGGCTCGTGTGTCCGCCCGAGACGGCGAGGCCGACGCGCGGGAAGCACTCGTCCGGCGGCGGCGCGGCAGGGTCGAGGAATACGGAGTGCAGGTGCGCCTCGATGTGGTTCATGGCGCGCAGCGGCTTGCCGAGCGAGAGCGCGAGGCCCTTCGCGAAGGACCACCCGACGAGGAGGGAGCTGGCGAGCCCCGGGCCGCGCGTGGCGGCGACGAGGTCGATGCCGTCCCAGCCGGCGCCGCTCTCTTCGACGGCCCGCGCGACGATCCCCGGCAGCAGCCGCACGTGGCAGCGCGAGGCGATCTCCGGCACGACGCCGCCGAACGGCCGGTGCTGCTCCTGCGTGTGGACGACGCAGGAGAGGACCTCGCGGCCGTCGCGCACGACGGCGGCGGAGGTTTCGTCGCAGGAGGTTTCGATGCCGAGGACGGTCATTTGCGGACGGGGGCGCGGGGGTTTTCGGGAATGCGGGGGGCGGACTCGGGGCGCGCGGCGGGCGGCGGATCGCCCGAGCGGACCCAGGCGAGCGCGGCGTCGAGCGCGCGGTCGGGGACGGCGAGGATGCGGTCGCGCACGGAGGGCTCCGCCAGCTCCGGCCACACGGCGAGCATCCGCGCGCGGACGAGGGCGAAGGCCTCCTCGTCCGTCTGCGCGAAGGGGAAGTCCGGCTCGATCCCCGCGCCGTGCACCATCGCGCCGGACGGCGTGAACCAACGCGCGGTCGTGAGCTTGAGCGTCGCGGGGCCGGACGGCCCCTCCAGGTCGAAGAACCCCTGCACGAGCCCCTTGCCGAACGTGCGCGAGCCGAAGATCGGCGCGCGCCCGTGGTCGCGCAGCGCGCCCGCGAAGATCTCCGCCGCGCTCGCCGTCTCGCCGTTCGCCAGCAGCGCCACGCGCAGCCCCGGCCACGCCTCGGCGCCGGCCGAGCGGTAGTTGTGGTCGTCCTCCTCCGGGACGCGCCCCCGCGTCCGCGCGACGAGCGCGCGCTGCGGCAAGAAGAGGCTCGCGGAGGCGACCGCGGCCTCGACATCGCCGCCGGGGTCGTCGCGCAGGTCGATCACGAGCCCTCGCAGCGTGGCGGGGTGGAGCGACCGCACCGCGCGGCGCAGCTCGCGCGGCGTGCGCGAGGCGAACTCCGCGAGGAAGAGGTAGCCGACGTCGCCGCCGATGCGCCGCACCGTCTGCACGGTCGGCACCGAGAGCGCCGCGCGCACGACGCGCGCCGTCGCGGCGCCGCCGTCCGCGCGCTCCCACGCGATCTCGACCTCCGACCCCGGCTCGCCGCCGATGCGGTCGACCGCCTCGTCGAAGGTCGTCGCGTCCGTCTCGACGCCGTCCACCGCGACGATGCGGTCGTCCATCCGGATCCCCGCGCGGAACGCGGGCGATCCGGGCTCCGGCCAGTCCACGAGCACGAAGCCCCCCGGCCCCTCCGAGACCGAGACGCCGATGCCGGTGTAGCTCCCGCGGTCCTCGCGCTCCATCTCCGAGACGTCCCTCGGCGTGAGGCGCTCGCACCACGGGTCGAGCGCCGCCGCGAGCCCCGCCACCGCGCCCGCCGCGAGCTCGTCCGTCGGGACCTCGTCCACGTAGCGGTCGCGAACGAAGCGCAGCGCCTCGCCGATCTCGCGCACCGCCCCGTCGGCCTCGTCGGACTCCTCCGCCTCCGGCGCCGCGGCGGCCGCGGCCTCCGCCGCCGGTCGGTCCGGCGGGGGCTCCGCGGCCTTCTGCGCGAGCGGCGCGAGGAAGCCCCAGATCGCGACGGCGACCGCCGCGGCGACGGACGACTCATCCACGGCGCGCCTCCCTTCTCCGCAGCGCGAGCCCGATCGCCGCGCCCGCGGCGATGCCGATGAGGTGCGCAAGGTAGGCGGTGCTCGAAACGACGAACGCGAGCTCCAGCGCGTTGAGCGCGAAGAGCCCCGCCGCGAGCGCCCACGCGGGCAGCACGGCGGGGACGGGAAAGATCAGGACGAACCGCGCGCGCGGCCGCAGCGCGGCGAACGCGCCCGCGAGGCCGAGCACCGCGGCCGAGGCGCCCACGCACGGCACGGGTGAGTCGAGCCCCTGCGCGAGCGCCCAGCCGGCG
>CACWKU010000286.1 GCA_902761575.1 uncultured bacterium
CGCCGCGGCCGCCGCGGCCGCCGCCCGAGGCGCGGTAGCGGAGCGTCGGGGCGTCCGCCTGCATGTCGTCGGGCGGATCCCCGTCGCACCAGATCGCCTCGACGGCGCCGCGGCCGCCGGAGAGGCGGCACGAGCGCACGGTGGCGGGGAGGCGCAGGCCGCGGACGGGGGTGCCGTCGAAGGCCTTCCACTCGATCCGGGCGAGCGGCCGGCCGCCGAGCTCGGCGGGGAGGGAGAGGATCTCGTTGGTGCCGGCGTAGCCGAGCAGGACGGCCGCCGGCGCCGACTTCCGGCCGCTCCACCGCGCGTCGAGCCCGAAGGGTGCGATGCAGAAGCGGAAGTCGCCCTCGACGCGGTCCCGGTCGCCGGGCCCGTGGCCGGCGATCTCGGCCTGCGAGAAGACCGGCGCGCCGTCGAGCGCGGCGGGGTCCGGCGCGGCGGGGTCGAGCTTGCGGAGCAGGTCCGCGGTGCCGTCCGCGCGGACGCGGAAGAGATACGCGCCCTCGATGCGCGGCCCCGTGTAGCGCGCGGAGCCGTCGGAGAACGCCCAGTCGCCCCAGGAGTCCGTCCGGAGCCGGCCGTCGAGGCCGGAGCCGCCGAGCCCGCGCACGAACGGGACCGGCCCGTTCGTCCACGCGACGCGCGCCGTGTCCTTGCGTTCGACGAAGGCGAGCGCCAGCGCGGGCGGGCAGCCCGCGAAGGCGTCGGCCGCGATCTCGCACGGGGAGGAGCCGCGCACGACGGCGTTCGAGAGCGCGGGGCAGTCCGCGAACGCGCGGGGGCCGACGGACCGCGTCCGCGACGAGAGGACGACGGAGCGCAGCGCGGGCAGCCCCGCGAACGCGCCGGCGGGGATCCCGGGGGCGGAGTCGACGACGAGGCGCACGGCGTTCGAGAGCGCGGTCGCGGCGGCCTCGCCCGGGCGGAAGCGCACGGCGGCGGCGAACGTCGGCGGGCAGTACGCGCCGTTCGTCTCCGCGCCCCAGAAGACCGCGGTGCCGTCGGCCGCGAGCGACGCGAGCAGGGTCGCGGATCCGGCCGCGGGGGGCGCTGCGGACGCGGGAAGCGCGAGGGCGAGGAGAACCGCCGCGAGGCGGAACCGGGGAACACGGGGAACACGGGGAAGGGTCATTGTTCGGAACCTCCGAAGAGAAAACGCGGGATGGGCGCGCCTTCGGGATCGATTTCGCCGGGGGAGCGTTTGGCGAGCATCCAGTCCCAGAAGGCGTCGTCGTCGCGCCACATGCGGTCCCACCACCAGGCGCCGGGGAGGGCCGGGTACTCGCGGTACTCGAACGCGCCGCCCGCGGCGCGGACGGCCTCGCCGAAGGGCTTGATGCGCCGCGCGAGCGTCTCCTCCCACTCGAGCTGCTCGTCCTCGTCGCGGTTCTCGTCCTCCTGCGCGATCCACCACGCGCCGGGGCGCGCGGGGCCGGGGTCGCAGTACGGGGAGAACCACGCGCCGGAGACGGACGCGAAGCGCCCGGGGTGGTCGAACGCCATCCCGGCGGCGATGGAGCCGCCCGAGCCGAGCCCGGTGAGGTGGATGCGCGCCGGGTCGATCGCGGGGCCGCCGAGCGCGGCGGAGCCGCGCGCGACGGCGAGGACGAGGTCGGAGAAGAGCTCCGCCTGCGGGCCGAAGCCGTCGCGCGGCCAGCCGCGGGAGATGTTCCAGTTGCCCCAGTCCGGCGGCATCGGGACGAGCAGCGCGGCGGGGTGCGCCGCCTGGAACGCCGCGGAGCAGACCTTGCCGATGCACGCGGTCTGGCGGAACTGCTTCAGAAGGTCCGTGCCCTGTTCGCCGTTGCCGGGCAGGTAGACGACGAGCGGCACGGCGCCCGTGCACGCGGCGGGCGGCGGGAGGAAGAGCAGGAAGGGGATGCGCGCGGGGAGCGCGTTGTTGCAGGTCTTGCGTCCGCCGCCGTCCTCCGCGGCGCGCGCGTTGAGGCGGCGGATGTCGTCGCCGAGCGGCGTCCCCTCCGGCGGCAGGTCGCGCCGGAACCAGAACGCGCGCAGGCCGAACGGCGCGCACTTCTCCGCGAGCTCCGGCGTCTCGTCGTAGGGCTCGATCCAGCCGCCCGCGCCCATCCCGGGCGCGCCGGCGAGCGGCGAGCGCGGATGCCAGCCGCCGTCGCGCCAGACGCTGCGCGAGGCGATGTGCGGGTCGGGGATCGCCTCCGGCGCGGCGAAGCGGCCGCCCTCGAACGCGGCGCGCGCGGCGGCGTTGCCGCG
>CACWKU010000287.1 GCA_902761575.1 uncultured bacterium
CGCCGCGCTCGCCTCCGCCTACGCGAGGCGCTTCGGCTCGCCGTGCGACGTGCGCGCCGTCTCCTGCTCCGAGGGCGCCCGCGTCGTCCGCGGATGAACCCCGCGCTCGCCGCGAACCTCCCGCGCCGCGCCGCGATGGTGCGCGCGCTGCGCGCCGCGCTCGACGAGGGCGGCTTCGTCGAGGTCGAGACGCCCGTCCGCATCCCCGCGCCCGCCAACGAGCCCCACATCCGCCCGCCCGCGAGCGGCCGCGCCTTCCTGCGCGCCTCGCCCGAGCTGCAGATGAAGCGCCTCCTCGCCGCGGGGCTGGGGCGCCTCTACCAGATCGGCCCCTGCTTCCGCGAGGGCGAGCGCGGCGACCGCCACGCGCCCGAGTTCACGATGCTCGAGTGGTATCGCGCCCCCGGCGGCTGGGAGGACGTCCTGCGCGACGGCGAGCGCCTCGTCCTCGCCGCCGCCGCCGCGCTGCACGGCGCGGGCGCGGCGCGCGTCCCGTTCCGCGGCGGCTCGCTCGACCTCGCCGCGCCGTGGGAGCGCGTCCCCGTCCGCGAGGCCTACCGCCGCTGGGCCGGCTGGGATCCGGTCGAGGACTGGGACGCCGAGCGCTTCGACCTCGACATGGCGCTCAAGGTCGAGCCCGCCCTCCCGCGCGACCGCGCCGTCGTCCTCTTCGGGTATCCCGCGCAGGCCGCCTCGCTCGCGCGCCTCTCGCCGGACGACCCCCGCGTCGCCGAGCGCTGGGAGCTCTACCTCGGCGGGATGGAGATCGCCAACGCCTTCGGCGAGCTCGCGGACCCGGTCGAGCAGCGCCGCCGCTTCGAGGCCGCGCGCGACGAGAAGATCGCGTGCGGCGAACCGCCGATGCCGCTCGACGAGGACTTCCTCGCCGACCTCGCGCACATGCCGCCCGCGGGCGGCGCCGCCCTCGGCGTCGACCGCCTCGCGATGGTCCTGCTCGACGCGCCGGACATCGACTCCGTCCGCGCGTTCCTCCCGCCCGTCGGCGCGCTCTGGTAGCCGCGGTCCCCGCGGCCGCGGGTTCGCGCGGAGCGCGGGCGCTACCGGCGTCGCGAGCGGAGCAGCGCAATCTCCGCGGCCCAGCCGGAGAGTTCGTCCTGCGGCGTCTCGAGATAGAACGGCAGGTCGCGCAGGAGCGGGTGGTTCACGACGCGGACGAGCGCCTCGAGCCCGATGCACCCCTCGCCGATGCGTGCGTGGCGGTCCTTGCGCGCGCCGAGCGGGTTCCTGCTGTCGTTGAGGTGGATCGCGCGGAGGCGGTCGAGGCCGACGGCGCGGTCGAACTCGCGCAGGACGCCGTCGAGGTCGCCCGCGACGTCGTAGCCGGCGTCCCACACGTGGCACGTGTCGAGGCAAACGCCCATGCGCGCGCCGAGCGCCGCGCGGTCGAGGATCGCGCGGATTTCCTCGAAGCGGCCGCCGACCTCGCTGCCCTTGCCGGACATCGTCTCCAGCAGGACCGTCGTCGACTGCTCCGGGCGCAGGACCTCGTCGAGGATCCCGGCGATCTGCGCGATGCCGGTTTCGACGCCCTGCCCGACGTGCGAGCCGGGGTGGAAGTTGTAGAGGTTGCCCGGGACGTGCTCCATGCGCGCGAGGTCGTCCGCGAACACCTCGCGGGCGAAGCGGCGCGTGTCCTCCTTCGCCGAGCACGCGTTGAGCGTGTAGGGCGCGTGGGCGAGGATCGGGCCGAACCTCTCCTTCCGCGCCGTCGCGAGGAAGTCCGCGACGTCCTCCGGGTCGATCGGCTTCGCGGCGCCGCCGCGCGGGTTGCGCGTGAAGAACTGGAAGACGTTCGCGCCGACGGCGATCGCGTCGCGCGCGAGCCCGCGGAAACCGTCCGCGGCGGAGAGATGGCATCCGATGAGCATCGAGTGACGAGTGACGAGTGACGAGTGACGAGTGACGGGTGACGGGCGAAATCAGAAGAGGGACGGTTGATCCGGGGCGGGGGCGGGCGCGCGGCGGCGTGGCGGGGTGCGCGGGGCGGCGGAGCCGGAAGGGGAGGAGAGGGCGAGGGCGGGGACGGCGCCGTCGCGGAACGCGACCGAGAAGCGGTCCCCGGGCGCGAGCGCGGAGGCGCGAGAGAGGATGCCGCCGGACTCGGAGCGCACGAGCGCGTAGCCGCGGTCGAGGACGGCGAGCGGGTCGAGCGCGGCGAGCTTCGCCTCGAGCGCGGCGAGGCGCGCGCGGGCGCCG
>CACWKU010000288.1 GCA_902761575.1 uncultured bacterium
CAGACCGCGGGGTCGAGCGGCGGCGGGGGCGGCGGCTCCTCGCCGGCGAGGAGCGCCTCGTAGCGCGCCTGGCAGATCGCATAGCGGCGGCGAAGGGACGTCGGCTTCTCCAGACATTCGGCCACGGTGTCGAGCCTCGCCCGCAGCGCGGCCCATTCCTCCCGCAGCGTGAGCGGGCGGGGGCGCGGATACCGCGGACGGAGGTCGTTGAGGAGGAGGGGCATCAGTGCACGCCGGTGTCGCCGCGCTGCGGGTGGTCGAACTCGGCGGGTGCGGCGTCCTTGTCCGCGAGCGCCGCATTGAGCGCCTGGATGTAGGCGCGGATCGAGGCCTCGACGATGTCCGTCGAGACGCCGCTGCCGCGGTACGTGCGCCCGTTGTGGGAGACCTTCACCGTCGCCTCGCACTGCGCGTCCATGCCGCCGTCGACGGCCGTGAGGTTGTAGACTTCGAGCCGCGCGGAGGGCAGGCCCGCGATCTCGCGGATCGCCGCGTAGCAGGCGTTGATCGGGCCGTCGCCCGTGCCGACCTTCTCGACGAGCTCGCCGTCCATCCGCAGGCGGACGGTGCCCATCGGCGTGATGACGTCGGACGCGACGACCGAGAAGCGGTCGAGCGCGAGGCGCTCGGGGGCGTCCGCGCCGCGCGAATGGCGGGCGAGCGCCTCGATGTCGGCGTCGGAGACGGTCTTCTTGCGGTCGGCCAGGTCCTTGAAGCGCGCGAAGAGCTCGTCGATGCGCGCGTCCTCGAGGCGGAATCCGAGGTCGGCGAGGCGTTGCGCGAAGGCGTGCCTGCCGGAGTGCTTGCCGAGCACCATCTTGTTGCGCGGCAGCCCGATCGACTCGGGCGTCATGATCTCGTAGGTGAGCGGGTTCGCGAGGACGCCGTGCTGGTGGATGCCGGCCTCGTGCGCGAAGGCGTTCTCGCCGACGATCGCCTTGTTGGCCTGGAGCTTGGAGCCCGTGACGCTGCACACGCACTTGCTCGCCGCGTAGATCTTGGTCGTGTCGATCCCGGTGTCGGCGCCGAAGAACGCGTGGCGCGTCTTGAGCGCCATCACGATCTCCTCGAGCGACGCGTTGCCCGCGCGCTCGCCGATGCCGTTGAGGCAGCACTCGACCTGCGTCGCGCCGCCGCGGACCGCGGCGAGGGAGTTGGCGACCGCGAGCCCGAGGTCGTTGTGGCAGTGGCAGGAGAGGACGACGTCCTTCGCTCCGGGGACGTTCTCGAAGACGTCGCGGAAGAGGTCCTCGTATTCCTCCGGCATCGCGAAGCCGACGGTGTCCGGCATGTTGATCGTCGTCGCGCCGGCCTCGATCGCGGCCTGCACGACGCGGTGGATGAACGGCCGCTCCGAGCGGGAGCAGTCCTCCAGCGAGAACTCGATGTCCTCGCAGAGCGAGCGGGCGTACGTCACGCACTCGACCGCGGACTCGACGACGGCGTCCGGCGTCATCCGGAGCTTGCACTCCATGTGGAGGGGCGAGGTGGCGATGAAGACGTGGATGCGCGGATGCCTCGCGTCCTTCACGGCCTCCCAGGCGCGGTCGATGTCGGCCTTGCGGCAACGGGCGAGCGACGCGACGACGGTCTTCTTCGCCGCGCGCGCGAGCGCCTGCACGGCCTCGAAGTCGCCCGGCGAGGAGGCTGCGAAGCCGGCCTCGACGACGTCGACGCCGAGCGCCTCCAGGTGCTCGAGGACGAGGAGCTTGTCGGCGAGGTTCATCGAGCAGCCCGGGGACTGCTCGCCGTCGCGGAGGGTGGAGTCGAAGATCTTGATGCGCTTGGTTTCGGTGGTCATGGCGTTCGTGGGTTGAAGCGTTTGAAGAGGAGTGTTCTGGATTGTGCATTCGACCCCGGGCGCGCCTGCGGCGCGTTCGGGGTCGTGGCGGAACGCGCGGGTGAACGGCCCGGCGCGCTTTGTTTCACCTCGCTACCGCACGGCGGAAGAAGCCCCGACGCCGAAGTGCGGTGCGAGGCTCGTAAGTCGATGGAAGGATGGCGTGGCGGATCGTTTCACGGCAGCGGCGGGGTAGTATCGCAGAAACGACACTCGGAATCAAGCGGAAAGTCTGCGGCCGAGGCGTTCGGCGGCGGCCTCGAGGGCCGCGGCGGACTCGGCGGGCGAGCCGGGGACCGTCCCGGGCGCGGAGGCGCCCTCGGCGGGGGCGCCGCCGAAGTCGCCCGCGTCCGGCGCGACCTGGCCGCAGCACAGC
>CACWKU010000289.1 GCA_902761575.1 uncultured bacterium
CGGCGCGCATCGAGCGCGGCCGCCGCCGCGCCGCTCTCTTCTCCTGGCCGGACCACGCGCGCGGAATCGCAAGACTACTGGAGGACTATGCCGCGGACCGCAAGGCCGTCGCCCGGCTCTTCCGCATCCCCTTCGCGAAGACCACCGAGCCCGAGGCGGCCGAGACGATCCTCGCGATGGCGCGCGCGGGACGCGACAGGCGCGCGGCCGGCGGCCGCGCCGGCCCGCCGAAGATCGTCGTCACGCCGAACGTGGACTTCGTCGTGAACGCCGTCCGCGGGTGGCCCTTCCGCGGCGACGAGACGCAGTGGCGCATCCTCCGCGAGGCGGACCTCGCCGTGGCGGACGGGATGCCGATCGTGCTGCTCTCGCGCCTGCTGCGCGACCCGCTCCCGGCGCGCGTGGCGGGGTCCAACCTCGTTCCCGACCTCTGCCCGCGCTGCAAGGCGGAGGGGCTGCGCTTCTACGTGCTCGGCGGCGCCGAGGAGGCGCTCGCGGAGGCCCTCGCCGCGATGGAGCGCAAGGCCGGCTTCCCGATGCCGATCGCCGGGTCCGACCACTCGTTCGTGAAGCTCGGCGAGGAGCAGCCGGAGATCGTCGAGCGCATCAACGCGGCGAAGCCGGACATCCTCTTCGTCGCCCTCGGCAACCCGAAGCAGGAGCTCTGGCTCGCGCGCAACGCCGCGGCGCTCGACGTCCCCGTCGCGCTCGGCATCGGCGGCTCGTTCAACTTCGTCGCCGGCCGCGTGAAGCGCGCGCCGCGCTGGATGCAGAAGTGCAGCCTGGAGTGGGTCCACCGCATCGCGCAGGAGCCCGGCCGCCTCTGGAAGCGCTACGCCTACGGGCTCGTCAAGTTCTCGTGGCTCTCGCTGCTGCACCTGCTGGGGGGCTACCGCCGATGAGGGTCGCGCACGTCCTGCGCCGCCTTTCCTTCGACGACTGGGGCGGCACCGAGCAGGTGGTCTGGAACCTCGCCCGCGCCCAGGTGCGCGCCGGCCACGAGGTCCGCGTCTTCGCGACGACCGCGCTGTGCCCGACGCCGCGCGAGACGCGCGACGGGCTCGAGATCCTGCGCTTCCCGCCCGTCTACCCGTGGTGGCCCATGACGGCGGCGACGCGCGCCCGCCTCGACCGCAAGGGCGGAAACCCCTTCGTCCCCGGCCTCGCCCGCGCGCTGCGCGAGTGGGCGCCGGACGTGATCCACTGCCACGCGATGGGGCGCATCGCGGAGCTCTGCATCCGCGTCGCGGAGAAGACCGGCGCGCGCTGCGCCGTCTCGCTGCACGGCGGCGGCGCGAACGTCCCGGCCGCCGAGGCCGCGAGCCTGCGCGCCCCGACGCGGCGGCTCCTGCCGTGGGGCAAGCTTCTCGACAAGGCCCTGCGCCGCACGCGCCGCATCCCCGAGGACGCCGGCGGCATCGTCTGCGTCGGCGAGGACGAGGCCGACCTCTGGCGCGCCCGCCACCCCCGCGTCCTCTTCCTCCCCAACGGCGTCGACGTCGCGCTCTTCGAGTCGGGTCGCAGGTCTCAAGTCCCAAGTCTCAAGTCCCGAGACAAAAGCTCCGAGACGACTTGCGACTTGCGACCTGCGACCTGTGACCCGCGACGCAGAGGAGACGGCGCGACGCGCCGCGTCCTCTGCGTCGCCCGCATCGACCGCCAGAAGAACCAGATGGCGCTCGTCGAGGCGCTTGCGCGCGACCCGCGGCTCGCGGTCCGGCTCGTGGGGCCGGCGACGGAGCCGGACTACCTCGAGGCGCTGCGCGCCCGCGCAGCGGAGCTGGGCGCGGCGGACCGGCTCTCCGGCGCCGGCGCGCTGCCGCCGGGGAGCCCGGAGCTCGCGGCCGAATACGGCGCCGCGGACGTCTTCGCGCTGCCGAGCCGGCACGAGCCGTTCGGCATCGTCGTGCTGGAGGCGTGGGCGGCGGGGCTGCCCGTCGTGGCCTCGAACGTGGGCGGCCTCGGCCGCCTCTGCGCGGCGCATCCGGGCGCGGCGCTCGTCTTCGACCCGGCGGACCCTTCCGCGCTCACCGCGGCCCTCTCTCGCGTCCTCTCCGACCCCGCGCTCGCCGCCTCCCTCGCCGCCGCCGGCCGCGCCGCCGCGCGCGACTACGACTGGACCGCGCTCGCCGCGCGGCTCTCGGACTTCTACGCGACCCTCCCCGGCC
>CACWKU010000290.1 GCA_902761575.1 uncultured bacterium
CGCGCGCCAGCGCGCGCAGAACGCCGTGCAGAGCGCCGCGGGGCAGGTGAGCAACGCCGCACAGGCCGCGGGCGACCAGGCGCAGGCCGCGGTCGAACAGGTCTCGGACGCCGCCGGGCGCGCCGCGGACGCCGTGCGCACCGCCGCCGCCCCCGGCACGAAGGAATACGTCGTCCAGGACGGCGACGACATCTACTCGATCGCGATGCAGTTCGACTCGCAGCCGCTCAAGATCCGCTCGCTCAACGGCGGCAAGTCGCTCGACGACCTCGCGCCCGGCGACCGCATCCTCGTCCCCGCCAAATAGCGCGGGGCGATGAAGCTGGCCGGCGCCATCCTCTTCCTCTGCATGGTCGTGCTGATGGGCGTGGGGGTCGTGATCCTCACGAGCGTCGGCAACGTCCAGGGCGCGCGCCTCTTCGCGAATCCGAACCATTTCTGGATGCAGCAGCTCGCCTTCGGGGCGATCGCGCTCGCGTGCTGCGTGCTCGTCGCGTGCATCCCGCCGTCGTTCTGGTTCGACCGGCGAGTCGCCTGGGCCATCGCGGCGTTCGTCCTCGTGGCGCTCGTCGCGGTGCACGTCCCGGGCCTCGGCTACCGCGCGAACGGCTCGACGCGCTGGATCCGCCTGCCGGGCCTCCTGCTGCAGCCATCGGAGTTCATCAAGATCGCCGCGATCGTCCTCTCGGCCTGGTGGCTCGGCGCGCCCGGACGGAGGAACGAGGCCCTCTGGGAGGGCGTCGCCGTGCCGGTACTCGGCATGGGCGTCGTCGTGGCGGGGTTCCTCTCGCAACCCGATCTCGGCTCGTCGATCATGCTCGTGCTCGTGAACGGCGCGCTGCTCTTCCTCTCCGGCGCGCGCCTGCGCTGGCTCTTCGCGCTCGGCGCCGCGGGGCTCGTCCTGCTCGCCGTCTTCCTCGCGCACGACCCCGTCCGCATGAAGCGCCTCTCGCCCGTCCTCGGGCCGCTGCGCCCGCTGCTCGTGAAGGAGGAGTCCGCGGCGGCGGACGCCTTCCGCCCCGCGGTGGACGACGAGAACTACCAGCTCAACATGGCGCTCTCCGCGCTCGGCGCGGGCGGCTGGCGCGGGCGCGGCCTCGGCGAGAGCCTCTTCAAGCACCGCTACCTCCCGGAGAACCACACCGACTTCATCTTCGCGATGGTCGGCGAGGAGCTCGGCCTCGCGGCGACGCTCTCCTGCGTCGCCCTCTTCCTCGCGATGGCCGCGGCCGGCTTCTACGTCGCGTGGCGCGCGCCCGACCGCCGGACGATGCTGCTCGCCACGGGCATGACGCTGCAGATCTGCCTCTCGGCCGCGGTGAACGTCGGCGTCGTCACCGGCGCCGCGCCGACGAAGGGCCTCGCGCTCCCGTTCCTGAGCTACGGCGGCTCGAGCCTCATCGCCTCCGTCTCCACGGTCGGATTCCTCCTCGCGATCGCGTTCCGGCGCGGCCGCGAGTCCGCGCCCGCGCCCGAGCGCCCTCCGCTCCGGCCCGAATTCCTCCCCTCCACGGAACTCTGGAACGGATGAGCGCGCCCCGCATGAAGGTGACCGTCCTCGGCTCGGGGACGTCGACCGGCGTCCCGATCATCGGATGCCGCTGCCCGGTCTGCACGTCCGCCGATCCGCGCGACGCGCGCCTGCGCTGCGGCTTCCACGTCGAGGCCGGCGGCTTCGGCCTGCAGATCGACGTCTCGCCCGACTTCCGCGCTCAGGCGCTGCGCTTCGCGATCGGGCGCGTCGACGCGCTCGTCGTGACGCACTGCCACGCGGACCACGTCCTGGGGCTCGACGACATCCGGCGCTTCAACACGCTGCAGGACTCCTCCATCCCCGTCTATGCGCGCCCCGCGGAGCTGCGCCGCGTCCGCCGCATCTTCGGCTACATCTTCCGGCCCTCCGCACGCGCGCGGCGCGCGCACCTCTACCTCCCGCGCCTCGAGCCGCGGCCGCTCGGCCGCGGCCCGGTCCGGATCGGGCCGTTCCTCGTCCGCGCCCTCGCGATCCCGCACGGTCCCGCGAAGGCGACCGCGATCGAGGTCGCGCTCGGCGCGAGGCGCGCCGTGTTCGCGTCCGACTGCTCGCACGTCTCGCCCGCGCTCGCCGCGATGCTGCGCGGCGCGGACCTCGCCTTCCTCGACGGCCTCCGCGACC
>CACWKU010000291.1 GCA_902761575.1 uncultured bacterium
GGCCGACACGCCGCGCGTGCGCGCCGCGATGCTCTACGGCCTGCGCACCGGAACGAACTCGTTCGACGATACGGACTTCGTCGACGCGCTCTACCGCCAGGACCTCTCCGCCTGCTGCGTCCGCCACTGCGTGAACCACTTCGACGAGAACGGCCTTGCGCTCGCCGCGCGCGCCGACGTCGTCGAGGCCGGCAAGGCCCCCGAGGCCGTCGCCGTCCTCGCGAAGCAGCTCGCCGCGACGTCCTCCTGGAAGGCCGAAGGCAAGGGCGACCTGGCGTGGTTCCTCGACGCCACCACCGCCTCCGACAAGGCCGCCGTCGCCGCCGCGAAGAAGCTCTTCGCCGCCGCGAAGGTCGCGCCGAAGGTCGTCACCGGCGGCTGCATCGGCAAGGCGCTCAAGGTCCTCGGCTACCTCCCCGAGGCCAAGGCCGCGGCAGAGGCCTTCGCCGCGTTCCTCAAGGCCGAGGGCGTGAAGACGCTCGTCATCTCCAACCCCGCCGCCTACGATGCGCTCACGCGCGACTTCGCCGACTTCGGCGTGAAGCTCCCGTGCAAGGTGCTGCACGTCACGCAGTGGATCCTCGGCGCGAAGCCGAAGTTCGCGAAGAAGCCCGGCGCGGTCTACCCGATCGCCGACGACTTCCTGCGCAACTACGACAATCTGGACGCGCCGGAGAAGCTACTCAAGGCGCTCGGCGCCGAGTGCAAGGCCTTCGGCACGAACGACGAGGAGACCTACAACTGCGGCGAAGGTGCGGTCGTGCTCGACCGGCTCCACCCGGAGCTCGTCGCCGACCTCGCGCGCTACGTCGCCGCCCGCGCCGACGACCCGAAGAAGGACACGCTCGTTGTCGGCTCCGTCTACGCCAAGCGCGCCCTTGCCAAGGCCGGACTCAAGGCCGTCACGTTCGAAGAGCTCGCCGCGTCATGCTTGTAAACATGAGGGAAATGCTCGTGATGTTCGACGGCTCGCGCCTGCGAAATGCTCGTGATGTTCGACGGCTCGCGCCTGCCCTACGCCGAGAACGCCGCGCGCACGAAGGCGGTCGCCGACCGCTAGTTCCGGCGCCGTCCTTGCCCCGCCCGCGGCGTTCGTGTAGAATCGCCGCCCTGGAATCGTGGACATCGGATGAAAACGCTCGAGAGTTCGCTGGCCGGGTCATGGTACCCCGCCTCGGAGACGGAGATCCGCCGAATGGCGGAGGAGTGGGAGCGCGAGGCGGCGGCGGACGCCGCCTCGCCCGTCGCGCCGGATGGCGCGAACGTCCTCGTCCTGCCCCACGCGGGCTGGGCGTATTCCGGCGCGGTCGCCTGGCGCGCGGTGCGCGCCGTTCGCGGCCGGACGTTCAAGCGCGCGGTCGTCCTCGCGCCGAGCCACCGCGCGTGGATCGAGAACCGCCTCGTCGCGCCCGAGGCGGACGCAGTCTCGACGCCCCTCGGCGCAATCCCGATCGACCGCGACTGGCTGGGGCGCCTCGAGCTCGTCGCGCCCGTCCTGCGCAACGACCGCGTCCATGCCGCCGAGCACGCCGCGCAGATCGAGTTCCCGCTCCTGCAGCTCGCGCTCGCGCCGGGCTTCTCCGTCGTCCCACTCGTGGCGGGGTCCTTCGGGGAGGAGCAGATGGCGATGTGCGCGCGAGCGCTGGCGGAACTGATGGACGGCGACACGCTGCTCGTCGTCTCGTCCGACTTCACGCACTACGGCGAGGACTTCGACTACGCCCCCTACGGCACGCGCGGCGACGCGGCGGTGCGCGAACGCGCAGCCGCGGTCGACGCCGAGGCGGCCTGGCGCATCGAGGCGCGCGACGCGGACGGCTTCCGCGCCGTCGTGGACCGCACGGGCGCGACGATCTGCGGACATGTGCCGATTGAGCTCGCGCTCCGCGCGTTTCCGAAAACCATGTCTATCATCCGGCAGAAGTACGCGACGTCGAGCGATGGCGACGGCGACTATTCGCGCTTTGTCTGCTATGTCGCCGCGACTGGATGCGTGAAGTGGCAGGGTGAGGGGAGCGAGGTTCTTTCCGCCGACGACAGGGCGTATCTTCTGCGCGTCGCGCGCGCGTCGATGGAGAAGGCGGTGAGAAACGGGATGAGGCGCGGCGCAGGCATTGACGTATCTGATGCGCCAAAGTCGACGCGCGCCAAGATGGGCGCGTTCGTCACCTTGAACGACAAGACGACCGGTGCGCTGCGCGGCTGCATAGGCGAGATCATGCCGATGCGTCCGCTCGTCGAGGCGGTGGCAGCCCGCGCCGTAGACTCGGCGCTTGGAGACCCGCGCTTTTCGCCTGTCTCGGAACGCGAGCTTTCGAACCTGCGCGTCGAGGTCTCGGCCCTTACGCCGCCGAAGGCGGTTGCGTCGTGGCGCGACATCGTGCTGGGACGGGACGGAATGACGCTTGAGAAGAACGGATGCTTCGCCGTATTCCTTCCGCAAGTCGCGCCAGAGCAGGGCTGGGATTTGCCGACGACGCTCTCCTATCTCTCGCAGAAGGCGGGGCTTTCGCCCGACGCCTGGCGCAGCGGCGCGAAGTTCGAGACTTTTCAGGCCGAGGTCTTCCATGAGTGAGGGGACGGTCTGTCCCGTCTGCCCGCGGCACTGCCGGCTGCACGAGGGAGAGACGGGATTCTGCCGCGCGCGGCGGGCGGAGGGCGGACGCGTAGTCGCGGGGAACTACGGACGCATCACCTCGCTCGCGCTCGACCCGATAGAGAAGAAGCCGATTGCGTTCTTTCGTCCGGGTTCGTGCATCCTCTCCGTCGGAAGCTACGGATGCAACCTCCGCTGTCCGTTCTGCCAGAACGACTCCATATCCCAGCGCGGCGAATGTGCCGCGGACTTTCGGGCGACGACGGCGAAGGAGCTCGCCGACATTGCGGAGCGGCTTAGGCGCGAGCGCGGCAACATAGGGCTTGCCTACACCTACAACGAGCCGCTTGTCGGTTGGGAGTTCGTGCGCGACTGCGCGGTTGAGGTTCGCCGGCGCGGAATGTGCAATGTCCTTGTTTCAAATGGCTGCGCCGAGGCGGAGGTCGTCGTGGAGCTCGCCCCGCTAATG
>CACWKU010000292.1 GCA_902761575.1 uncultured bacterium
GGCGTCGCCGCCCTCGGCCGGGAGGTCGCCCTTCTCGCGGGCGATCTCGACCGCGGCGCTGGCGCGGCGGGCGGTGCGCTCGGCCTCGGCCTTGCGCGTCTCCTCGGCGGCCTTGCGCTCCCAGGCGGCGGCGCCGTCCTTCACCACGCGGGCGAGGGAGTCGGAGACGAGCTTGATCGCGCGGATCGAGTCGTCGTTGCCGGGGATCGGGTAGGCGATGGGGTCGGGGTCGGCGTTGGTGTCGACGATCGCGATCACGGGGATGCCGAGGCGCGTGGCCTCGAGCACGGCGTTCTTCTCGCGGACGACGTCCACGACGTAGACGGCGGCGGGGAGGCGGTCCATGTCCGCGATGCCGACGAGGTTCTGCTGGAGCTTGTCGAGCTCGCGGCGGAGGGAGGCGGCCTCCTTCTTGTGGGGGGAGAGGGCGCCGCCGTTCTCGGCCTCGGTCTTCTGGAGCTGGCGCATGCGGCGGACGCTCTTGCGGATCGTCTGCGCGTTGGTGAGGGTGCCGCCGAGCCAGCGGTTGGTCATGTAGAACGCGCCGCACTCCTCGGCGGCGGTCTTGACGACCTCCTGGGCCTGCTTCTTCGTGCCGACGAAGAGGATCTTGCCGCCGTCCTCGGCGACCTTCTTCGCGAAGGCGAGCGCCTGGTCGAGCAGGTCGAGCGACTGCGTGATGTCGATGATGTGCACGCCGTTGCGCTTGTCGTAGATGTACTTCTTCATCTTCGGGTTCCAGCGCTTGGTCTGGTGGCCGAAGTGGAGGCCCGCGTCCATCAGGTCGCGGAGCGTGAGCTGCGAGAGGCTTGTGGCCATTTCGTGTTGCACCTTGTGGGTATCGCCATAGGATGCGGGGTCTTCCCGCGGTGAATCCGCTTTGCCGGATGGCGGCCGGCGTTCGCTTCCGCGCATCGGGCCGGCCCTCCACAAGGAGGCGGTGCGTGCGCTTGGGGGCGGGAAGATACCAGAACGCCCCCGGGCGCGCAAGCGGAAAAAACCCGTTGACTTTCCCCGGGCGCTTTGCAATAATCCCGCCCCCGTATCACGCAATACATCCCGAAAACACATGAACACGTTCTTCCCCAAGGATCCCGGCCAGGACCGCAAGTGGATCCTCGTCGACGCGGCGGAGAAGCCCGTCGGCCGTCTCGCCGTCTACATCGCCAACGCCCTCCGCGGCAAGGACAAGCCCGACTACACCCCGTGGGTCGACACCGGCGCGTTCGTCGTCGTCGTCAACGCCGCCAAGGCCAAGCTCTCCGGCCGCAAGGAGACGCAGAAGACCTACGAGCGCTTCTCCGGCTGGCGCGGCGGCCACGTCGTGCTGCCCGCCTCCGTCGTCCGCGCCAAGGACCCGGGCCGCCTCATCAAGGAGGCCGTGAAGGGCATGCTCCCCGGCAACAAGCTGGCGCGCGACATGATGCGCCGCCTGCTCGTCTACCCGGGCGCCGAGCATCCCCACGCCGCGCAGAAGCCGCAGCCCGCCGCCATCTAACGACCGAAACAGGAAAGAAGCAACATGGCCCAGGAAATCATCGCCGCCGCCACCGGCCGCCGCAAGACCGCCGTCGCCCGCGTCTCGCTCGTCTCCGGCGAAGGCAAGTGCACGATCAACCGCAAGAGCGCCGAGGAGTACGTCACGGACGAGGCCTCGCGCATCTACATGCTCCAGCCGCTCAAGATCGCCGGCGTCGAGGCCAAGTACGACGTCGTCGCGTTCGCCAGCGGCGGCGGCATCACCGGCCAGGCGGGCGCCGTCCGCCACGGCCTTGCCCGCGCGCTCTGCGCGGCGGACGAATCGCTCCGCGCGCCGCTCAAGGCCGCCGGATGCCTCACGCGCGACCCGCGCATGAAGGAACGCAAGAAGCCCGGTCTCCGCGGAGCCCGCCGCCGCTTCCAGTTCTCGAAGCGCTAGTCCGTCCGGACGCGCTCACGACGGGCAACCCTCGCGGTTGCCCGTTGCGTTTTTCAACCCCCTTTCTTCCTCCGCTATCCGATGTCACTGTTCGAACGCATCAAGAAGATCTTCTCCGGCGGCTCCGCGCCCGCGCCGTCCAAGGCGCCCGCCGCTTCCTCCTCCCCCTCTTCCTCCCCGTCCCCGTCCGCCAGCTCCGAGGGCGCCCCGCGCGGCGAGGGCCGCCGCC
>CACWKU010000293.1 GCA_902761575.1 uncultured bacterium
GCTCCGCGGCGGGGAGCGCGGCGGCCCTGAGGTCGAGCGCGGCGCGCGCGGCGGGCCACTCCGCCGGATCGGGCGGGCAGGCCGCGAGCCGCGCGAACCAGTCGCCGGCGTCGTCGGCGAGCGGCATCGCGAAGTCGACCGCCTCGATCCAGCGCGCGGCGTACTCGGAGGCGGACACGGGCTCCGCCTCCGGCCCCTCCGCGGCGAGGGCGGAAAGCGCAAGCGACAGAAGAACGACGGACGGGCGGCGGAACATGGAGCCCATTCTAGCCGCTTCCGGGCCGCGCGGCAACCGGGGCCGCGGTCCGGCGCAGAGTACGGCGCTTGCAAAAGGCGGGGAATGTGGTAGGGTAGGGGCCATGCAAGCGGAAACGGGAAGATGGAGGCGCTCGTTGCGCGCGGCGCTGGATGCCGTCGCGGGCGGCATGGCCGTGCTGGTGCTCCTGGCCGGGGGGGCGGCGATGGCGTGGCCGGACGCCGTAAAGGCCTCGATTCCCGCGAAGTGCGTGCCGTGGCTCCTCGGAGCCGTGATGTTCGGGATGGGGCTTTCGCTGCGCGGCCGCGATTTCGCGCTCGTGCTGCGCCGGCCGCGCGACGTCGCGGTCGGCGTAGCGGCGCAGTTCCTCTGCATGCCGCTCGCGGCCTGGGCGATCTCCCGGGAGCTCGGCCTTCCGGACGAGATCGCGCTCGGCGTGGTGCTCGTCGGCGCCTGCCCAGGCGGGACGGCCTCGAACGTGATCGCGTATCTCGCGAAGGGCGACGTGGCGCTGTCCGTGACGATGACCGCCTGCTCGACCCTTCTCGCGCCGCTCGCAACGCCCGCGATCGTGCTGGCCCTCGCCGGCGCGACGATCGAGGTGGACGCGGTCGCGATGTTCCTCTCGATCGTGAAGATCGTCATCGCGCCGGTCGTCGTCGGCGTGGCGATCAACGAGCTTCTACCTCACTTCGCCGCGAGAATCCGCTGCGCGATGCCGGCGTTCTCCAGCATCGTGGTCGCGGTGATCGTCGCGGCCGTCGTCGCCGCCAGCGCGGCGCGGATCCGCGACTCGGCCGCGCTCGTGGCGCTGGCGGTCGTGCTGCACAACGCCCTCGGGATGGCGCTGGGCTGGTGCGCCGGCCGGCTCTTCCGGATGGACGCGGCCCGCCGCCGCACGCTCGCGATCGAGGTCGGGATGCAGAACTCGGGGCTCGCCGTCTCGCTCGCGACCGTGCACTTCGCGGCGATGCCGCTCGCGGCCGTCCCGGGCGCGCTCTTCAGCGTGTGGCACAACCTCAGCGGCGCGCTCTACGCGAACCTCTGCGCGCGTCGCGACGCGGTGCGGCCGGGCTAGGCGGCGGCGCGGACTTCCCGGACGCGCAGGGCCGCGAAGAGGGCGGCGGCGCAGGCGAGGATCAGCGCGCCGAGCAGGGCGTCATCCCGCGAAAGGTCGAAGAGTTCGCCCTCCTCGAGATACGCATGGACGCAGTCCACGCTCCACATGAGCGCCGCGCCCCAGAGCGCGAGCGCGGTCGTGCCGAGCGCGCGGGCGGGGCGCCCGGCGCGACGGGCGCGGGCGGCGAGCGCGGCGAAGAGGATCGCCGCTCCGATCGTCATGAGCTCGCACATGGCGCTAGGCCTCCTGTTCGGCCGCGCCGCGCTTCTCGGCCGCGGACGAGACGAGGACCATGCCGGCCCAGACGAGGGTGATGAGCGCGGCCATCGCGACGCCGAGCGTGGCGATCTCGTGGAGCATTTCGGCCGTGTTTCCGTCCTTCACCGCGGTGAGGAAGGGATACCGCCAGGTGATCTCGCCGTGCCAGACGTGCTCCACGGCGAGCAGGAAGCTGCCGCCGAAGAGCATCTTCTGGAGCCAGCCGATGCGGCGGACGAACGGATTGCGGCTTTTCGCGGCCTTGTCCTTGCAGGCGGACCTGGCGGCGGTGACGACGAGGGCTTGCGCGAGGGGGGCGGTGAAACAGGCCATGGGGATCTCCTTGGTTGCGGGGCGCATTCTACCAGTTCGGGGGCGCCCCAAGTCAAGCGAAAACTTCCTACGGTGACTTGCCAAAGCAAACGCCGCATTGCCAGAGAAAACGCCGCCAGGGGCGTTTTCTCTGGCAAAGGGCGTTTGCTTGGCTGTGTCTTTTGGGGCCG
>CACWKU010000294.1 GCA_902761575.1 uncultured bacterium
GGCCCCGAGGGCCGGGAGCCCTGGGCGCCCGAGGCCGTCCGCCTGATGGAGCGCGAGATCTTCGAGCTCTGGAACACCTCGCTCGTCGACTGCTCCGGCCAGGGCGATCCGGGCGGCGGCTACGCGGGGAATCCCGACAATGCGCGCGACCGCTCGGACCTGATCGGGTTCGTCGAGCGGACGCGGACGAAGGACCCCTTCCTGCAATGCCTCCGGCTCGCGGCGCTCCGCGAGCGCGAGCTGCGCGGCCGCCTGCCGGAGGCGGACGGCGGCTGGGCGACGCCGTTCTACGTCGAGTCGCACGCGGCGCAGGGCGAGTTCGCGAAGCTGCCGCACGGCAGTCCCGCGCGGCTGTTCGCCGCCGCCCTCGACGCGCAGGCCGAGAAGGCGATTCCGGGGCGCGCCGCCGAATGGATCGCCGCGTGCGGCGCCTCCGGCGAGGAAGTTCGCGCGGCCCGGCGGTTCGTCGACGACTGCCTTCGCCTCGGCGACTACTACCGGGGAGCCCTGGCGAAGTCGTTCGCCGAGAAGATCGGGGCGGCCGGCGGCACGGTCGACCCGTGGCTCCCGGCCGTCGTCTCCGGCCAGATCGAGGCGACGATCGCGGAAAAGCGGCGGCGGACCGACGCGCGATCGCGGACAAGCGCCGCCGCCGCCCGGCCGAACCTGGAGCGCGCGTGGGAGCTTCGCGGCGACCCGATCTCCGCGGCGCTGATGATCGTCGTCTCCGCACGCGACGGCGCCGACGATCCGGAACGCTGGCTCGCCCGCGCGACACAGGCGGAGCCGGACGATCTTGCGCCCTATCTCCACTACGAACGCGAGGTCTGCTTCCCCGACAGGCAGGCGGACGCCGCCGCGGCCCGCGCCTATGCGGACGCCTGCCTCGCGGCGGCGCCGGCCGCGCCGCTCGCCGGCTACGAGGCCGTCCGGCTCCGCCTCCGGCTCGCGCGGTCCGGGGAAGGCGGCCAGCGGGCCGCCTTCGCGGATCCGGCGGTCGCGCGGGAATGCGAAGACCTCTGCCTCGCGGCGGCCGCGCTTCCGGGTCTCGGAACGGCTGCGCGCCGGCATGTCCTGCGGACGGCGGCCGCCCTCGCGCTGTTCCGGGGCGACCTCGAGACGGCCGCCCGCCTCCGGCGGGAGTCCGATCCGGTTCCGCGGAACTACGTCGTGGACGAATGCCTGGAGGACGTCGTGCGGGTCGAAACGATCCTGGACGGAATCGCCGGAACGAACTCCGCGGAGATGATCCGCCTCGAGCGACGGGTCGCCGCCGGCGATTTCGCGGCGGTCGTCCGCGAGGGGGACGCACTCCTCGCGTCCGGGAAGCTCGGTCCCGCGGAAACGACCCTGGCGGCGTTGCGCGCCGACACGGCCCGCGTCGCGACGGAGCTGTCCGCCGGACGCGCGGTCCCGCTCCGCTTCTCGGCCGGCGGCGTCTTCGTGAACGGCTCCCGGACCGGCGCGGGATGGCGCGCGAGCGAGGGATGGGTGGCCGAACGATGGGGCGGCGAGATGTCCACGATGAGCGCGGAGACGACGCTCTACGGAACGGTCCCCCTCCCGCGGAACGTCGAGCTTCGCGGGACGTACAGCTGGAACGATCCCGACTCCCAGTTCGGGCGAAAGAGCCAGCTCGTCCGGATCGAACTGGAGGAGGACGAGGATCCCGAACACCTGCCCTATCTGGCCCGCGTCAGTATGCGCCCGTGGGAGTCCGGCGGGCTCAAGCTCAGCCTCGACGGCGCCGACTACCATCCCGGCCACGACCAGATACAGCCGGGCGAATACTTCGTCCGCTGCGCGACGAACCAGGTCGATTTCCGCATCGTCTGGCGCGACGGCGGACTCTCGGTCTGGATCGACGACGATCCGACGCCGTTCGCCTCGACCGTTCGCCCGGCCGTCGGACGGAAGCGCCCCAACGACCGCGGATGCCGCATCCGGTTCGACGCATACGACGCGTTCCTCGGCGGCCTTTCGGTCCGCGATCCCGACGCGCCCGCGCCCGACCCCGCCGCGGATGCGGATCCCGCGCCGAGGCCCGACCCGCGCATCGCCGCGGGCGCGGAGCTGCGCGACCCCCTGGGCGTCCTCGCGAACGCCCGGACGATCGCGGCGGCGCGGACGCGCG
>CACWKU010000295.1 GCA_902761575.1 uncultured bacterium
CGCCGCCTGGCGGAACGCCCGCCCGCCGAACGGCGCGCCTGCGCCGGCCGCACCGGAACCGACCCGCTGCTCGACTACGCCGGGGCGATGCTCGCCGCCGGCGAGACGAACCGCTTCGACGAAGCCCTCGCGCTCCTGCGCGCCGGGGAGGCGGCCGCCGGCGGCGAGGGCGACGACGAGGATCTCTCCGGGAGCGAGCCGGCCGAGCTCGCGGAGCTGCTCGCCCGCGCCGGGCGCGCCGCCGAGGCGCAGGCGCTCTACGCGGAGAACGTCCGCGCGCTCGTCCGAAAGCTCGGGGAGACCCCCGACGGGCTCCCGGTCCGCCGGGGATACAACAACTACTGGAGCCTCGTGGAGAACCTCGGCGCGCTCGCGGAGCTCTACCTCGACGCCGGCCGCCCCGCCGACGCGCTCGCCCTGTTCGAGCGCGTCCCGTTCTGGGGCGTCGCCGACGCCGCCGGGCTCCGCGGGTTCCGGGACGCCCCGCGCCTCCTCGCCCTCGCGCTCGACGGCGCCGGCCGCACGGACGACGCGGTGCGCGTCGCCCGCCACGCCGTCGAGGTCGCCGACGGCTACCGCCGCGACTGGCCGTGGGAGCTGCTCCTCGAACGCCTCCCGGCGGAGGAGTTCCTCGCGCTGGCCGACCGCCTGCACGCGCTCGTGCCCTGGGAGGAGCGGCCCGTCCAGTGGAAGGCCGAGGCGCTGCGCCGCGCCGGCCGCCTCGGGGAGGCGGAGGAGGCCGCGCGCCTCGCCCTGAAGATCGACCCCACCGACGGCGAGACGCCCCCCGGCGACCGCATCCGCTCCTACGCGATCCTCGCCTCCGTCCTCGAGGCGAAGGGCGGCGCGGACGCCGCGAAGGAGGCCGCCACGCTGCGCAGCGTCGTCGCCGCCGTGCGCCTCGCGGAGAAGGGCGACGAGCTCACGGAGGCGGGGCTCGTCTCGCTCGCGCTCGAGGCCTACGACGCGGCCGCCGCCCTCTTCGAGGACGCCTACTGCGTCCAGTGGCGCCTCGCCGAGCGCCTCCGCGAGCGCGGCCGCCCGGACCTTGCGGCCGAGCACTACGAGGAGACCTTCCGCCGGATGCCGGAGCAGTTCGGGCGCGTCGCCTCGCTCTGCTTCGGGTGCGCGGGCGTCTTCGAGAGCGGCGAGAGCCTCGCCGCCGCCGAGCGCATTCTGCCGGACCTGGCCGCCCGCCCCGGCGCCCTGCCCGCCACGCACCGCCTCCTCGGGATGCTCCGGACCGAGCAGGGGCGCCTCCCCGAGGCGTGGGACGCCTTCCGCGCCGCGCTCGACGCCGACCCGGACTACCTCGACGCCCTCTCCGACCTGCTCGCGCTGCGCGGCCGGATCGAGCGCCCCCGCGCCGAATGGGCGGACCTGCAGCGCCGCGCCTTCGAGCTGGACCCCCTCGGCCTGCGCCTCCGGATCGAGCCGGGCGACATCCTCGACTGGAAGGCCGCCCGCGAGGCCAACGCCGCCGCGCGCGCCCTGCTGCCCGACGCGCCGGCGTCGGTCCTGCCGCTCCCCGCCTCGGCCGACGCGCTCGCCGCCGGCCCCGATCCGCGGCGCGACGTCTGGCGCTACCAGCGCGTGGACATGGCCCGCTTCGAGGGCGAAACCCTCGCGGGCAGCTCCTTCGACGCCGCGGCCGCCTTCGCCGCGATGGACGACCCGCCCACCTGGTTCGTCGCCCTCCGCCGCTGGCTCGAGACCTGCGGCTCCCCCGCCGCCCGCGGCAAGAAGCGGGCGCCGTGACGGCGTGGCGGGGTGCGGACCCCGCCACGCCGCATTCAGCATTCATCATTCAGCATTGACCCCGCCCCCGCCCGCAATGAAACGAAAAGCCGCCATCCTCCCCAAGTCCCCTTGAACCCTCGCGCAAAGTCCGCAAGGAAAGGAAAAACGATGAATCCCGAAACCGACACCTCGTCCCCGCCGCCGCCCGTCCGGAACCGGCGCACGCCCCGCTACCTGTGGTTCCGACTGTCCTCGCTTCTCTGCGTCGTCGTCCTGTTGTCGTCGTTCGCGTGGACGCACTGGAAAGGGGAGCAAATCCTTGAAGAAACCCGGGACCTCGCCCGCTACGACGCTTTCACCGAACGCTGGT
>CACWKU010000296.1 GCA_902761575.1 uncultured bacterium
CGACGGGCGCCTCGCCCGGCTCGGCCTCGGCCGGCGCCGGCCCGGGGTCGAACTCCGCGAGGTCGCCGGAAAGCGTCCGCAGCGCCCACGCCACGGCGCGCGCGAGCGCCGGCATCGCGGCCGGTGAGAGCTCCGACTCGCGGCGGGCGACGAGCCGCTCCAGCCGCGAGAGGCAGAGGTAGTTGCCGCGCCCCTTCACGAGCGCGAAGCGGACGGGCGAGCGCAGCAGCTTCGCGACGAGCGGCAGGTCCTTGCGGAAGATCTGGTCCTGGAGGTTCTTCGTGTTCGTGCTCACGACGACCGGGAGGTCGTTCGCGAGCGACCAGAGCGCCGCCGGGACGAGGTAGGCCATCGTCTTGCCGACGCCCGTGCCGGCCTCCACGACGAGATGGCGCGCGGCGGAGAACGCGGCGGCGACCTCGCCCGCCATCCGCACCTGCTCCGGGCGGCTCTCGTAGCCGGGCATCGCGCTCTCGAAGAGCCCGCCCGCCTCGAACCAGCGCCGGACCGTGGCGGGGTCCAGCTGCGCGTAGGCCGCCGGATTCGGCGGATCGCGCCGGCGCGTCTCGCGCGGGAACGGCGGAATCGACGCGAAGAGCGCGCCCGGGCCGCCCTCCGGCGCGGCCGAGAGGACGAACCCCGCGCGCGAGGCGAGCCGCGCGCCGAGCGCGCGGTCGCGCTCCTCCTCCGCGCCGCGGAGGATCTCCGCGCAGACGCGCAGCGCCTCCTCCGGAAGCCCGTCGAAGAGCGTCCCGTCAGCCCCCGCGCCGCCCGGCGCGGAGACGGTCGCGGGAAGGCGCTCGCCGGTCGTGTCCATCGCCGCCGAGTCTACCACACCGCCGCGTCCGGCTCAATTCTCGAGCCAGCGCAGGATGCGGCGCGTGCCGCGCTCGTAGACGCACTCGACGGCGGCGGAGCGCCCGGCGCGGCGGGCGACGGCGCGCACGCGGAAGAGTCCGCTGTCGACGCGCAGCGCGTTCTGCACGCCCTGCAGCGCCGCGATCTCCTCCGGCGAGGGGATGTCGCCCTCGCCGCGCAGGAGCTTCAGCGCCTCGGTCTGCGCCGTGGAGCGGAAGACATCGCCCCGCTCGCGCGACATCTCGAGCCGCAGCCACACGCCCTCCGCGCCGCCTCGCGTCGCCCCGCCCGCGAGCATCGCCGCGACGAGGGCGTCGTGCCCGGCGGTGTTCACGTTGATCTTCGCGCCCGCGTGCGCGGAGAGGAGCGGCATCGCGGCGGCGAGCGGCGCCTCGAACCCGGCGTCGTCCGCGGTCCCCGCGGGCATCGCGTCGAAAAGCCGCTCCTCCGCGGAGAGCGCGAGATTGGTCGAGCCCGCCGCCTCCGCCTGCGCGCGAATCCACGCGAAGAGGGCGGCGGACTCGCCCGCGGCCGCGGCCTCGTCGAGACCGGCGCGGAGCTGGAGGAGCGCCGCGAGCGCGCGTTCGCCGCAATCCGGGACGCCGAGGCGCGCTCGCTCGTCCTCGACGAGGACGAAGACGCCGTCCGTCCCCTTCTCGAGCCGCGCCGTCGCCTCGCGCGAGCGCTCGGCCCACGGTTCGACGAGCGTGTCGACCGCGTTCGTGTCGGCCTCGAGGAGCCAGAGCTCTCGCGCGAGGGCGCTCTCCGCCGCGTCGCGCAGCGCGGCGCGGTCGATGCGCCCGTCCACGCGGAGGGCACGGGCCCGGGCGAGCGCGCCTGCGCCGAGCGCGAGCGGCACGAGGATCGCGACCGCGACCAGCACGAGAACGAGCGCCGCCCCGCGCCGGTTCATGGCGCTTCCTCCTGCTTGGCGGGGTCGAAGCAGATGACCGGCAGCTCCCAGGTTCCGGCGGCGGAGGCGACGCGCACGGCGGCGGGCAGCTCGGGGCGGCGCCAGTTGTCGCGCCATTCGAGCGAGGCGGGGGCGTTGGTCGCGGGCGGCGGGACGTAGCGCGCGTAGGAGAAGCGCGGGGCGAAGGGATGGACCGTCTCGGCGGCGGACGCGCCGGTGCGTTCGGCGACGCGTCGCGCGGCGCCCGAGGCGGGCTCCCAGCGGACCGTCTCCGCGCGGGCGACGGCGGGGCCGGCGCCGGGCGGCGCGGCGAGGCGGACGAGGCGCAGCGA
>CACWKU010000297.1 GCA_902761575.1 uncultured bacterium
TCGCCGCGCGCGTCGCTCGACCTGCGCCGCTGCGCGCAGGCCGCGGCGCTCCTCGCGGGGCGCGACTTCGTCACGCCGTCCGACGTGCGCTCGCTCGCCGTCCCCGTCCTCGCCCACCGCCTGCTCGCCGCGCCCCGCGCCGGCGCGACCGCGGCGGAGATCGTCGAGTCGGTCGTCCGCTCCGAGCCCGTCCCGGACTAGCGGCCGCCGCCGCGTTTCGTTGCCGCGGGCGGGAGGACGTGGTACACTTCCCTCCATGAAACGATTCCGCCGCCCCGCGTCCCGCGCCGACGAACGCGCCGTCCGCCGGGACGATTCCGCCGCCGGCGCGCCGGAGCGGCCGCAATCGCCCGGCCGGATCCCCCTCTTCGTCGGCATCCTCTTCGCCGCCGTCGGCGCGGCCCTCGCCGCGTTCGCGTCGTCGTTCGTCGTGCGGACGGTCGAGGCCCGCTCCTGGACGCCGGTCGAGGCGACGGTCCTGCGCAGCGAGGTCGTGCGCGGGACGTCGCATACGAAGCACGGCACGAGGACGACCTTCCGACCCTCCATCGCCTACGCCTACGAGGTCGGCGGCGCGCGCTTCGAGGGCGACCGCTACGACATGGCGCGGCTCTCCACGGGCGATCCGGGCCCCGCCCGGCGCGCCGTGGAGGAGCATCCCGCCGGCTCGCGCGCAACGGTCTGGGTCGATCCGGCCGATCCCTCGAGCAGCGTCTTCTCCGACCCCCACGGACCGATCCCGGCCGCCCAGTGGGCCTTCGTCGCCTTCTCTCTCGTCTTCCTCGGGATCGGCCTCGGGGCGCTCGTCTCCTCGCTGCGCGACAGGCGCCTCGCCGGCGCGCCGATACCGCCCGGACCGCCCGTCCTGAGCAACGACCGCCGCGGGCAGTTCGTCCGGGGGCTCGTCTTCACCGCCGTCTGGAACGGGTTCCTCGCGCTCGTCTTCTTTCTCGTCCGATCGTCCGGGAGCGGCCCGGTCAACCCGCTTCTCTTCGTCTTCCTCGGCGTCTTCGGGCTCGTCGGGCTCGTCCTCGTCGTCGCCACGCTGCGCGCCGGCGCCAAGCTCCTCGCGCCCCGCCTGGAGCTGACCTGCGGCCGCGGCTTCCTCCCGCGCGGCGGCGAGGCGCTCGTCGTCTACCGGCTCCTCGGCGGCGGGCCGGGCGACGTCGTCGGCGCGCGGATCGAGCTCGTCGCCCAGCGCTTCGAGACCGTCCGGCAGGGGAAGAACACCTACCTCAGGCCCGTTGACCTCGGCCGCGAGACGGTCCTCGAGACCGACTCCTTCCGCGCCCTCGCGCGCGGCGACTTCCACGTCTCGATCCCCGGCGACGCGCCCGCCACCTCGCGCGGCCCCGAACCCGTCCGCTGGCACTTCGCCGTCGAGCTCGCCCGCCCGGCGCGCAAGCCCCTTCGGGACGAATACGCCGTCGTCGTTCGCTGACCCGCCCGGACCCCGCCACGACGATGGACAGGCGCCGCATCCTCTTCCCGCCGCTCGGCGAGCGCGTCTACCTGCGCCGCCCGTGGGTCTACGCCCGCGTTCCGCTGACGGGCTGGGCGTGGTACGCGCAGGAGGCCTGGACGAGCGCCGCCGCGCTCGCCCTCGCCGCCGCCGCCGCGCTTCCCGCGCTCGCGCTCCTCGTCGCCGGCCACGGCCGCACCGCCGCGCGCGTCGGCTTCGCGTTCCTCGCGCTCGCCGCCGTCGCGGCGATCGTCCAGCCGATCCTCTTCCGGCCGCGCGTCCGCGTCTCCTCGCGCCTCCCGCCGCGCGTCTCGGAGGGCGACTCGTTCGAGACCGTCTACGAGATCGAGAACCTCTCCCGCCGCCGCACCGCCTTCGACCTCGCCGTCGAGACGCTCTACTTCCCGAACCCGTTCGAGCTGCGCTTCCGCCCGGCGACCGTCGCGTGCCTCCCGCCGGGCGCGACGGGCCGCGCGTCCGGCTCGTGCCGCGCGCTGCGCCGCGGCGTCTACCTTCTGCAGCCGCTGCGCGCGGAGTCGACCTTCCCCTTCGGCCTCCTGCGAAGCGGCCGCACCGACTGGACGCCGCGCCGCCTCGTCGTGGCGCCCGCGCGGGCGGTCCTCGCC
>CACWKU010000298.1 GCA_902761575.1 uncultured bacterium
CGCCGGCGGCTGCCGGTGCGGCGCATCGGGGCGGGCCTCGCGCTGGTCCTGCTCGCGGCGCTCGGGTTCGCGGCGTTCCGCCACGCGGGCGGTGGCGGGCGCGCGGAGGAGCGACATCCGGCATCCGACATCCGGCATTCGGCATCGGAGGAGCCCGCGCGGCGGGCGCGCGAGGTCGACCCGGTCGTGCGGCGGCTCCAGGCGCGCTTCCGCGAGGAGGCGGCCGGCACGGAGGGCGTCGGCGTCGCCGCGCCGCCGACCTTCGGCCCCCTCGAGCCACCCGTTCCCAGCTGGATCGGCCAGCCCGCCTCCACCGCCCCGGAGTCCGGTCCCTCCCGAACCCGAATGAAGAAGAACGCAAAGACCGCGACGCCCGGCGCGAATGCGTCCGCCTGCGCCCTCGCCGCGAAGCTCCAACCGTGAATGCCGTGAATCGCGTGAATCCCGACCTCCAACCTCTAACCTCCAACCTCTAACCTCCAACCTCTAACCTCTAACCTCTAACCTCCCATGAAACGCCCGCTCCTCCTCCTCCCCCTCCTCGCGTTCGCGGCGTCGAGCGCGATTGCCGCAGGGTTCGTTCTCGCCGACGACGGCTGCCCGCGCCCGCTGCCGCCGCTCGTCGACGAAGCGCGGTTCCCCGAGCCGGCGGTGACGATCGACGGCGAAACCGTCGCCACACTCGGCGACGTGAACGAGCTGTTCGATCCGCGCACCTGCTTCCTCGGCGGCTATTCGCGAGCGCAGGTCGCGCAGGGTTTTGCGGACGACTTCCTGCTCGCCCGCGAGGCGAAGGCGCGCGGCGCGGAGTCGGTCGAGGTGCTGCTCGCCGACGGCCTGGCCGAGCCGACGGAGGACGATCTTCGCGCCGAATGGGCCCGCGATCTCGAGGAGAATCCGGCGCTCGGGCGCGTGGAGGAGCGAGTCGAGGCCTCTCACATCCTCGCGCTGTGCCCGAGGACGGCGACAGAGGAGGAGGAGGCCGCGGCCCGCGCGAAGATCGGCGCCCTGCGCGAACGCGTCCTCGCCGGGGAGGACTTCGCCGCGGTCGCGCGCGAAGCGTCCGACTGTCCGTCGCGCGACCGCGGCGGCGCCCTCGGATGGTTCGGGCACGGGGTGATGGTTCCCGAGTTCGAGCAGGCCGCGTTCTCGCAGCCCGTCGGCGAGACGGGCGAACCGGTGCGGACCGAATACGGCTTCCACCTCGTTCTCGTGACGGGCCGCGAACCGGGCCGGGCGCTCGCGTTCGAGGAGGTCCGCGAGGATGTGTCCGAGCGGCTCCGGCTGCGGCTTCTCGAGGAGCGCCGCCTCGCGCTTCTCGAAACCCTCCGCGCCGCCGCCCGCATCGAGTACGCCCCAGAGTGCGACCCCGCGAACCCGACGAACAACATCCCCGTGTTCACCAGCCGGGACGCCGCCTGGACGCCGGTGCTGCCGCCTTCGCGCACGAGTCTCTCCAACGCGTTCGAGTCGATCGCCGCCGGGGCCGACGCGGCGGCGAAGGGCGGATTCTACTTCGACTCGCTCGACCCCGTCCCGCGTGCCGTCCTGCGGTCCTGCGAGGCGCGCCCCGGCTTCTTCCCGTGGCACATGCTCAACGCCGTGCGGCCGTTTGGAGCGGACGCCCCGACGAACGGGGTCCGGGGCGACGTGTTCCTCGGGCCCGACGATGGCCGCCCCTTCCCGGACCGCACGCTCGCCGTCTTCCACTGGACCGCGCCGGCCACGACCCGGATCCTCCGTTTCGCGGGCGACTGCTGCGCGGACGAGCCGGCGCTCCACGACCCGCTCGGCCTGCTCTACGACTTCGAGGTGACCCGCGTCGACCTCGAAGAGACCACCGCCCGTCCGGCCCTCCTCCTCCGCGGCTTCTACCGCCACAAGGGGATCCCGGCGGAGCTTGTCGTGGAAATCGGCGCGGACGGCGAATTCGTCGTCCGCGAGGCCTCCCGCCACGCGGAGTCCGAGCGGAGTGAGTTTTCGTCCGGCGCCTGGCGCTTTGCGCCGGGCCGGACGAGAGACGCGAGACGCTAGACGAGAAGACGACAAGGAGACGAGAAAATGAACACGGAACCAAAAAACAGTG
>CACWKU010000299.1 GCA_902761575.1 uncultured bacterium
GACGGTCCCGCCGGAGCCGCACGCGGCGGGCTCGAAGATGGAGCCGCAGACGAGCGCGGGGCGGCCCGACTCGCCGCCGGACTTCGGCGCGCCCTGGCCGCCGTGAGAGGCGCCCCAGCCGGGCTCGAGGCCGGGCGCGGGGCCCTTGCCGGGCGCGAAGCCCTTGGCGGTGGCGGAGACGATGGCGCCGGGACCGACGCGCAGCGATCCGCCGACCCGCAGCTGGAGCGACCAGCGGGCGTCGTCGCCGTTCTGCGGGTGCGTGAGGGCGCCGGCGCGCAGGTCAACGTCGCCGTCGACCTTGACCGGCTTGCCGGCCGTCGTCTCGAACGTGAGGACGGAGAGGTAGCCCTCGTCGAGGACGAGCCCGCCGATCTCGTGCGGCGCGGCGGCGTCCCAGACCGCGGCGGTCGGGTGGCGCGCGGTGAAGAGCGCGACCTCGTTCCTCTTCGGCGCGTGGCCGAGCGACCAGTTCTCCGCGACGCTCGCGCGGGCGTCCTTGCCGGCGGCGCGAACCCAGCGGTTGGTGGCCATCCCCGCGCCGCGAGCGCACGGAACGGAGGCGAGGGCGCCCGCGAGCAGGATTCCGGGAAGGAGGCGTTTCATGCGGCGTGGTCCTCCGTTGCGACCGGGCGGCGGGAGACGAGGGTGCCGCGGACGGCCATCGTGAGCGGGACGGCGAAGAGCATCCCGACCGGGCCGAGGACCCAGCCCCAGAAGAGGACGGAGATCATCACGACGGCGGGCGAAACGCCGAAGCCGCTGCCCATGAAACGGGGTTCGAGGATGTTGCCGAGAACCTGGTTCACGACGACGTACCACGCCGCGAGCGCGACGGCGGCGCCGGTTCCGGAGACGCTCAGCGCGAGCGCGACGCCCGGGACGGCGGCGATCACCGAACCGATCGCCGGGACGAAGTTGAGCAGGAAGGCCGCGAGCGCGAGCAGCAGCGAGGCCGAAGGGTCGATCCCCGCGACGCGGACGCCGCACCAGATCAGGACCGCCGTCGCCGCCGAGACGAGCGTCTTGATGCCCATGTAGCGGCGGACGTCGTGGACGAACCCGACGACGATCCGCCACCGCGTCTCCGTCATGAACGGCAGGCGCCGCATCCGCGGCAGGCGCGGCAGGTCGGCGATCAGGAAGCCGACGATGATCAGCATGAGCACCAGGTCGCCCGTCACCGAGAACGTCCACGACGCGGTGCGGCGGCCGATGCGCATCAGGTCGGACTTGTCCGGGAGCATGCCCGAGAGGTCCTCGTCGCGGACGGGGATGTCGTTGTCCCGCAGCCATTCCGCGGCCTCCCCGGCGGCCTCGACGAGCTGTGCGTGGTAGGAGGGGAGCTTCTTCGAGAAGTCGATCACCGCGCGCGGGACGGCGTAGCCGAGCCCGTAGCCGCAGACGCCGGCCATCGCGAGCACGATCAGCGCGACGGCGGCCCACGCGGGGAAGCGCCGGCGGACGAGGAAGTAGTAGACCGGGGAGACCAGGATCGCGACGAACGCGATGACGAGCACGCGCGTCACGAGGCCGGCCGCCGCGTGGAGGCCGCCGATCACGACGACCGCGGCCGCCGCGCCGAGGAGCCAGCGCAGGATGCTTTCGCCCTTCTTCCCTTCATCCGTGGACATGGCGCGGATTCTAGCACATCGCTCCGCTTCGCCGCAACTTTCCGCTCTACGCGGGGCGCGCGGGCGAGGCGGAGGCGCGGACGACCAGCTCCGGCGCGAGGACTTCGCGCGCGAAGGGGGCGCCCGGCGCGGCGATGCGCTTGAGGAGCAGCCGCACGGCCTGGCTGCCCATGTGCCGCGCGTCGATGCGGACGGTCGCGAGCGGCGGGACCGACGTGCGCGACCAGAGCGAGTCGTCCGTCCCGACGATCCGCACGTCCTCCGGGACGCGCAGCCCCGCCGCGCGCAGCGCGTCGAGCGCGCCCGCGGCCATCTCGTCGTTCATGCAGTAGACGCCGCGCGGCGCGCGGCCGTCGGCGAGCAGTCGCTCCATCGCGGCGCGGCCGCCCTCGCGGGTGTAGCCGCCGGCGTCGCGCCGCGCGAGGG
>CACWKU010000300.1 GCA_902761575.1 uncultured bacterium
GTCGAGCCATTCCGGGGACATCGTCGCGGCCGTGCGCGGGACCTCCGCCATCGTGACGCTGGCGATGCGCGCCTCTCCCAAGCCCGCCTCCGCCATGGCTCCCAGATCTTTCGCGGCACCCTCGCGTGTCACGCCGTCGCCGAGCCAGTGCCAGAAGATGGCGGGCCGCGCAACGCCTCCCGGCGCAGGAACGGCCGGCGCGGAAACGGACGGCGAGGAGACGGACGGCGCGGCATCGGTCGTCGCAGGAACGGCCGGCGCGGAATCGGTCGTCGCAGGAACGGGCGACGCGGAAACGGTCGTCGCAGGAACGGGCGACGCGGAAACGGTCGTCGCAGGAACGGGCGACGCGGAAACGGACGTCGAAGCGCCGTGCGCACAGGCAGCGAGCACGGCGGAGAGGAGCAGCGGAGACAGTCCGAACCGGATCATGCCGCCGATTCTACCAGAAAGCGACGTCATTCGCAATCGGCCAACTCAAAAATCAACTCCAAACCGCCTTTCATTTCACACTCCCCACCCGTGTGTGATTTTTGTTGCGCGCGCCGCGCGAATCGTCTATCCTTGTGCGCCATGGGCCTGATCTTCCACTTTCCCGTCACCGGCACGCTCTCCTACAGCCGAAGCGACCGCGGCGACTCCCCTCCCGTGCAGGACGTGTCGCTGGGCGAGCTGCTCGCCATCCTCTCGCTGCCCTTCTGGCCCGTGTTCCGGCTCGCGGCCAAGGGCGCCGACCGCATCCTGCACCGCGCCTACTACCGCCGCGCCCGGGAGGACCGGGAGATGCAGGAGGCCTACGTCGCGCGCCTTCGGGAGCTTTCCTGCGCCCCGGTCTTCGACCGCGAGGCCTACTACCGGGCGGTGCGGGACTTCTCCGACGCCCGGGACCGCATCCGCGAACAGCGCGAGCGGGAGGACCTGCTCTGCCGCAACGCCCGGGCGCGGCGGGGGTTCGCCCCCTTCGCCTCGGACCGGGCGCTGAAGGGCCGGGCCGAGCGCCGGAAGAGGCGGGACTCGGCCTGGCTCGACTGGGCGAAGGCCCTCGCCGGCTGGGCCCTGCGCCGCGTCGGTGCGCCGCCCGAGCCGCCCCTCGCCCGTCCGGGCCGCACGCTGCGCAAGCTCTGCGGCGGCTCCCTGCGCCCCGCGCCCTCGCCCGAAGCGCTGCTCGCGCAGTACGGGAAGGCGCGGGGGCGGGGCCGCGTGGAGGAGAAGATCCGTCTCGGGTCGATGCTGCTGGACCTGGAGGCGGCCGTGGACAACGGGCCGGTGCGCGACGGGGAGGGCGTGATCGTGGGGCGCAACCCGGGGCTGCTGGGCTGGCTGCGGGAGAACTGCCGGGAGCTGGCGCCGCACTACGCGGCGCTGCAGAACTGCCGGCGCATGGCGCACGCGTTCCGGCTTCGGCACGGCGTGGGCGACCCGGTGCCCGCGGAGCTGCTGCTTTCGCCCTCGCCCGCCGAGGAGGCGCGGCTGCCCGCGCCCACGGCGGAGGCGCTGGCCGCCGCGCGGGAAAAGGCCCGGCGATGGCTTCGGGACTGGGGCGGGGCGACGGCCGGCGCCGCGTCCGACGCGCTCTGGAACGGACGGCCGCGGGGACGCAACGGGAACGGACGGCCGCCGGGACGGAAAAGGCCGGAGAAAGAACCGGCGGAACGCCGCGTCCGGCTGCGAAAGACGGAGTGACGGAAGAGGGGTTGAGAAGGATTTGGGACGGCGGAGCGGCGAAAAACACACAAGGTTTGGGAGTATGAAAATAAGGGAAAGAGGAGGTAGTCAGGGAGCGGGGACGGGGCGGATTCGGGAGAAGGACCAAGAGGAAGGGGTCGCCGGGGAGCGGAGGATCGAACGGGGGCGGCGCGCGGGGCGGCGGTGGGAGAAGAGCCAGTCCCAGAGCTCGTCGGTTTCCCATGCGCGGTCCCAGACGGGGCGGCCGCCGGGCTCGAAGACGGTGAAGCGCAATTCGCCGCCATGGTCGCGGACGACGGATTCGAGGCGCTCGCGC
>CACWKU010000301.1:0-400 GCA_902761575.1 uncultured bacterium
CGCCGCCCGGCGCGCGCGGCGTCCGGCGCGGACGCGGGCTCCGCCGCACCGACGCAGGCCGCCGCAACCGCCAGACCGACCGCTATCGCTTTCATAACCGACCGTGTGACCCTTCGACCGTGTGACCGTGAGACCGTGTGACCTAGAAGAACGCCTTCGGATCGAAGACCGACGGCGGAAGCTCCTCGTTCACGCGGAGACGGTCGCAGGAGGTCGTCGCGCGGACGGTGCGGCCGTCGACGACGGACGTCGTCTCGATCTTCCGGAAGAAGGGGACGCCCGGAAGGAGCTCGGCCGGCGAGAGGAACTCCGTCGACCAGGCGGGGCGCGAACGCGCGGCGTCGTCGAACGCCTCGAGGCGCGCGACGGAACCATCGGCGGCGAACGAGACGACCGCGAC
>CACWKU010000301.1:449-2367 GCA_902761575.1 uncultured bacterium
CTGGCGCGCGAAGGGCGCGGCGGGCGGCAGGACCTCTTCCGCCGTGGCGGGGTCGAGCGCGGACAGGGACTCCTCGGGCGAGCCCGGGACGGCGCGCAGATTCGCGGCCTGGGTGGGGAGCTGGTCGGCGACGGGGAAGCAGATCGGCTCCTTCTCGTCCTCGGGCGCGGTGCGGACGGTCGTGCCGTCGATCACCGTGCGGCGGCGGTCGGGGGCGATCTTCTGCGCGTTGAGGAAGCCGCCGCGCGCCCAGACGATGCGCGAGACGGCCTCGGCCGATCCGCCGTCCTTCCCGCCGACGGAGAGCCCGCGGCGGACGGTGCACGAGACGTTCGAAACGGCGGCGTATCGCGCGGAGATGACGGCGAGCACGTTTGTCGCGGGGACGGCGAGCTCCGCGGGGCTCGCATCCGGCGCGGCGTCCTGCGCCGCGGCGGCGAGCCCCAGGGAAAGGAACGCGCCGGCGGCGGCCCGAAGGGCGCGCGCCGGCGCGGAGTGCGTTGCGTGGCGCACGACGGCGATCAATAGTACTGCTCGCCGGCGGCCTTGCGGAGGTCGGCGGTCGTGACGCCGTTCCAGCCGTCGACCGTGTTCCAGACCGCGGCGACGATGCCGGCGATCGGGACGATGCGGAGCCATTCGCGGATGTCGAGGTTCTTGCCCTCGTTCCACGCCGCGGCGGTGCGGACGCCGAAGCAGCAACCGACGAGACCGCCGGCCAGACCGCCCGCTTCGCGGGCCTGAGCGACCGGGGCCGCCATGAAGATCGCCGCAACGAGGGCGATCGCGAGAATCTTTTTCATTTGTGTTTTCCTTGTCTTCGTTGTGGCGGGGTTTCCCGCGCCGGAAGTTTGCCGTAAAGTCTACCAGAACGGGTCTCGCATTCCAAGCGAAAAATCCAAGTTTTTTTCGGTGGACATCGGGAAGGGCTTTGCGCTAGAATCCGCGTTCGTTCCGAACACGTCCGCGCACCGCGCGGCATCACACAGCACACCACAGTCCAAGGAGACGGCCCGCCATGGGTTCCATCAAGAAGAAGCGCCGCGCCAAGATGTCCAAGCACAAGCACGACAAGCGCATCAAGCTCGAGCGCCACAAGACCAAGTAGGCTTCCCCCTTCCCATGGGCTCCACGCGCCTCCGATTCCTCCCGTTGGCGCCGTGCTTCGCGGCCGCCGCGCTCTGCTTCTCCGCCGCCGCGGAGCCCACTTCGTCCGCGGAGCCCGCTCCGTCCGACGCCCCGCGCGTAGCGGCCGACACGCCGGCCGCGCGCATGGCGGAGCTTGCGCGCGCGTCCGCGGAGGCCGTCCGGGAATCGTCTCGCGCGGAGGCGGTCGCGTCCTTCCGCCGATACGTGATGCTCGCCCGGGCGCGCCCCGGCGCGGCCCCGGTTCCGCCCGGCGCGCTCTTCGCGTCGCTCGCCCGCGGGCTCTTCTCCGAGACGGAGATTCCGCTTCGCGAGCGCGCGGCGCGGGCCGCCGCGCTTGCGGACGCGCTCTGCGCGGACCTGCCGTCCGCCGCGCGAGAGGAGACCGCCGCCGCGCTCGTCGCGGCGGCGTCCGCCGTCCCGCGCGGAAGCCCCGGGATCGAGGGGCTCGCGCTGACCTGGCTCGAGCGCGCGCAGGCGCTTGCCCCCGGCGATCTCTCCGCGACGTCCGACTGGCTCGGGATCGTCCTCGCGAACGAGCTTCCCGCGCCCGACCCGGCTGGGTTCCGCGCGGCGGTGGAATCCGTCATCCCGCCCGCGCCGATCTTCCGCTACTCGATTCCCGCGTGGGAGGGGCAGGTCCTCTCTTCGAACGAGGACCCCGCGGCGGCGACGAACCTGCTGCTGGGCGCCCGCGCGGCGTGGGACGCGATCCGCCCCGGCGAGGCGCCGCCGCCCGGATGGTACAGCGCGCTCTCCGCCGCCCGCGACG
>CACWKU010000302.1 GCA_902761575.1 uncultured bacterium
GTGTGAGTAACTTTAACTGGGGTAGAGCCGATACCCTTTAGCGATTAAATCGGCCCAATCGGAGTTCTTCTGAGTAGAATCATAGCAGAGAGAGCGGGCATCTCGGGCCAAGTGCCGCCAAGGGGCTCGCCCGGCGGAGCCGGGCTGTCATTTTGGCGCGCGAAGGCCGACTCCCTTGATCGGGAGGCTTCCGCGCGCGTGCCTTTTGATTATGCGCGCGCGTGCAAGTTGCGCCGACCTGCGTCCGCCACGTCGCGCGGCCACATGGATGCCGCGCTGACGCGCGGCGGTCGTCAGCAGCGATAGGACAGCGGGATCGCAACGTTCTTGGTGAGCAGCTTGGGGAGCTGCGGCGGCTCCCAGCCCTTCCCGACGGTGAGCTGGGCGGCGGCCTCGGCACCGCGCTCGGCGACCGACGCGGCCTCCTTCGCCTTCTCGGCCGCCGTGAACAGAACGCCCTTGGGCGGCGCCACGAGCGGGCGGTTCGCGCAGACGCGGCAGAGCACGAGCGCCATGTTGGCGGCACCGCGCCTCGACCACGAGCACCCGAACGACTTCATCCTCTTCGCCCAGACGTACGCGTTGGTCGCCTCCATCGTCCCGAGCGACCCGCCGCCGCGGAGCAGGTCGGCGTGATTGGCCACGTAGTCGCGGCACTCGCGCATCTTCTCCCTACGTCTCGCGTCCTTGA
The DNA here is from genome assembly GCA_902761575.1 of uncultured bacterium. Lineage (GTDB taxonomy): Bacteria > Verrucomicrobiota > Kiritimatiellia > RFP12 > UBA3636 > UBA3636. The sequence goes on from CACWKU010000302.1 coordinate 692, forward strand.
CCTGGGGGGTCATCCGGTCGATGGCCTTCACGAACGCTTCCGGCCTGCACCTGAGGGCGAGCGAGACGAGGTGCTCGCGGCCGGCGCCCTCCGGGAACGCCTTGTGGACGCGTTTCATGACGTGGTACAGGTCGAGCCCCTGCTCGATGGCGCCGCCGACGTCGTCGAGGCCGCTGTTCACGCACCAGCCACCGCCGTCGGAGGCGTAGTGGATCCGCTCTATGTCGGCGACGTCGTATTCGGCGGCGATGGTGGCGCGCATGCCCTCGCGCATCTCCTCGGCCGTTCCCACCGTGGCGAACAGCGCGACGTTGCCGCGCACGCCCCGCTTGCCCTCCTTCTTCTTGCCGGCGTAGACGCACCCCGCCTTGAGCTCGACCGACGACTTCTCTCGCGCCTGGTCGGCCAGGAACCGGTCGATCGCCTCCTTGCGCCTCTCGGGCGCCTGCAGCGCGATGAATATGCCGTCGCACTCGGCGAACACGTCCGCCTGGCTGATGCCGCGCGAGGGCGCCGACTCCAGGTCGGCGGCGATGAGCGGGCCCTCCTGCTGCACCGCTCGCCAGGCGCACATCGCCGAGACCCTGCATCCGCTGACCTCGGAGAATCCGCGCGCGGTGCGCCGGAACGACACGCGGGCGGCGCGCGCCACCAACCACAGGAACACGTCGGTCGTGAGGCGCTTTCGCTTGGGGATGCCCAGTATCTCGTCTGCCGGGTAGCGGCTGCGGCCGTGCTCGTCGCGGTAGCGCGACCTCGCGTACGTCACCTTGCCGAACATCGTGACCACCGTCCTCGAGGGCCTGTCCTTGAGCTCCCACGACCTCGGGATTTGGGCTGCGACCTCGCGGTCGAACCGCTCGACGCATTCCGCGACGGCGGCGACGGCGGCTTCGCGCATCCCTTCGCGGACGGCCCTGAGGAACGAGTCGAAGTCTTCGGTCGCCCTGAGCGCCATGTAGAAATAATCGGCTACCACGGCGACGAGCGCCGTGAAAGTTGTAGAATTCACAGATGGGACCTTTCTCTTCGAAGACTAAGCCAATCGAAGAATACCGAAAGGTCCTTTCCTGTTCACATGTCTGGGGAGGTCCCTCACCCCAGTTAAAGTTACTCACACCACACACGCGAGCCCATCAAGGTCGACCCCGACGCAAGGTAAGCTATAATCTCGCTTGGCGAATACCGAGTGCGATTTAGGGGACGACGTGGCCAAGAAAAAGAAGAAGATGACGAAGGCGCAGGCTGCTGCAGCACGGTATGACCAGACGGAAGAAGCTGCCAAGCGCGCGCGTGCTCGCGAAAACCAGCATCTCATCAGGAAGTCTGTTGCAAACGCCGAAAAGCAGGCCAGCAAGTCGCGCGGCTACATGATGTGGATTCCCATCATATCCATCATCGTCATCGTCGTGTTGAGCCTCGTGTTCACGATGGGTCCCGGAA
>CACWKU010000303.1:0-2800 GCA_902761575.1 uncultured bacterium
GCAGGCGCGAGCCGTCGAACATCACGAGCATTTCCCTCATGTTTACAAGCATGACGCGGCGAGCTCTTCGAACGTGACGGCCTTGAGTCCGGCCTTGGCGAGCGCGCGCTTGGCGTAGACGGAGCCCACGGCGAGGGTGTCCTTCTTCGGGTCGTCGGCGCGGGCGGCGACGTAGCGCGCGAGGTCGCCGACGAGCTCCGGGTGGAGCCGGTCGAGGACGACCGCGCCTTCGCCGCAGTTGTAGGACTCCTCGTCGTTCGTGCCGAAGGGCCTGCACTCGGCACCGAGTGCCTTGAGGAGCTTCTCCGGGGCGTCCAGATTGTCGTAGTTGCGCAGGAAGTCGTCTGCAATCGGGTAGACCGCGCCGGGCTTCTTCGCGAACTTCAGCTTCGCGCCGAGGATCCACTGCGTGACGTGCAGCACCTTGCACGGGAGCTTCACGCCGAAGTCGGCGTAGTCGCGCACCAGGGCATCGTAGGCGGCGGGATTGGAGACGACGAGCGTCTTCACGCCGGCCTCCTTGAGGAAGGCGGCGAACTTCTCCGCGGCGGTCTTGGCCTCGGGCAGGAAGCCGAGGACCTTGAGCGCCTTGCCGATGCAGCCGCCGGTGACGACCTTCGGCGCGACCTTCGCGGCGGCGAAGAGCTTCTTCGCGGTGGCGACGGCGGCCTTGTCGGAGGCGGTGGTGGCGTCGAGGAACCACGCCAGGCCGCCCTTGCCTTCGGCCTTCCAGGAGGACGTCGCGGCGAGCTGCTTCGCGAGGGCGGCGACGGCCTCGGGGGCCTTGCCGGCCTCCACGACGTCGGCGCGCGCGGCGAGGGCGAGGCCGTTCTCGTCGAAGTGGTTCACGCAGTGGCGCACGCAGCAGGCCGAGAGGTCCTGTCGGTAGAGCGCGTCGACGAAGTCCGAGTCGTCGAACGAGTTCGTTCCGGTGCGCAGGCCGTAGAGCATCGCGGCGCGCACTCGCGGCGTGTCGGCCTCGGTGTGGCGGACGTTGCCGATGGCGGAGAGGTGCCGGCACATGAAGCAGAACCGGCAGTTCAAGATGGATTCGTTGTAGGCGTCGATGTTCATTTTGTTTCCTTTTAAATCGCCGCTACGCGGCTTGAAATGGGTAAATGCCGCTACGCGGCTTGAAATGGTGAAATTGCCGCTACGCGGCTTGAAATGGTGAAATTGCCGCTACGCGGCTTGAAATGGTGAAATTGCCGCTACGCGGAAATTGCCGCTACGCGGCTTGAAATGGTGAAATTGCCGCTACGCGGCTTGAAATGGTTAGATTGCCGCCTGCGGCGGCCTTAAATTCCTTTTGGATGACTTGATGACGTTGACTAGCGTGCCCACGAGCCAATCCGCATCCGCTTTGAGAAGATCGAATTGATCCTTCGTCACCAGACCGGATGCGGATAGAAGATCCACCCAATATTGCGTCTCGGAAGCCTCCTTGAGCGCAATACTGAGCTTGGAAACGAAGTCCGCCTTGGATTGGGCGAACTGGGCTTCGCGGATGTTCGCCCCGATGCTCGTCCCGCTCCGGAGTATTTGCGTGGCAAGAACCCTTTCCGTCTGCGATTGGGACAGCAGGCGCGTAAGGGCGACGATTCTTACGGAGAAGTCGAAGCTTCGTTGGCGAAGCGCTTCAGCGGTCGGATTCATGAAAACATCTCGGTCTTTTCGATTTCAAGGCCGGAGGCCGATTTCAAGCCGCGTAGCGGCAATTTCACGGCGGCGCAGCCGCCATTTAAATCCCGGCAAACCCCAGTTTGCCGGGGTTCATGATTCCGTTCGGGTCGAGCTGCTTCTTGATGCCCTCCAGGACCGGCATCGCCGTTCCGTAGAGGTCCTTGACGTAGCGGCCGAGCTTGAGGCCGACGCCGTGGTGCTCGTTGATGACGCCGCCGTTGGCGATCGCGGCGCGGATGGCCTTGTCCCAGACCGCGTTGTAGAGCGCGGCGGCGTCGCGCGGGTCCGGCGGGACCTTGTCGCCCGGGAAGATGAAGCGCGCATAGAGCATGCAGCCCCATTCGTACCAGTGCGAGAAGTGGCCGATGAAGCGCGCGTCGGGGAACTCCTTGTTCACGACGTTCTTCATCGCCCAGTAGACCTTCTCGATGTGCGCGAAGTCGGCGACGGTGTCGAGCGTGCCGAACGCCTGCGGGACGTGGAACATGTAGCCGGGGTAGAAGAACTTGTACTTGTTCTCCCACCACCACTCGCCGCCCTTGGCGCCGAGGTCCTTGCCGTGGAACTGCCCCTCCATGATCTCGCGGGCGTGCTTCATCTGGAGGTTCACGATGTCCTTGCGGCCGTCGAAGCCGAAGACGAGGTACGCGCCCTTGTCGAGGTCGATGCCGAAGACCTTCGAGACGTGGGTCTTGGTCTCCGTCTCGTCGTAGAGGCGCATCGCGCAGGGGCCGAGGCGCGAGCGCATGAGCGAGGCGCCGGCCTGCATCGCGGTGTGGAAGTCCGGGAAGATGTAGGCGCGGAACTGGCGCGACTCGGGCTGCGGGTGGACCTTGAGCGTCACCTCCGTGATGACGCCGAGCGTGCCCTCGCTGCCGAGGAAGAGCATCGTGAGGTCGGGGCCGGAGGCGTGGCGCGGCACCGGGAGCGTATGGATGATCTCGCCCGTCGGCGTCACGACCTCGAGCGACATCACCATGTCCTCGATCTTGCCGTATTTCGTGGAGAGCACGCCCGTGCCGCGGTGCGCGAGGAAGCCGCCGATCGTGGCGCACGCGATCGACGCCGGCAGGTGCATCGTCGAGAAGCCCTCCTTGTTGCAGTTCCACTCGAGGTG
>CACWKU010000303.1:2809-4458 GCA_902761575.1 uncultured bacterium
TGTACTGGTTCGCGATCTTCATCACGCGGGAGACCTCGGCGGTCGAGCCGGGGTGCACGACGAAGTCGGGCTGCGGGCAGCGCCGGCCGCGATCGTGCCACATCTCGGGGATCCAGTAGTAGTCGATCGAGTGGCCGAACCTGTCGGCGAACCGGACGTCGACGTTCGCGGCGCCGACGGCGTCCGCGAGCTCGGTCCGGATCATCTCGAACATGTAGCTTTCGGGTTGTACTTTCATGAGTGCTGGGATTGATCGGGTGGTCAGGTATTCGAGGAAGGCGGAACGGGCGGAATCCGGTCGGGCTAGCCGACGAACGCGCCATCGTCGCGGAGCGCGTCGCGGAGCGCGCCGACATCCACGTCCGGCGGGAGGACGCCCGCCTGGCGCGCGAGCGCGGCGGCCGTGCCGGCCGCCTGTCCGATTGCGGTCACGATCGGCATGATGCGGATCGAGGCCTGCGCCTCGTGCGTGGCGGAGATGCACCGGCCCGCGACGAGCAGGTTGTCGCCGCCCTCGCGCGGCAGCAGCGAGCGGTAGGGGATCGTGTACCACTGGCCCTGGTCGAAGTAGTGGTGGCTCGTGCCGGAGCCGTCCGGGCTGTGGATGTCGATGTCGTAGTTGCCCGCGGCGATCGCGTCCGGGAAGCGCGTGCAGGCGAGCAGGTCGTCCGCCGTGAGGACGTGCCTCCCCTCGAGCATGCGGCTTTCGCGCACGCCCGCGGCGGGTGCGGCGGCGGAGATGCGGGAGGAGCCGAAGTGCTCCGGGAACTCCGCGCGCAGGAAGCCGAAGAGCTCGAGCATCTGCTCGCGCGCGACGGCCTCGGCGCGGGACCGCGCCCACGGGTCGACGGGCGAGAGCTTCACGACGCGCGTGGAGTTGAAGTGGACCGTCCCCGGCTCCATCGGGCGGAACACGAGCACGTTCTCGCGCGGGTTGGAGAGGCGGCCCGCCGCCTGCGCCTCCCGCCAGCGCGCGTTCACGGCCTTCCAGTCGACGCCGTCCTTCACGCCCGAGACGCGGAAGCAGAGCGTCATCGGCTGGCAGAGGCCGTCGGGCTCGCGCCCGACGCGGAACGGGACGTCCGCCATCGCGACGAGGTCGGCGTCGCCGGTGGCGTCGACGAAGACCGGCGCCTCGGCGCGGACGAGCTCGCCCTTGCACGCGAAGGTCGCGGCGGCGAGGCGCGCGCCCGTCTTCTCGACACCCGCGAGCGCGGCGTGGAAGAGGACCTTCACGCCGGCCTCGGCGCAGAGGCGGTCGAGCGCGACGCGCATGTAGGGCTCGGAGAAGGGCGCGCAGCAGTCGCGGCCGGCCTCCATGCCGTCCATCGCCTGGAGGCGTGCGACCAGCTCGGCGAAGAAGCCGCGGACGAGGTCGACCTCCTCGGTCTCGCCGGGCGCGCCGTCCTCCTTCGGCATCTGCGTGCGCCACCACATGAACGGCATCACGAGGTTGCCGACGGGCGCGCCGCCGAGGGCGGCCTCGCGCTCGGCGAGAAGGACGGAGAGGCCTCGCCGCGCGGCGGCGATCGCGGCGGCGCAGCCGGCGAGGCCGCCGCCGGCGACGACGAGATCGAAGGCGAGATCGGTCGTTTTCATCGGCGTAGAGTTTACCCGAGCGCAATCTCCCGGGTCAAGCGCCCCGGCCG
>CACWKU010000304.1 GCA_902761575.1 uncultured bacterium
GAAGACGGCCGGCCAGACCGTCGCGCAGCGACCAGGCGGCGGGGTCGACGGAGACCTCGGCGCCGAGCGCGGCGGCGGCGAGCCAGTCGGCGCCCGCGAGGAGGCAGGCCATCGCCTCGCCGTAGCCGGCGGCGGCAAGGGGGGCCGGGGCGCGCGCGAGGACCTCGGGCTCGGCGAAGACCGCGGCGGGCGCGGGGCACGGCAGATCCGCCGGAAGCCCCGAGGAATCCGCGAGGCGCGCGCCGGGCGCGGCGAAGGCGGTCGAGGAGGGCGCCGTCGCGAAGACCAGGCAGGGGGCGGCGCGGAGGTGGGCGGCGCGTTTGCAGAGGTCGGCGAGTGTGCCGCCGCCGACGGCGACCGGGCAGGGCGGATCCCGTTCGTCGGAATTCTCGAGCGCGGCGAGGAGGATCGCGAGAGAATCGAGCGAGGGGCGCGGCGGGGCGTCGAAGACGAAGGGGCGCGCGATCGGGACGCCGGCGGCGCGGAAGGCGGCGTAGAGCTCGCGCCCGGCGGCGTTCCACGTGGCGGGGTCGGCGACGAGGAGCGCGGCGCGGCCGGGACAGCGCTCGCGGAAGCGCTGTGGGGCGCGGACGAGCGCGCCCTCGTCGGCGTCGAGGACGCGCGTGTCGGGGAGATCGGGCGGCAGGGTCATGGTTTTCCGTCCAGGAAGAAGGAGGAGACGCGGAGCGGCGCGTCGGCGGAAGCGCGGACGGGAACGCGCAGGAAATCGCCCTTCTCCTCGCGGGCGGGGATGGCGAGCGCGACGCTCCGCACGACGATGCCGTCGGAATCGAGCAGTTTCAGCCAGAGGAAGGCATACATGCCGCGGCCGCCGGTGAACGGAAGGTCCACGAAGCCCTCGGCGCCGGGATCGAGCACGAGGACGCGGCCGCCGGCCTCCTCGCGCCACGCGCCGCCCATCGCGTAGGGGGAACGGCCGAGCGAATAGCGGCGACCGGGTTTTACGACGGGAAGGAGAACGTTTGAGAGAGCCTCGGCGGTTTCGGCGAGCCGGGAGCTTGCGAGCGACGGAGCGGAGTAGACGAAGAGGATTGCGGCGGAGGACGAGACCGCGTCGCGAAACTCGAGGCGTAAAGCCCCGATCGGACGAGGGCTTCTCGAAGCTGTTCGCCGAAGCTGTCGCCGATGATATAGATCCTTTCCGGACCAGGAGCATTGACGGGCGGCGGCGGGAAGGAGGCGTGAGCGTGGAGATCGTCCCTGCGGCGGTAGGGGAAGGGAATGTTGAGCAGGTGCGCCAGATCGCGGTCGCGCGGGTCGTCCGGACCGGGCGCGAATACGGGCGGAAGAGGCGTCGGTCTCGGAAGCGAGGGGTCCGCCAGGGCAAGGGCGTTCGATGCGGCGGACGCCGCGAGGGAGACGGTCCAGTGCGTGCCGCCGTAGGGGAAGAGCGCGCGCGGGTCGGTCTCGGCGGCGGCGAGGCGAGAGAAGTCGGCCACGGCAAAGCCCGCCCGGGCGAGAAGATCGCGGACGGTTCGGTAGGGCTCGGAATCTGCCTCGTCCTCCGCGGAGCGTTCGCCAAAGGCGAAGAATCGATCCGGAACCTTGTCGCGAAGAACCTCCGCCTTGCTTGGGGCAAGTATGAATGCGACCGGCGCCCCGGGTCTGGTCTTTTCGAACGCGCGATGGAGATTCGCAAGCGCAGACCGCGTGCGGGAGCGGATGCGCCGTCCGCAGATCGGGAGGTTCGTCCGGAAGGCGGCGTCGAGGTAGGGCTTCTCGAAGAGCCAGCCGTCCTTCCCCTGGATCACGTGGCCCGCGAAGCCGGAGTGGTATTGCCCGGCCGAGGCGACGTCGAAGAGCCCGTTCTTGAGGAAAAGGAGCTCGGTCCGGCCGAAGAAGACGTGCTCGAAGTGCTCCGCCGCGTCGCGCTGGAATCGGCCGGAGGCGAGATTCGCGGGCGTGGGCGGCGGCGGAACGACGTCAGGCGTGTCGAACCCGTGGGCGCCGACGAGCCCGCGGAGGCCCAGCCACCCGAGCAGCGGCAGCCCGAGTGCGAGCGCGGTCGCGACGAGGAAGGCGGTTCTGGCGGACGGACGTCGCATGCCGGCCGAGTCTACCACGCCGCCGCTACCGCGGCAAGGGCGTTGCATTCCGCGCAGGATTCTGGCATACTCCGTCCAACGCCCCGCGCAAGGGGGGCGGCACATCGTTTTTCCACCAATGAAGACGGAATCCGGCATCGGCGTCGAACGCCGCGGCGAGGGTCTCGCGTGGGCGCGCGCTTCCCGCGCGCACCGCAACCGTCCCGCCGCCCAGGGCACCGGCACCTCCGCGCCGCACGGGGCGG